>CAZJXF010000028.1:0-33608 GCA_964549995.1 uncultured Desulfatirhabdium sp. | reverse complement strand
TTCGCAAAACACCACCCGCCCTCCTGCTGGAAGCCCGGCATTGGAAGGAAATCGGAAAGAGGCGACTTTTTGCGAGTCCATCATGCATGTACTCCCAAGAATCGGGTGGATGCAATGGCCGCCCGAAAGGTCGCCGCCAACGCTTCGTCGACCCGGTGGAAAAACGCGTTTCCTTCGCGGTCGATACCCCGGATTCGACCATCCGAAAGAAACTTCTGCAGCAGCAAGGCGCCGTTTCGGTCCCGATCGGAGAGATTGGCGCAATGCACGGCCCCGTCGAGATTCGACGGATCGACGCCTGCATCCAGCAGTCGCTTGATGAAATTGATCATCCGGGCGATCCGCATCAGGGTCACCGTCTGAAGCCGGGTGGTTCGATGCGACAGGGGGATGGCCGTCGATCGGAAGGCAGCCCGGTCGTTCGGTAAAAGCCCCTGTTCCACACACCAGCGGTAATCTCGGCTTCCCGGGGCCGGGTAGAACACCGATGCGCCGACAAGGACCCGCCTTTGCGCAAGGGCCAGCAGATCCGACAGGGAGGCTTCCGCCGTCTGATCCGGGGCTGCGATCAGGATATAGCCGACGGCTTCCATACCGCAGGTTGCAGCGGCATCCAGGCATCGATCGAAGGCTTTCAGAACGGGGGGCCTGCTGAACCGCTTCATTTGGACCGGATCCGTCGAACCCAGGGATAGATTCAAGGTACGGAATCCGGAATCCCGCATTTCCCGGATCATCTCCGGATCGAGCGACGGTGGATACAGCCCGTTCATCGCCCGAAGCTCTATTCCGCGATCTGCATATCGTCTTCGGAATTCCCGAAGGAAGCCGACCATCCCGTCCCGGTCGAGGCTCAGGTGTTCGTCTTCGAAATCGATGAACCCGACATCGTATCGGGAAAGAGCTGTGTCGATTTCCTGCATCACCCGCTGCCAGGACATGCGCCTGTAAGCAAGGGTCGAATCGCCGCCGAAACAGCAGTAGCTGCATGTCATGGGGCAGCCGCGGCTGGCGGCGACCACCAAGGCCGGTCGGTTCCTGCGGCTGTACCGATCGAGGCGGACCAGATCGATGGCGGGTGGGGGCAGGCTGTCGAGATCGGCTACTACGGCCGGTGCTCCTACGGTGAATGTGCCGTCAGCATTCCGAAAAGCCAATCCGGGGACACCCTCGAGGGGTTCGCCTGCTTTCAGAAGGGAGGCCAGAGCTGTCATGGCTTCTTCTCCGTCCCCCCGGATCACAAAATCCACCTCGGGTTCCTGAAGAACGTCCTGAGCGAAGGCCGTAGGATGATGGCCGCCCAGGACGATCTTGCAATTCGGATGGATTTTCTTTATGGTCTTTGCCAAAAATAGGGCTTCCCCGCTGTATGCCGTAAACAACGAGGAAATGCCGACCAGCCAGGGCCGGCTTTTTCGAATCTGTTCGGCGCAATGTTCGAAGCTGAACCCGAAATGATACCAGCCGTGGAACAGTGCGAAGGGGGAAGCGTCCGGCGGTCCGTATAGATCGGCGGCTTCCTGCAGAGGCTGGGGCACGGGAAGGGGGCGCTTTCGATCCGTTGCAAGCCCGTCGAAGATCGTCACATCGAATCCCGCCGACCGGAGGCAGGCGGCGATGCGGCTCAATCCATAGGGAAAGGTTCGCTTGCGGGTCAGATAGAAATCCCGGATGGGCGGTTGTACAAGAACGATATCGGTCATGTAGGGTTTTCGGGAAGAGCGGGTTTGACCAAAAGAACCGTTTCTTTGCGGATCGTCACCGTTCCTGGTTTGGCTCCGGACGGTTTGGAAACGTACCGCGCCCGGGTCATCGAAACGGCCGTCGTTCCGCCGTTTCGGGCCTTGCTGTGCCAGGCCGCAATGGATGCAGCCGCTCGAAGGGTGCGTTTGTCGGGTACGGCGTCCTTACGGTTCTGCAACACGACATGGCTGCCCGGCATTCCCCGCACGTGAAACCAATAATCGTCGGGATCGGCGATGTGCAAACTCAGCCGGTCGTTGGCCTCGTCGGTTTTGCCGGCCAGAACGGTCCATCCACCCTCGAGGGTGTAGCGGTGCAAGTCTTTTTGGCAATGCGGATCGGGGTGCATGCGACTCGGATGAGACTTTTGGCCTTTTTGTAAAGCCATCAACCATGATGGACTCGCAAAAAGTCGGATGCTCTTGGTTGACCCGCAGGAGAGCGGGTGCATTTTGCTTGCGCAGCGGAAAAACTCAGCAGCCCGATCTCGTAGGATCGGGCGGATGGCCAAGATAGAAACGAAGGTTTTCTGAAAGGCAACTTACTGTCTTTCATCCAAAAGTAAATGAAGCGCGTCCGCCCGATCCAACGATCTCCGGCTGCTTCAAACACGTTTCCGCTGCTTCGCAAAACACCACCCGCCCTCCTGCTGGAAGCCCGGCATTGGAAGAAAATCGGTAAGAGGCGACTTTTTGCGAGGCCATCAAAAATCAGATTCACGGATAATAAAGGAAGTTTAGCCCAATGCCATCGAAATGGAAAGTGAAAACGCCCCTCGTCGAAATGGACGGGGATGAAATGACCCGCATCATCTGGGCCATGATTCAAGAGCGGCTCATTCTGCCGTATCTCGATATCGATCTGGTCCGGTTCGATCTGGGCATTCGAAACCGCGACATCACCGAAGACCGGGTGACTCTCGAAGCGGCTCATGCCATCCGACGATACGGCGTCGGCGTCAAATGCGCCACCATCACCCCGGATACCGAACGGGTGACGGAATACGGGCTCAAGAAAGCCTGGCCTTCCCCGAACGGACAGATTCGATCCATTCTGGACGGAACGGTGTTTCGAAAGCCCATTCTCGTCCGAAACATCCGACCCGCCGTCTCTTCTTGGAAAAAACCCATCGTCATCGGTCGTCACGCCTATGGGGACATCTACAAATCGGCGGAAATGAAGATCAACCGTCCGGGGCTCGTGGAGCTGGTTCATACCGATGAGGATGGTTTTGTCACCCGCATTCCGGTTCATCGCTTCAACGGAACAGGCGTGGTGATGGGCATCCACAACCTGGAGGGGTCCATCCGCTCGTTCGCGCGTTCTTGCATCACCTACGCCCTGAACGAGAAGATCGATGTCTGGTTCTCCATGAAAGATACGATCAGCAAGACCTATCACGCCTTTTTCAAGAATGTCTTTGCGGAGGAAATCGAATCCCGACAAAAAGAACTCGCAGAGGCCGGCATATCCTACCGCTATTTCCTGATCGACGATGCGGCGGCTCAGATCATGAAACACGAAGGCGGCATTCTGTGGGCCCTCAGCAACTACGACGGGGATGTCTTCTCGGATGTGGTGGCTTCGGGGTTCGGAAGCCTCGGGATGATGACATCGGTGCTGGTGTCTCCGGACGGGCTCTTCGAATTCGAGGCGGCTCATGGGACGGTTCGCCGCCATTACTATGAACACCTGAAAGGAAACCCGACCAGCACGAATTCGGTCGCATCCATTTTCGCCTGGACGGGGGCCATTCGCAAGCGGGCCGAGCTGGACGGAACGCCGGATGTGGCCGCTTTTGCGGACAAGCTCGAAGCCGCCGTCCTGTCGTGCATCGAATCGGGCATTGTCACCAAGGACTTGGTGCCGCTGATGGATCCGAAACCGGAGGGGTTTCAGACCACCGAAGGATTCATCGATCAGGTTGCGGCCCGGCTTCAGGAATCTCTTCACTGAACGATCGGTATCGGGTACCGAGAAAGGAAGGCCATCCCCATGGGCGTGCATGAACTTGCCGGAAAACCGGCTCCCGAAAGCCTGCGCATCGACGTTCCGGCGCTGATCAGCGCCTACTACACCCTGCATCCCGATCCTCGGCAGCCAGCTCACCGGATTGCCTTCGGCACGTCGGGCCATCGCGGGTCTTCCTTCCACTACCAGTTCAACGAAGATCACATCGCTTGCATCACCCAAGCCATCTGCGACTATCGCAGGTCGCAGGGCATCGAAGGGCCGCTGTTTCTGGGAAAGGACACCCATGCCCTTTCCGAGCCCAGTTTCCGAACGGCCGTCGAAGTGCTTGCAGCAAACGGTGTATCGGTGTTCGTGCAGGAAGGGTTCGGATACACGCCGACCCCTGTCGTCTCCCATGCCGTCCTGTGGTGGAATCGCAGTCACAGTCAAACCTCGGAAAAGGCGGACGGCATCGTCATCACACCTTCCCACAATCCGCCCGAAGACGGAGGCTTCAAGTACAACCCGCCTCACGGCGGGCCTGCCGAAACCACGGTGACCCGATGGATCGAGAACCGAGCCAACGATATGCTCGGGGATCCGCAGGCAGGGGTTCGGCGGATGCCTTGGGAGAAGGCGCTTGCCTCCGGTTTCGTGCGGCCCTACGACTATGTTTCCGCCTATGTCGGCGATCTGGAAAGCGTCATCGATATGGCGGCCATCCGAAAGGCGGGGCTCCGGTTGGGGGTGGATCCCATGGGGGGAGCCGCCGTACGTTACTGGGAGGTGATCGCAGATCGCTATGGACTGGACATCCGGGTGGTGAATCCGGCGGTGGATCCGACCTTCTTGTTCATGACTGTGGACAAAGACGGCAAAATCCGCATGGATTGCTCCTCTCCGTATGCCATGCAGCGGCTGATCGGCATGAAAGACGACGTGGATCTCGCCTTCGGGAACGATCCGGATGTGGACCGTCATGGGATCGTCACACCGGATGCCGGGTTGATGGCCCCCAATCCCTTTCTCGCGGTTTGCATCGACTATTTGTTCCGCAACCGTCCGCTGTGGAAGGCCTCGACCGCCATCGGAAAAACCCTGGTCAGCAGCGCCATGATCGATCGGGTGGCAGCGGCTCTCGGTCGAGCGGTCGTCGAGGTTCCGGTCGGATTCAAGTGGTTTGTGGACGGCCTGCTTTCGGGTGCCTTCGGCTTCTGCGGCGAGGAAAGCGCAGGGGCCACCCTCCTGCGCCGAAACGGGGATGTCTGGACGACGGACAAGGACGGCATCGTTCTGGATCTGCTGGCTGCAGAAATCCTTGCCGTAACGGGCAGAAGCCCGAGCCTTCATTACGAGGCGCTTCGGGAGCGCCTCGGCAGCCCGGTCTACGAGCGCATCGACGAGAAGGCAACCCCGGCGCAGAAGGCAGCCCTTCTGTCGCTCTCCCCCGATGCCGTTTCAGCGCGGGAGCTTGCCGGAGAGCCTATCTTGGCCAAACTCACCCGGGCGCCTGGAAACGATCAGCCGATCGGCGGGCTCAAGGTGGTCACCGAAAACGGCTGGTTTGCGGCAAGACCCAGCGGAACCGAAAACGTCTACAAGATCTATGCGGAAAGCTTCAAGGGAAAGAAGCATCTGGCCGATCTGCAGCAGGAGGCCCGAACCATGGTAGCCGGGGTGTTTGCTGCAGCTGGATGTGCGGAGGAATCCGGCAGAAATCATTGAATCGCTTTTCGGGTGGAGGGAGCGCCGAGTGCTTGCCCGCATCTTCAGCAGTGCTGTCATCGGCATCGATGCCTATATCATCGAGGTCGAAGTCGATCTGACCAATGGCTTGCCCAGTTTCGCCACGGTCGGATTGCCCGAGACAGCCGTCAAGGAAAGCAAGGAGCGGGTGAAATCCGCCATTCAGAATTCGGGATACGCCTTTCCGGATGACCGGATCACGGTCAATCTGGCTCCGGCCAACATCAAGAAGGAGGGTACAGGGTTTGATCTGCCCATTGCCCTGGGAATTCTGACGGCAACGCGGCTCATCCACCAGGAGCGGGTCGACGGATTTCTGGTGTTGGGAGAGCTTGCCTTGGACGGCCGGATCAAGCCGGTCAACGGCTCCCTTCCCATGGCCATTGCAGCCCGTTCGGCCGGATACCGGGGGATTCTCGTTCCGGTCGAAAACCGCCTGGAGGCGTCTGTGGTATCGGGGCTCGACGTGATACCGGTGCGGAACCTGACGCAGGCCGTCGAATATCTGCGGGGAAACGAGTCCATCGATCCGGTGCGGACGGACATCGATCCGCTGTTTGCGAGGCACGATCCCTATGGGGTGGATTTCGCCGAGGTGATGGGTCAGGAACATGCCAAGCGGGCGCTCGAGATTGCGGCTTCCGGTGGGCACAATGTTCTGATGGTCGGTCCGCCTGGATCCGGGAAAACCATGCTCGCCAAGCGGCTTCCCACGATTCTGCCGCCCCTCGGGTTCGAGGAGGCCATCGAAACGACCAAAATTTTCAGTGTGGCGGGCATGCTGCCCAAGGACCAGGCCCTGATCACGACCCGGCCCTTCCGGTCTCCCCATCACACCATTTCCGATGCCGGGCTCATCGGAGGCGGCCATTATCCGAGGCCCGGGGAGGTGAGCATCGCCACCAACGGGGTGCTGTTTCTGGACGAGCTTCCCGAATTCAAGAAGCATGTCCTCGAAGTGCTGCGCCAGCCCCTCGAAGACGAGAAAGTCACCATATCCCGAGCATCCATGGCCATCACCTATCCGGCACGGTTCATGCTGGTGGCTGCCATGAACCCCTGCCCCTGCGGCTATCTGTCGGACCCGAAACACGAATGCAAGTGCACGGCACACCAGATTCAGCGCTACCGATCCCGCATCTCCGGTCCGCTCATCGACCGCATCGACATTCACATCGAAGTGCCCTCCGTTCCCTACAAGAAATTGATGAGCGACGGCTTCGACGCCGAAACCTCGGAAAGCATCCGCAGTCGGGTCTGTGCGGCCCGGGTCGTTCAGCTCGAACGCTTCCGCAACACCACGATCCACTGCAACGCCCACATGGGAAGCCGCCTCATCCGGAAGTACTGCAGACTCAGCGCAGAGGGCATCTCCCTCATGGAAAGGGCCATCGACCGGCTGGGCCTTTCGGCCAGGGCCTTCAACCGGGTTCTCAAGATCGCGCGAACCATCGCAGACCTCGACGGGAAGGCGGACATCGAAACCGATCATGTGTTCGAGGCTATTCAGTATCGGACCCTGGATCGAAGGTCGGAATGAAGGAAAAGAATAGAGAAAAGGGAAGAGAAAAACGGGAAAAGGGGTGGATGGGAACCGTAGCGTGCAAGATGCGGAGTGCGTGGTGCGAAAGTGCGTGCTTTCCCGTCGAAGAAGGCGGCCGGTAGGGGCGCCCCACCGAGTCGCCCCTACGAGGTCGAACGTCAGCCAACGTTACGGGAGTAAAGCCACATCCGCCAAGCTGTAAGCCCAGATCAGCAAACATACCAGGTGGAACAACCGCTGCCCTGCTTTGGTAAACCGCCAGGGGGGAAGAAAGCAGGCGATCATGATGCAGCAGACGGCGATCATGGGGGAGAGCAGATAGAGGTATTCCGGATTCCATGCCGGGATCAGACACAGCAGGGCGGCATAGAAGACCATGGCGATCGCCACACTTCTCAGGCGCCGGGATGCCTTAGCCAGCGAATACGCCCACGACGGCAGGACGAGAAACAGGATGAGCGGGCCATAGCCCGAAGTCATCCAGGGCATCGGGTCCTTTCCCACACGCAGCATCCGGCAGACGGATCCGTAAGCCTTCTCGAGCAGGCTTTTCCACAACTCCCCTGCAGGCTGCAGTCCCGCATGGCGGACAGGCTCGATATAGGCCGCCTGGAATCCATAGCGGACCGCATTCTGGATTGCCCCCCGAACGCCGTCTCGGTTTTCGTGCATCACCATGACGTCCTGCTCGATGAAATCCCCTCCATGATGCCGCCACAATGGCATGCTGACCCCCAGAAAACCGATGCAGAGCAATACCATCCATTTGCGGCGTAGGATGAGGTCGATCAAGTGATGCCAGCCATGACGGCGCTGGATCAGGAGAAGCGACAGCCCGGTCATGACGGATGGAAACAGCCATCCCATCGGAAAATCCGATGAACAGCCGATGACGGCAATCCCCAGAATCAGGCCGTCGTCGCTGGATGGGTGTTCGAGAAACCGGTAGAGGGCCGTTAGGGCAAGAAGTCCGGCTGCGGTGATTTCCATTTCGAAGGCCGATGCCATGGGTGGATGGGCCCAGCGGGCAAGGCTCAAGGCGGTGATCATGGCCGAAAGGGCCGCAGGCGGCCAGGCATGACGTCGCGAAAGGGCATACACCCCGAAGCCGATCGCCAGATAGGCCATGAGATCGACCGGCATCAGGGTGGCTTGGATCCAGACATTCAGATGACTGCCTCCTGCGGCAGGGGCGCTCAGGAAGCGCTCGCTCACGGCAAAGGGAAACCATCCCGGCGTTTTCACGGAAGACAAAAAACATCGGAACAGGATTCCGCCTGCGGCCATGATCAGGGTGACTGGATGCTGCCGGAAGAATCCGATGGAGAATGCGACGGATTCTGCGAACAGGCGTCGATGCCGATAAAGGGCGTACAAGGCCGCCAAATTGCCGAGGGCATGGATCAGCCACAGAGGCCAAAGGTTCTGGAGCAGCAGGCTGGATTGAACGCTGAGGCGGAAGAAAAGGCAGCCGGTCATCAGGGCATAGAGCGCCGCTTCGGCGATGGTGCGTCCCGATGCCCGAAACAGGAACCATCCGCCCGACACGAACAAAGCGGCCTGAAGCCATGCGATTCGGGGAAACCACGGCAACCAGAACTCAGGCGACATGCTTCCTCAACCCCGGTCTTTCCGCAATTCCTGTTTCCTGCGCAGATCCCGGACGATGTCCTTCATGAAATCCCGCATGGCTTCGGCGTATTGAAGGCAGGTGGGACAGTAGATGCGCCGGAAAACCTTGTCGTGTGCTTCGATATGGTGCCAGTACCAGTCCGGATAGGGGGAGCCGACACAGAACTTGTGCCCTGTGTAATTTGCGATCGGGCATCCCATGCAGCGGAAGAAATAGAAGATGCGACAGGGTGGGCAATCGAGGACGCCGCCGTCGGAGGATTTACCGGCGATGATGTCTTCCCATTTTCGGACCGAAGCCTCCATGATGCGGATCTTGTCCATGGACTCCTCCTTTCCGGGAGTGCTGATGCTCTGACGGCTTCGCAAAAAGGCCGGATGCCGTGTCGTGCTGCATCCTTCGTCGTTGCTGCGTACGTCTAAGTACGCCTCACTCCTCAGGATTTGCACTCCTTGCCTGCGGCCTTTTTTCGAAGCCGTCCATATGCTCGACTTATTGCAAGTCCATCATGCTCTGACGGCTTCGCAAAAAGTCAGAGAGTCTTTAGCGAGCCGCATGGGTGCGGGCGCGCCTTTTTCGCTGCAGCATCAGAAGGCGTACCCGCCCCCATGCTCAGGCCCGGCAATACCCCAAAATCGGGGGTAAATCGACTTTTTGCGATTCCATCATGCGCTACGGGGCGAAACATTTCCAGAAGAGGCCGTGCACGGCACAGAATCGTTTCCAGACATTCCGGAAGGTTCCCGATATCGGGATCGGCTCATTGCCGGTCAAAGCTGGGGTCTCGGATCTGCACAACTGCATCAGAACAGCGCTTACACACTCCTCCAAGGCATCCAGATCATAGCCTCCTTCCAGAATCAGCACCAGTCGTCCGCTGCACACTTCTGCGGCAAGCGCCATGACCGATCGGGTCATCTCGGTGAATCCTTCGGCATCGACCCGCATCCCACCCAGAGGATCCCGAAAATGGGCGTCGAACCCGGCCGAAACGAGAATGAGCTCCGGCCGAAAGCAACGGGTCAGCGGGGTGAGGATCCGATCGAAGACGAGGGCATAGTCGTTGTTCGAGCATCCTTTCGGCAAGGGTACGTTGACGGTGAATCCCTCGCCGCTGCCTCTTCCGACTTCCGTCAGATGGCCCGTTCCCGGGAAAAGCGGGCTCTGATGTACCGAGAAGAACAGCACGCGGGGATCGGCTTCGAACAGATGCTGGGTGCCGTTTCCATGATGAACGTCCCAGTCGACGATCAAGACGCGCTCGAGACCGAAGCGGTGCAAGGCATGATCCGCAGCGAGGGCCGTGTTGTTGAACACACAATAGCCCATCGATCGGCCGAACTCGGCGTGATGTCCCGGTGGGCGGACGAGGGCGAAACTGCTTCGGCAAGTCCCCTGCAGGACGACATCGACGGCCGCCTGAGCGGTTCCTGCAGCCAGAAGGGCGGTTTCATAGGTGGCTGCAGATGCGAAGGTGTCCGAGGATAGGGTGGATCGTTCCCGATTGGCGCTCTCCTGTACGAAGCGAATGTATGCCGGGCTGTGCAACCGTTCGAGTGCCGTCGATTCGATGAGACGGCCGGGTTCGATGGGAATACGGCCACGCAGGGGATCGATGGCCTTTTCGACAGCCAGCATCCGCTTGGCGTTCTCCGGATGACCGTCGCCTGGATCGTGGTTGCAGAACCGCAGATCGTGGAAAACAACAAGCTCGTTCATGATGGACTCACCAACAGTCGGATGCCCTTTGCTGATTCGCAGGGGGATGGTGTTTTGCCAAGCAGCGGAAAACCGCAACCGAAGGCCGCTACGCTGCTTCAGGAAATGGGAAGGGTCAACACACAGGTGCCGCAGCGGCGGATGATGGTCTCGGTGGTGGAACCGATCACGGCCGGTTTTAGGGGGATACCCCTGCGGACACCGACAACGACGAGGTCTGCCGGTGACCGATCGAGGAAATCGGGTAGAACCGTCGTCGGTGCCCCTTCCAGAACGGTCGTTTGGATTCGCTTGGAATCGGCCCCGAAGCGGATCGCCGTTTCCTTTAGTCGTTTCCTGGTGGTTCGCTCGAGATGGATCTGAGCGGTTTCGTAGGGTTCGGATTCGATATCGAGAGGCGTTTCCAGGATGTGCAGCAGCTCGAGGTTCGCTTCGAACTCCCGGGCGATTTGGATGGCCGTCGAGATCAGCCGGTGATGCCTTTCGTCCGGCAACGTGACGGCCGTGACATATCTCATGTCGAGAAGCCCCTGCTCGTTCTTTCGGGGTTCACAGCCGACGATGAGCACCGGACAGTCGATATGACGGATCAACCGTTCGATGAGGTTGCCGCTGATCCATCGCCGGAGGCCGTGCATGTGCCGGGTCGTGACGATCACGAGATCGACGGGTTCCTCACGCATGAGGGTGCAGAGGGATTCCACGGGTTCTCCTTCGGCGATGCGCCCGGCCACTTCCGGAAAATCCCGCAAGAAGGAAGCCATCCGATCCCGGGCTTCCTGGAGAAGCCGTTGTTGCTTCGGCCTGCTGTAGGAGTAGTCGGATCCAAACACCACGTCTCCCGGCAGGTTGACTCCGTGAAAGGCGCTGAGCGATGCCCTCCAGCGGCGGGCAAGCTCGGCCCCGATCTCGAGACCGCGGTGAGAGAGCGCCGAAAAATCCACCAGGCACAGAAAGTGATGCAGGTTTGGAGGAGGCATGGCCACCCAGGGATAACGAAAGTCAGGAGCCGGAAGTCGAAATTCAAGGGGGTGGAGGATAGCTCCCGTAGTTCTGAGAATAGGGTTTGGAATCAGGGTGATGGAGTCGCAATCCGTCGAAAGTCAGCCGGCTTGGCGATTCCTTCGGAAAGGGAAAACGCCTGTACGATCTTCCTACAGGATCACCAGCTTCTGCACCAACTTGACGACGGCATCGGGATCGTCCATGACTTGAAGAATATCCATGTCTTCCGGTGAGATCCGCTTGTCCGCCAGCAGGTGTTTCTTGATCCACTGCAACAATCCGTTCCAGTAGTCCGATCCCATGAGAATGACGGGAAAGGGCTTGATGCGATGGGTCTGAATGAGCGTGACCGCCTCGAAGAGCTCGTCGAGCGTTCCGAAGCCTCCGGGTAGAACGATGTAGGCCATGGCATACTTGACGAACATGACTTTGCGAATGAAGAAATACTTGAATTCGATCTGGACGTTGGCGTAGGGGTTCGGTTTCTGTTCGAAGGGCAGGTGGATGTTCATGCCGACCGAAACACCTCCTGCTTCGGCCGCTCCTTTGTTGGCCGCTTCCATGACCCCGCCGCCGCCTCCGGTGATCACGGCGATGTTGCGCTTGGCAAAGCTTGCCCCCAGGGCTTCCGCCATTTTGTAAGCTTCTTCTTCCGGCTTCACCCGGGCGGAGCCGAAAATACTGACTGCCGGACCGATCTTGTGCAGGGTTTCGATCCCTTCCACGAATTCGCCGATGATCCGGAACATTCTCCACGATTCACCGAGGGATAAATTGTCGATGACGTATTGACGGGTTTCCATGGGTTCCTCCGGAAGAAGGCCCGGCGGTTCAGTCGCCAAGCCTGTAGAGCAGGGTCGAGATGACGGCATAAAACAGGGTGGTTGCAGTCAGTACGAGGCAGACCCAGGCAAGCCCCGTTTCGAATGTCGATTCCAACCGCTTCATGCGGTGTCCAGTGAGCCAGGCCAGCATGTATCCGCCTGCCATCCCACCGGCATGACCCCAGTTGTTGATGCCTGGAACCAGAAGGCCGAAGACGAAAATGCCGATCGCCCAGCCGCCGATTTGGCGAAAGAGCAGACGGCCACCGTCTCCTCCCACCTGCAGTGCCAACGACATGCAGGCCCCCATCAGGCCGCAGAGCCCTGCGGATGCGCCGATGGTCAGGACGATGCCTGCGTAGTAGGAAACGAGAAAACCGATGATGCCGCTGAACGTGAAGATCACGATCATTCGGGCCGGCCCGAACGCCTCGACGACGAGAGAGACGAGCTGGCGCAAGGCGGCCATGTTGAACAGCAGGTGCATCAGGCTGCCGTGGAGGTAATTGGCCGAAAGAAGCGACCACCACCGATGCAGCCGATCGATGGGAAGGGTGCCCGTTGCACCCATCATCACCAGAACCCGATCCGACGGTGTCAGGAATTGGAAAGGGTTCCAGGTGACATGCACATGAAACGGATCCATCAGAAGACACAGGCCGAACACGACAGCATTGGTATAAAGCAAAAGTGCGTAAATCCGGTTTTGTTCCCAGCTCGGGAGATGGACGGGCATATCGGTTTCCAGATGATTTCCGGACGGTTGTAGGTACCTTCTACCTATCACCTTCCCCATCGGCTGTCAAAAGCAATTCCGAGCAATCCGAGCCGAGCCGGCCCCTGTTTGCGGTTGAATTCGGGGGCGCCGAGTGGTAGTGAGGGCCGGATTTCTTTAGAAAAGAGTGAAGAGGAGTGAGGGAAGGGAAAAGGGGGCGGGTTGGATCGGTTCGAGAAAGGAAGGGAACATATGAGCGGGGCGTGGACGTGAAACCGTCGGCTTTCTGGGTCGGTGGGGCGATTTTTGTCGGCATTCTCGCCGTATCGACGGCCTCCATTTTCATTCGTTTCGCACAGGAGCAGGCACCGTCGCTCGTCATTGCCGCCTTTCGGTTGACGATCGCCACCCTGGTGCTTTCGCCCATCGTGTTGACAAGACATCGGAAGGAACTTGCCGGCCTGTCCCTCGGGAGGATCGGGCTGGGCCTGTTCTCCGGGATCTTTCTGGCGCTTCACTTCGCTACCTGGATTTCCTCGCTGGAATACACCACGGTGGCCGGCTCGGTGGTTCTCGTATCGACCATACCGCTGTGGGTGGCGATCGTTTCTCCCCTTTTCCTGAGGGAGCGGGTGGGGCGGCAGGTCTGGATCGGGATGATCATCGCCATGGTTGGGGGGATTGTCGTCGCCCTGGGCCAGAGTGCCGCAGCCGTTACCGGAAAGAATCCGTTGTGGGGGAATTTTCTGGCGCTTTGTGGTGCATGGGCTGCGGCCGGGTATTTGCTGATCGGTCGCAAGCTGCGGGCAAGCCTTTCTTTGCTCCCCTACATTTTCATGGTGTACGGCGCCGCAGCCCTGGTGCTGCTTGCGTTTGTGGGTGCCGCCAGGCTACCGCTTGTCGGTTTTCCGGCGGAAACCTATCTGTGGATGATCGCCCTCGCGCTGGTGCCGCAGCTGTTGGGCCACAGTACCTTCAACTGGGCACTGGGGCATCTGCCGGCATCCTTCGTTTCCATCACCTTGCTGGGAGAGCCGATCGGTTCGACCATCCTGGCCATTTTCCTCCTGCGGGAAATTCCTTCGGGGATGGAATTGATCGGGGAAGCCGCGATCCTCGTCGGCATCGCCGTTGCCGCTACCCAATCGTCGTCGTCTTCCGGGGGGTGAACGGTCCTTGAGATGATGGACTCACCAAAAGCCAGTCAGTCTTCAGCGAGCCGCATGGGGGCGGGTACACCTTTTTCGCTGCATCGGAAAAACTCAGCCGCCCGATCTCGTAAGGGCCGGGCATGGTGCCAGACGCTCCAGGAGAGAGCATCTCATTGGAATGGCAAGCTTTTCAAACACAAGCCGAAGCGTTTTGCATGCCCGGCCCAACGAGCTCCGGCGGCTTCAAACAAGTTTCCGCTGCAGCATCAAAAGGCGTACCCGCCCCCATGCTCAGGCCCGGAACGACCCGAAAATCGGGGATAAATCGACTTGTTGCGAGTCCATCATAGACCCTATGTTTTCGAACTCATTTCTGGAGCCACATCATGTACGACTTTCTGATGACCGATGAACAGAAGAAATTGAGAGACGAAGTACGGGACTTCATCCGCTGGGTTCCCCGGCAGATGGTTCTCGACATGGACCAAGACATCATCCAATTCCCGAAGGAATTCCTTCGGGAGGCGGGCCGGCGCAACCTGATGGGATGCCGCTATCCGAAGCAATGGGGCGGCAGAGGGCTCGACTGGGTGTCCACCGGAATCGTTATGGAGGAAGTCGGCACCATCGGCTATGAGTTCGCCTGTGTGTTCGGTGTCGGGGCCGAGCTCGTGTGCGATGCCATCATCCAGCATGGAACGGACGCCCAGAAGGAGAAATATGTCCGGCCCCTGTTGCGCGGGGAGCTGTTTGCAGCCGAATGCCTGACCGAACCCCGGGGCGGTTCGGATTTCTTCGGCGCCACATCGAAGGCGGAAGACATGGGGGATCATTTTCTGCTGAACGGGCAGAAGCGCTTCATCGTGGGCGGGGAGGGGGCCGATTTCTTTCTCGTCTATGCCCGAACGAATTTCGATCCTCATGCCAAACCCCAGGAATCCATTACGGCCTTTATCGTCGACAGGGGGCCCGGTGTCGAAACGAAATACCTGTACAACCTGATGGGATGCCGGGGAGGCGGAACGGCTCGGCTGGTCTTTCGAAACGTGAAGGTTCCCAAGGAAAATGTCGTCGGCCGCGTGAACGGCGCTTACGATGTCTTCAACACGATGATGATCCCTGAGCGATTGGGAACGGCCATCATGACGATCGGCTCGGCTCGGGTGGCCCTCGAAATCGCTACCCGCTACACGACACGGCGCAAGGCCTTTGGACAGACGATCAACACGTTCCAGGGCGTCAGTTTTCAAGTGGCCGAGGCGGCTACCCTGCTCGATGCGGCCCGATCGATTGGATATACGACCTGTCGGGCAGTCGATGCAGGTGTCGAAATGAACCGCACCCGACGGATGATTTCGGAATCCAAGAAATTCATCACTGAAGCCTGCCAGAAGGTGGTTCACAATGCCATGCAGGTCGTGGGAGGGATCGGCTATACGAATGTGTTTCCATTGGAACGGATTTACCGGGACATCCGCTTGGCTACCATCTGGACCGGCACCAGCGAGGTGATGTCCATGATCATCGCCCATGAATGGTATCGGGAGTGCATGAAGACGCTTGCATCGAAGAACATGCGGGATTTCGAGGCGGATGCGGAAGAGGCTTATGCCGAGGACGAAAAGATTTACGAGTGACGGCTTCGCAAAAAGCCGTCACGCTTTCAGGCTTTCTTCACGTTGAACGATCGAAAGAAGTTCAGGACAAAGAAGATGTGCTCCTGCATGACGTGAAAGGACTTGACGGGATCCCGGCTCTTGATCGCCTGGAAGATATTCTCGTGCTGCACCAAAATCTTCTCGATGTTTCCGGGAACTTTGTAGAGGTGAGAGAGGTTTTCCTTGATGCCGACAAAGAGAAAGTCGAAAAAATTCTTCATGATGTAGACCTGGAGCGGATTCTTCGTGGCATAGGCGATGGCCATATGAAACGAAACATCCGCCTCCGTGCCCAACCTTCCTGAGCGTACTTCGTTGCGCATCTCCTCGATGCTTTTTTCCAAAAATTGCAGATCACTCTCCAACGCCCTTTCGGCTGCAAGGGAAGCGGCATAGCACTCCAGCCCCATCCGCACCTCGAGCAGGTCTTCGAGCGTGGCATCCTGGGTTTCCATGACGACGGCAAGGGGATTTCGGGTCTTGACATCCGGATTTCGAACGAATGTCCCCTGCCCCTGCCGCTGTTCCAGAAGCCCCATGACGACGAGTTTGTTGATGGCATCCCGGACGGATGTCCGACTCACGTTCATGGCTTCGGCCAACTCCCGTTCCGGCATGACCTGATCGCCGGGTTTCAATTCCCCGCGGAAAATCAGTTCCCGGAGCTGGTCGAACACCTGATCCGAAATGCGTTTGGGCTTGATGGGTTTCAGGGAAACATTCATGGCGATGTCAGCGTCTCCGCATACAGTTCGATAACATGTTTGACGGCAATGGCCGCATTGGACCGCGAAAGGGCATCCGATATTTGCATCATGCAGGCAGGACAACTCGTGGTCAGAATCGATGCGCCCGATTCCTGGATGGCTGCAGCTTTACGATCGCCGATTGTAGAGGAAATCCCATAGTGTTTCAAGTTGAAGCTGCCTCCCATCCCACAGCAGGCATCCGCATCCACCATCTCCCGGAACCGACGGCCGGTCGCCTGAAGCAGTTTCCGGGGTTCCCGAAACACGCCCAGAGATTTTTTCAGATGGCAGGGATCATGGTAGGTTACGATCGGTGCATCTTCCAGAACGATGGAGGAATCAACCGTTTCCAAAAACGCCTCCGGGAAACGGGTTACGAGGAACGCCGAAATGTCCATGGTTTTTTCGGCAAGTTGTCTCATTGGCTCTCGAACGGCGGCAGGACAGGTTTCGGCCATCAGGGGCCAAAGCTTCCGGATGGTGGATGTGCAGGTGGCACAGGCCGTCAGCAGCACATCGAAAGGCTCTTCCAGAAAACGTTCGACATTGTGGGCGACGAGTTTCCGAAAGGCGTCGGTATCCCCCGAAGACAGGCTGGGAATGCCGCAGCATCCCTGATCTTCCGGCAGAAAGATGCCGACACCGTGGTGTTCGAGACTTCGAAGGGTGGCGGAAGCGATGTTCGGAAAGAACTTGTCGATCAGACATCCGGTGAACAGGGCCACCCGCATTCCCGAAGACCCTGCAGGCGTAGAGAGTCGGGGAACGATCCGATGAAACGGCTGATCTGCCATCGGCACGAAATGCCGGTTTCCGATGAGCGGCGAAAGCACCCGGCTACAGGAGGAAGTGCCGACGATGGCATTCTCGCTACGGGAAAAGAGGGGCTGCAGCCGTGCTCCCCATTCCATGAGCCGGTCAAAGAAGGCGGGCTGGGCAAGCATGCCGCGCAGGATCAGCCGCTCGACAGGCTTGAGGCCGACATATCCGGAAAGGATGGCTCTTGCCTTGAAGAAGATATCGAGCACATGGACACCGCTTGGGCAGGCGGCCGCACAGGATCCGCACAGCAAGCATTTGTCGAGCCTTTCCTTGACTCCTTGCGGATCTTCGACGATGCGCTTCATCAAACCGTCGAGCAGCGCAAGCTTTCCACGAGCGACATCCGTCTCCCTACCCGTCTGGGCATAGAGGGGGCACACCGATTGACACATGCCGCAACGCATGCATGTGACAAGCTCGTCCTCGAGAGACTTCACCATCCGGATCAAGGTTTCGATTCGGCTCATGCGCCGTCTCCGATGATCTTGCCGGGGTTGAGGATTCCCTTCGGATCGAGGGCCGATCGAATGCGCTTCGAATACAGAATGGTTCCGGGCGAGGTTTCCCGGATGAGAAACTTCGCCTTGGCAATGCCGGTGCCGTGTTCTCCGGAAAGGGTTCCTCCCAGGGCGAGCGCCCGGTCGAAGATGGCTTCGATGCCCGCCTCCACCCGTTTCCATTCTTCCGGGTTCCGTCGGTCGGTCAGAATCGTCGGGTGCAGGTTTCCGTCTCCGGCATGCCCGAACGTTCCGATGGTCAGCCGATGGGTCTTGGCAATGTCTTCCAGTGCGGCGATCATTTCCGGAATGCGGCTTCGTGGAACGGTGGCATCTTCCAGTACCAACGTAGGTTTGAGTTTGGCTAAAGCCGATAGCGCACTGCGCCGAGCGGCCCATACCCCGTCGCGTTCGGCTGCAGTCGAGGCTACCCGCACGCGGTCTGCGCCATGCCGAACGCAGATGGCCTCCACCTGGGTCGCTTCGTCCTCGACCTGGGCGGGATGGCCGTCGACCTCGATCAGCAGAAGCGCTGCCGCATCCAGCGGGAGACCCACCTGACTGAAGCTTTCAACGGCCTGAATGGTGAACTGATCCATGATTTCGAGGGTTGCCGGAACGACATGGGCTGCAATGATGGCTGCTACGGTCTCGGATGCGGCGCGCATGGTCGGAAAGACGGCCATCATGGACTTGCGGTGACGGGGAATGGGGATGAGCTTTAATATGATCTGCGAGAAGACGCCGAGTGTTCCCTCGGATCCCACGAGAAGGGCTCCGAGATTGTAGCCTGTCGCACATTTGACCGTCCGGGAACCGGTCTTGATGAGCTCGCCGTTGACATCGAAAAAGTGAAGCCCCATGACATAGTCTTTGGTGACACCGTATTTGAGGCCCCGAAGCCCTCCGGCGTTTTCTGCGACATTGCCGCCCAAGGTGGACACGGCCTGACTGCCGGGGTCGGGCGGGTAGAAGAGCCCCTTTTGTTCGACTGCCGCAGCGAAGCGGGCTGTCACGACCCCGGGCTCGACGATGGCATACATGTCGGCTTCGTTGATCTCGATGATTCGGTTCAAGGCATTGGTCAGCACGACCACGCCCCGGCTGTCGGGAATGGTGCCACCGCTCAGATTCGTTCCGGCTCCTCGAACCGTCATTGGAATGCCGTTTCGGTTGCAGCAGGCGACGACTTGTCCCAGTGTTTCCTGTGAGGTGGGTCGCACGACAAGCGCCGGAACGACCGAGTCGAGCACGGCTGCGTCATAGGAATAGGCGGTTCGATCGACCGGATCTTCCCAAACATGGTCGTTGCCGCAGATGGCTTGGAATTCGCGAACGAGTGAAGGCGTCATGCATCCTCCTGATGAGGCTGGAAGGATATTCGGGATCCATCCAGGGCAGGTGCAGGCGCTGGGATAACGCCGTTTGTACAGCTTTCCATGTCCCAAACGGATAATGGTTGGACCACTAAAAGTTCATATCAATTTTTCGTTGCCTATCATTTTTCTACTCTTATTGCAAGGATTTTTCTTCAGGGATTTTTCTTGACGACATCTTCTGTCTTCAATAAATGGTACTACCAAGCGGTAGTGATATCAGGAGACAGGAGACAGGAGACAGGAGTCAGGAGTCAGAATAGGAGCGGAAGAAGCCTGTTTTTTTGGGGGGGTCGTTTCTGCGACATTCATTAGTCGCCTTGACTGGCTTTCGCACGACGCATCTCGCACTTTCAAAATAAGGCTATCCAACTTTTTGCGAGACCGTCATCCATCGATTGGTTCAGGTTCGAACATGCGCTATCTCGTTCTCGTGTGTGCCGTTTTGATGCAGATGTGTCTGGGGGCTACCTATTCCTGGTCGGTGTATGTCCAGCCTATCAAGGAACTGACCGGTCTGCTGCAAGGGCCTGTGCAGCTGCCGTTCACGGTGTTCTATTTCGTCTTTCCGGCGGTCATGATCTCTGCCGGAAGGTGGCTGGAACGTTTCGGCCCAAGGGTTTGTGCGGTTGTCGGGGGATGCCTGTTTGGTGCAGGGTGGCTTCTGGCAGGTTTTGGAAAGGTGCATTTCGCCTTTACCGTGATCGGTATCGGAATTATTGCAGGTGTGGGTGTGGGGCTGGCCTACATCGTTCCGATTGCAACCGGCATTCGGTGGTTTCCTGAAAACAAGGGTCTGGTGACCGGTGTTGCAGTGGCCGGATTTGGCGGTGGGGCCGCTCTGGTCAGCCAAATCGGCGGTCATCTCATGCAGAAAGTCGGGTTATCGCCGTTTTCGGTGCTTCAGGTGTTTGGAGCTGCCTTCGGGGTGATCGTATCGGTTGCAGGGCTGGGAATGCGAAATCCCGAAGAAAGTCGAAAAGCCGTTTCCGCTCCTTCTTTGCCCTATCAAACGATCCTGCGCCATCCCGGTTTTCAGGTGCTGTATGCGGCGATGTTTGCGGGTTTGTGCGCCGGATTTACGATCAACGCCAATCTGGAGGAATTGGGGAAAGTCGTTTCCTTCCAGACGGGAGTCGCCGCGGTTTCCATTTTCGCCATCGCAAATGCCGCAGGCCGCATCGGATGGGGCGCATGCATGGACAAGGTGCGGACATCCCTCGCACTTCGAGCCAACCTGTTGCTGCAGGCCCTGACGCTGGTTCTGTCGCCTCTCCTGCTGAAATCGGCTACCGGTCTGTTGGTGGTGGCAGGTGTCTGCGGATTCAACTATGGAGGGGTGTTGGTGCTGTATGCGGCATCGACGGCCCGGATCTGGGGCGCAGAGGCGGTGGGTCGGGTGTACGGTGCCTTGTTTTCGGCAAACATTCCGGCAGCCCTGGCGCCGCTGCTGGCCGGGATGCTCTACGATCGTACGGGAAGTTTTCTGCCGAGCACGATCCTTCTGTCTTTCCTCCTGTGTGCGGCCTTCGGCCTGATTACGGCAAGGTCCGCCCTCCTGGATGACCATCCTTCGTGACGGCTTCGAAAAAAGTCGGCAAATCTTTGGTGGGCCGCATGGGGGCGACAACGCCTTTTTCGCTGCATCGGAAAAACTCAGCCGCCCACTCTCGAAGGGGCGACCCGGCGGGTCGCCCCTACAGGCTTTCGCATATTCGCACTTTCAAGATATCCCTCATTCGACTGAGGTTTCACCCTGATGAATGGCAGTTGCAGAAGCAAACCTGAAGGTTCTTCCTCTTTTATTCTGACTCCTGTCTTCTGTCTCCTGTCTCCTGTCTCCTGACTTCTGTCTTCTGACTCCTGACTTCTGTCTTCTGACTCCTGACTTCTGACTTCTGTCTCCTGACTTCTGTCTCCTGACTCCTGACTCCTGATAACCTAAGGAAGGCTGCCCAACTTATTACGAACCCCTCAACCCATTGGTCGGGTCTCCTTCGGCCATCATCTGCCGCAGTACGTTCCTGTCGATGTCGTTCGGCAGTCTTCCTCGGATATGGGCGGTCAGGACCACCTCTCCGGATGCATTGGTGAACACCGCATCGGCCTGGGCCCGTTGATGTTCTCCGACAGCCTGGATGGTCAGGGTGCACGTGATGGTATCCCCGATATAAACCGGTTTTTTGAAGCGGAAATCGATGCCGGAAGCGAGCCATCCAATTTGGCCGCCGATCTCGGTCACCATGCCTCCCACCAGTAGTCCGTGACAGATGCGTCTCTCGATGCCCTTAGCAGCCACGAAGCGGTCGTCGAAATGAATGGGGTTGTAGTCTCTGGTGATTACGGCAAACTGCTGCACATCCGCTTCCGTGAATGTCCTGGTGATCTGGAATTGATCACCGACGGAAATGCCGTCGGCAGCCTTTCTTCGGATCCAGCTCATGGATGATCCTTCCCTGTATTCCCAAATGGCGTTTGATTCCGGTTTCAAAACATGCTATGAGTTCCGACTGAATGATGGTCTGTCGTCTCGTGATCTTATCTTACAAACCTTATCGATTGACGTCAAAGGGGGAAATCGATGCGATCAACCGGAAAGAAACTTGGACTCGTGATCTTCAGCATCCTGTGCGTTCTGATATTCTCCGCCGCACTTCAGGCCAAGCAGGCCAAAGCGCCCATTTGCATTCCGATCGGGAACATCGAGCTGAAGGCCCCTGCATCTGTCACCGCCGAAAGACCATCGGTCAGCTTCCCCCACAACGTTCATTTCGATTATTCCTGCAAGCGCTGCCATCATACCTGGAACGGGCAGGATGCCGTTCAGGGATGCATGACATCCGGATGTCACGATCTGGATCAGGCACCCAAGCCGGCGGACCCAAAGAAGAAATCCGCCGAAGGTTCCATGAAATACTACAAGAATGCATTCCATGCCCAATGCATCGGCTGTCATAAGGCCATCAAGGTCCAGAATGCCGAAAACGAGAAGTCTTTTTCCGCAGTCAAGGCCAAACAGTTGAAGACGGGTCCGACGGGCTGCACCGTCTGTCATGCCAAATAGGCCGAAAGGTCACACCGAAGGAAGCGGTTGGGAGCCCGCTTCCTTCGGTCCGTCATGAACCGATCCCAACCCCTCTCGTCGGATACCGACGGCCTCCGTTGAAAGTGCCGATCCCGCAGCCGATGGTCGATGGCGAGAGGGAATGCCCGCATCGCATGATCCGCATGGTTGAATGATATCCCATCCAACGGCCGCAGATTTGTCCGGAATCTCCGGCTTTCTCCAGAAACCACCACACCGGACGACGGTGTTGCCGAAAACCCGATTTTCAGGATCACCGGATAAGCCATGACAGAAACCTTCCTCGCTGACATCGTGCTGATGCTCGTGCTGCTGGCTCTGTCGGCTTTCTTCTCGTCTGCCGAAACGGCCTTCTTTTCCATTCCCAAGACCAAGGCCATTCATCTGGCCCGGGAGGCGGGCGGTTCCTTTTCCCTGATCCTTCGGTTGAAGGAAGACCCCCACACCCTGCTGACCACTCTGTTGATCGGCAACAATCTGATCAACATCGGTGCATCGGCATTTGCCACCAGCATCGCCCTGAAACTCTTTCCAGATTATGCCGTCAGCATCGCCATCGGTGTCGTCACCTTCCTCATCCTCGTCTTCGGGGAAGTCTTTCCCAAGTCCGTTGCGGCCCAGAACAACATCCTGATCGCCCGCTTGACGGTCTATCCGATTTTTTGGCTGTCCATCCTGTTCCGACCCATCGTGTGGTTTCTCAATTTCATTCCCCGCATCACCCAAAAGCTTCAGTCGCCGAGCAAGGTCTCGGAGGAGGAGCTTCTGACCTTCGTCGAAATGGTCGAAGAAGAAGGGGAAATCAAACAGGAAGAGCGGGAACTCATCCACAAGATCTTCCGGTTCGACGACACCAGCGCCAGCGAAATCATGACCCCGCGGGCCGACATGTTCGTCATTGACATCAACAAACCCTTCGATCTGAAGGCCGTCGCCGAATCGGGATTCACCCGGATTCCGGTGATCGAAAACGATATCGATCATGTCGTCGGCATTCTGAACATCAAGGACGTGTTCTTTCACCAGGCTACCCGCAGCACTCCGATCGACATTCGCAGGATGATGCGGGAGCCCTATTTCGTTCCCGAAAACAAGAAACTCGACCGGTTGCTGCATCAATTCAAGAAACGAAAGAACCACATCGCCATCGTCGTGGATGAATACGGTGGGGTTTCCGGGCTCATCTCCCTCGAGGACGTGCTCGAGGAGATCGTCGGAGAAATCAGCGACGAGACCGACACCGAAGAGCCCTACATCATCAAGACGAAACCCAACGAATGGATCGTCCTCGGGAAAACCGACATCGAGGAAATCAATCGGAAAATTCCCCTGAAGATTCCCGACTCCCGAGAATACGATACATTTTCCGGGTTCATCCTCTCCCACATCGGCCACATTCCGCACGAGAAGGAGGAAATCCGCTTCGATCCCTTTCTGATCGTCGTGAAGGAAATGGCCGGAAACCGCATCAACAAACTCCTGGTTCGGCAATTGGCGGACGAGCCCGCTTCCGATCCTGTCTGAACCGGTTCACCCCACCATGATTCCATCCACCTTCTATGAAGTCGCCGTGGCCTTGCCGGTACGGCGAACGTACACCTACAGCGGCCCGCTTTCGGAAGGACCGGCGCCTGCAGTGGGAATGCGGGTCGTAGTGCCTTTCGGCAACCGTGTGGCCACAGGCTATATCTTGGGGCCGGCGGCGGGAGATCGGGACGACATCCTCCCCATTCAGTCCATCGTCGATGCCGTTCCGCTGTTTCCCGAGCATCTCGTTTCCTTCTTTCGGTGGCTGTCGGCGTATTACCTGCATCCGATCGGCGAGGTGATTCAAGGTGCCCTTCCAGGGGGATTGGATGCCGGAATCGCCTGGTATTACCACATTACCGAAGCGGGCATCCGGGCTTTGGGAGAGGCCAAGCTTCGGAAAAACCACCGAAAAATCCTCGAACGGCTCGCGTCCGCGCCTGCGGAGCGTACCGCCCTCCTCGTCGGGCCGCAAGAAAAGGGCGTTACGGCGGCCGTCATGAACGGTCTTGTGCAAAAGGGATATGTCTGTCGGGAATATCGCTTCGAGAAGGATAGCGTTCAACATCTGACCGAAGCCGTCGTGAGGCTTTCTTCCTATGAGGCACCGGCCGACAGGAGGAGGCAGCCCTCAGCCGATCAGATGCGGATTTTGGAAACGGTGGGTCGCTACGGTGAGATTCCCCTGCGTCTGTTGCGCAGCCAAGCGCCGGAAGCAACCCCCTCGCGGATCCAGACCCTTGCCAGGCGCAACTGGATCGAGATCGATCGGCGGATCGTCTACCGCGATCCGTTCGGGGAGACGATCGACCCGGAACCCCTGCCTCGGCTGACCGAGGAGCAGGCAATCGCGGTGGAACAACTGTCATCCGCCATCGGATGTGGGTATCGGGGGATTCTGCTGAATGGGGTGACAGGAAGCGGAAAAACCGAGGTCTATCTTCAGGCGGCGCGCAGAGCCATCGATCAGCAACTGGATGTGCTGGTGCTGGTTCCGGAAATTGCGCTCATCTCGCAGATCGAGCGGGTGTTTCGCGCCCGGTTCGGCGGCCGGATCGCCATCCTGCACAGTGGGCTTTCGGAGGGGAAACGCTTCGACGAATGGCATCGGATCCTGAAACGGGAAGCGTGTATCGCTATCGGTACACGCTCTGCACTCTTCGCTCCCCTCCCGCATGTCGGGCTCATCATCGTCGACGAAGAACACGACACTTCGTTCAAGCAGGATTTCGGCCTGCGCTACCATGCACGGGATATGGCGATGGTGCGGGCCAAACTCGAGGGCGCCGTGGTCGTGCTGGGGACGGCGACCCCCTCGGTTCAATCCTGGTATAACGTATCGATCGGAAAACTGTCGGAAATCCGAATGAACAACCGGGTCGAAGACAGGCCTCTTCCGACCGTCGAGGTCATCGACCTCAGCACCCGAAGGGATGTTCGTGGAACGGAACGCTTCATCACGCCGGAATTGCAGGCTGCCATGACCGAAACCCTCGAGCGGGGGGAGCAGGCGTTGCTCTACCTGAACCGAAGGGGATTTGCGGCACTTCCGGTCTGTGCCCACTGCGGCCGGGCCCTGCGATGCCGCAACTGTGACATCTCCCTGACCTATCACCAGCAGGAAGACACCTACCGGTGCCATTACTGCGGATATGCCGTCGATGGATCATCGGCCTGCCCGGAATGCGGCAGTCCGAAGATCAAGCGATTGGGCATCGGAACGGAGAAGGTGGAAGCTGCGGTGAAGGGGCTTTTCCCGCAGGCACGGGTCGCCCGCATGGACCGGGATGCCGTCCGCAGCCGAAAAAGCCTGCTGCTGCTCTTGAAGCAGCTTCGCAATCGGGACATCGACATTTTGATCGGCACCCAGATGGTGACCAAAGGGCACGATTTTCCCTTCATCACGCTGGTCGGGATCTTGCTCGCCGATCAATCCCTGCATTTTCCGGACTTTCGGGCCGCTGAACGGACCTATCAAATCATCTCCCAGGTTGCAGGTCGGGCAGGGCGGGGAAATCAGCCCGGTCGCGTGATCGTCCAGACCTATACGCCGAAGCATTTCAGTGTGATGTCAGCCATCGGAGGGGATCATGAGGGGTTTTACAGGCAAGAAATCGCTTATCGAAAACGGCTGAGCTATCCGCCGTTTTCGAGTATGGTTCAGATTCTGGTTCATTCGAAGGATCCTGCTCGGGCGAAAAGCCATGCCGAAGAACTGGGCCGATGCCTGAAACAGGGCAGATCTCAGGCCGAAATGCGGCAGATTGTGGTCATGGGGCCCATCCAGGCTTTCATGGCACGTCTTGCAAATCAACACCGCTGGCAGTTGCTGCTGAAATCCAAGAACCGAAAACTACTCCACGATTTTCTGGAGCGGCTCATCGAGGATTACCCTGCCCTCTTTCGTCCCAAACAGGCCGGCGTCATCCTCGATGTCGATCCGGTGTTCATGATGTAGGCGAAAGCAGACCCAGCTGCTGCTGAAGCCATCGACGAAGCTCACCGTCTACGGCATACACCCCCTTGTTGTAGCCGACGGACTCCAGGAAGCGATCGGCGATGGGTTGGGGGATGTCGATCTGGGCAAGGTCCCGGGCTTCGTCGGAGTTTCTGCGGATCAGGTAAAGGATGGGGCGGCCCTTCCAGGTGTTCACGACGAAATAATGGGAGAAATCGTCTTTCGACCGGATGACGTAATTTCCCCTCGCCCAGTTGTTGCCCCACTCGAGATAGAGCCGGACGGCTTCCTCCGGAGTCATTTCCCAGTCGATTTCGTTCAGGAGCTGGCGGTTCTGCCGGATATCGTTCAGGGTCATCATAGGGTATCCTTTCAGGTAGTTCGTTGCAGATACGATAGTTGGTTTTGGAAAGGTTCTGCGGCAAATAGGCACTGCAGATAGGAACTTTTCTCGAAAATAATTCCCGAAAGGATATTCGTCAAGAACGATCGTTGATGGGATCGTAAAAAGTCAGTGATTCTCCAGTGATCCGTATGGGACCGGGCACACCTTTTTCGCTGCATCGGAAAAACTCAGCCGTCCGATCTGGTAGGAGCGACCCGCCGGGTCCGCCCCCTACATGCTCTTGCAAATGCGCAATACTGCACTTGCGAACGACGCAGCTTGCATCCCTCGTTTCACGAATCATTGGACCGTGATTGCTGGTTCAGCAGGTTTCGGTACCGCATGGCCCGATCGAACCGCCTGTTCAGCAGCGAAGCGCAGGCAAGCACTCGGAGGGATTCGGCCCTGGTGTGCAAAGAACACGATCGTTCGGATGCCTCCAGCATCGATGTGAAATCACCTGCAGCATAGGCCGAAATCGCTTGCTGCCGAAAGGCCGTTGCGGCAGACTCGGAGTCCACGATCCGTTCAAGATCTGCCTTGCATCTGTGGCATTGCCGTTTACCGGTATATCTGGCATGACAAACCGGGCAATGTTCCATTCCATCTCCAATCCAAAAAGTGTCCAGCCAATCCGCTGCGGTCCAGTCGAAGCTGGGCCGTTTCTCCCTTTGGTCGTAGGGGCAACGCCCGTCCCCATGCTCAGGCCCGTCAAGAACCATAGCCGGGGATGAAGCGACTTTTTGCGAGTCCATCATTATTCGATGTAATACACGATATCCTCGAGGTCCTTGGCCAGGTCCCGTGCGTTGTCCATCTGGCCTTCCCGGATGGCATCGCGGATGTCCTCCATCAGGTTGATCATTTCGTCGCGATCTTCCTCTGAGGCTTCTTCCAGTTTTCGGGTGGCCTTGTCCAAAAGGGCGCGAATATCGGCAGGCATCTCTTCGGGTGCTTTTTCCGACGTAGCAGTCTCGGCTCCGGGTGATGCTTCATCCCTCCACAAGGTATTGACACGCTGCCGGAGTTCGGAAATTTCCTGTTCACTGAATCTGCCGATGGCATTTTCGATGACACCTTCGATCTTCTTTCCGGTATGCTTCTCGATGGCCTGAACCTTCAGGATTCCATTGATATCGAGATTGAAGTGGAGGACAATCTCGCTTCTCCTGGGGGCAGGCGTCAAGGGAAAGAAAAAATTTCCCAACAGCACGTTGTCGAGTGCATAGGGTTCCTCTCCCTGGTAGACCTTCACATCGACCGCTTCCTGATTGTCCTCGAGCGTCCAGAACACTTCTGCGCGATGAGCAGGAAGTTTCGTATTCCGGCGAATGAGAGGAACATAACAATAGGGCGTGGTCCTGCCGTCGATTTCCCCCAATGCCGATGTGCCGAAGGTGTAAGGGGTTACGTCCAGCAGAACGCTGGTGGAGTCCATGCCCATTTCGCGGCCGGCCTGGATGGCGGCACCCAAGGCTACGCAAAGGTCCGGATCGATTTCGCTGTGGGGCAGTTTTCCGAATTTTTCCTCCAGCAGTTCGGATACGCGGGGAATTCGGGTCGATCCGCCCACCAGAATGATCTTGTCGATCGCCGAAGGCAGCATGAGAGCGTCCTTGAGAGCTCGGGTCACCGAATCCATCGTCCG
Source organism: uncultured Desulfatirhabdium sp. (assembly GCA_964549995.1). Taxonomy (GTDB): domain Bacteria; phylum Desulfobacterota; class Desulfobacteria; order Desulfobacterales; family Desulfatirhabdiaceae; genus Desulfatirhabdium. The sequence goes on along the minus strand of CAZJXF010000028.1, from coordinate 5,371 downwards.
ATCGAGATATTCCTGAATCATCTGCACAAACGACATCCTGGAAAGTTCATAGGAGAGATGAATCGGGCGACCGTCGTGTTCACAAATGTGGTCTTCCTCGATCTGGACAAAGGGATTTTCCGAAAGCGCGATTTTGGCTTTTTCGGCAGCTCGTTTCAGTCTTGCCAGCGCAAGGGGATTGGAGGAAACATCGACGCCCGAAGCGTCCTGGATGTGCTCGATCAGCAGTTTCATGATCCGATTGTCGAAATCGTCGCCTCCGAGATGGTTGTCTCCGGTGCTTGAGAGCACTTCCACGATGCCTTTTTCGATGCGGACGATCGAAACGTCGAAGGTTCCGCCCCCCAGATCGTAGACCAGAATCGTTTGGGGTTCCGGGTTCTGACTTTCGTAAGCGAGGGAAGCCGCCGTCGGTTCGTTGATGATACGCACCACTTCGAGCCCGGCGATTTCACCGGCTTCTCGGGTGGCCTGACGTTGGGCGTCCGTGAAATAGGCGGGAACCGTGATCACGGCTTTCGAAACGGGACGATTCAGGTATTTTTCCGCACGGTTCTTCAACGCCTTCAGGATACAGGCCGAAATTTCCTGAGGCAGATAGGTGTTCTCCCCCATGGGGATGCGTTCGGCGCTTCCCATACGGCGTTTGACCGAGCGGACGGTGCGTTCGGGTGCCAGAACGGCCTGATTCAGGGCTTCTCTTCCAACGACGATCTGCCCGTTGTCGTCGATACCGACAACCGATGGGACAATGCCGTTATCGTCGTCGATCAGAACAGTCGAGTGACCATCTATGATGAAGGCAACTTCCGAATTGGTGGTGCCCAGATCGATTCCAACAATGGGTTCCATAAAACATCCTTATTGCATAGCGGGTTATTCGTTGACAATCACTTCAGCCGTTCGCAGGACCGTTTCACCGAGTCGGAATCCCCCGACGAGTTCCCGAAGGACAATTCCTTTCTCGACTCTCTCATCTCGTTGTTTGTCCACAGCCTTCATCGTTTTGGGATCGAAGCGTTTTCCCACCGTCTCGACCGGTGTGACATCGACGGTTGCCAGTGCCTTGTCGATCCGCCGGATGGCCATTTCGTATCCGGAGACGACCCCTTCAATGCCTTTGGGAGGTGGTCTCAGAAACCGTCGGGTCGTTGCGACGATTTGAGCCGCTTCGAGTCCTCGGATGAGGGCATCCCGTACGTCGAGAAACGGCAGGACGGTTCGTTTCTCGCAAGTCTTTCGAATGTTGGTTTCCAGGTCTGCAAGGGCTCGGGTCCGACTCTTGAACAATTCGATCGTTTCTTTGCTGGAGTCGATGAAGGCTGCAAGCTCGGTCAGCGTTGCAAGCGTTTTGCCCTGTTCCCGGTTTTGGATCCGGATTTCCTGACGCAGTGCGGTAAACTCGGAAAGCAGGGTGAACAGATCGCATTCCTGGACCTCGGGGTGTTCCTCGCCGCCGGGTTCCTCGGACAGGGTGGCGAGCCATGCCGTGAAATCCTCGAGAGCCTTTTGCTTCCAGTCGTATATCAAATGATAGGTACGAATCCGACGTTCGATGTTTCGTCTCAAGTAACCGTTCATCCAAATCAAGGTCGGCAGTACCACCTTTTCGTCAAAAAGCTTCCATTGCTTGCAGATCCAATCCCACCATTTTCGAGCGGTATCTCCGATAGCGATCGTCATGGTGTCCTCCTTCGGTTACAGGATCGAAGCAGATCTTGTAATCCGATGCGTTTTCTGGAAGAACTGCAAGCCTCGATCAGTTCCTCAAGGTAGGTTTCCAGGGGCAGTCTGTGGCTTTCCATCGGTAAATAGCGGGCCGTCAGGCGCGATTTCAGGTCTTTGATGGCTTCATAGGAAGCTGTAATTTCTCCGAAACGCTTCGGATGCTTTTCGGGGGTGTATTTTCTCACCAGCTCCAGATAGCGGTTTCGGATCTCTTCGTCTCCCGCATCTGGGGTAAGTCCCAGGCGGATCCAGTGAATCAACATGAACACCTCTTTCGTTCTTCGGGATGCTAAAAGGGCAACGGCAATTGCTCGGGATTCGATTCATTTCCGAAAAGAAGGGTTTTGGCTTCCCGACTCAGGTCCGTGATCCCGGCAATCTGGACGAACCGGGCCAAGTCATCCAGGATCTCACACATCCCGGCTTTTGCCCGTAGCTTTCGTCGTTTCGACAGGATGACCGGATACGGTTTTCCGGTCAGGTTGAGCCCATCGATGAAGGCCTCACAAACCGATTTGAACTCTTTGCGTTCCCTACGGCTCAATTGATCGGCCTTCTCTTCGAGAACAGGCATCAATTCCGCCAGCAAACTCGCCATATCCTCCAAGTCTTCTTCGTCGTAGTCGTCGTCGAAGAAATCGCCTTCTTCCCAATCTGGCATGTCGTCATCGTCTTGGAAGAGCGGATCTTCCGGATGGAACCTCCTTTTTCTAAAGCATTCCACCGGTTCGAAATCAAACGTGAGTAGGCATTCTTTGAGTATGCCATTGGCATGAGCGCCCAAGCGACGGGAGAGGCGCTCCAGTTCCTTTCGATCGCTTTCCTTGGAATTGGAGAGAATATTCTCATAACATTCGTCGATATAGGTGATCGGTTGCATGTAGTTTAGGGTGACCAGAAAGAAGCGCATCAGCAGGTGTTGCGGCGTGTTCTTCTTTCGGATGCGTTGTTGCATCTCGTTCGCCATAAACCCGACAATATCGAGATGAAAGAGCAATAGGAAGGTATCGATCAGTTTCTCGTTCGAAAAATCCTTCCATATCTTCTTATAAGCGCAGAGCAACGGATAAGCGATGGGCTTCTTCGGCAGAATCGGTTGGTAGATGTTTGGAAACGGGCTGAGCAGCTCCACGATGGCATCCGGGTCGAGCTGAGCATTCTGGATAGCCTTTCCAAGGCGATCCTGAACCGCCTGAATATGTTTCCTTTGGAAGAGGTCTTCTCTTTCCCTGGTCTCCTGAACCAAAAGGCCGAACACTCGGAGCCGATCGACGGTGGATAGTCGATCCGGAATGTCCTCATAGGTGAGATTCTCGAGACGGGAAGGCTGGTTCAGCAGATGGTGGAACAGGATGCGTTTTTCCTCGATCAAGGGTGCAAGTGTGCGGCAATCGAGGCTTTCGGCTCTTTCCAGGTCCTGAAATACCCTGTCCATACGCGATCGATTGAAATTCTTGCATGCCGCAATTACCAGTGACAGTGCCCTGCGTTCGATCACCCGCCGATCGTGAGGGGCGCGTCGGGCAGCCTCGTCGAGGATTTTTTCAGCTTTCCGGAAAGCGTTCTTCCGGTAGTAGAGCGTCGAGAGTTCAAGACAAGGGTAGGGATCATCCGGAAAGGTGCTGGCCATAGTCAAGAGCGCTTTTTCGATGGTGTCCCTGGTTTCCCTCGCATCGTTCGGCAGTTTCACCAGAAACGAATAGGCATCCCGGTTGGACGGATCCAATTCGATGCTTTGAAGCGCCATATCCATGATGGTCTTGTTGATCCGGTCTTTATCGTAAGACTGCATCGCCATTCGGTAAACAAAATTCTCTCGGATGACCTCGTTATAACGTTCATTCAGGAGATACAATGTCTTTGCAGTGAACAGGTAAATCATGGATTGAACATATTTTCGGTGAACCGGATCAGAAATGCTTTTTTCCAAAAGATTGCAATAGGAGAACGTTGATTTCTGGGTCGTCGGGTTTTCCCAAAGGTCGAGCTTTGCAATCAGGATGTCATAGTCCGACGTGGGGACGATACCCGTCAGCTGTTGACGCATTTCCAGGATGGTATCCAAGGAAATGGCGTTTGCAGCCCACATGCATTCCAGCAGGTGAAGGATTGCGGAGGCTGGATCTTCCGGAAAGATGGTGCGGGCGAAATTCGTCACATGTCCCGGAAGCGATCGGGGGTGCTTCTGTTTCAGGGCTTGAAGGATTTCCTGCGCCAGGTGTTCGGCATGAACATGATGATCCCACAAGATGGTCGATGATTGTGGAAGCGATCCGGCTGTCGGTCGGGGAGTCGATGCGGCTGTACCCTGGAGTCGGTCCCGGATGTCCTCGAGGATGGGGTTCAACGGAAAATCGGATGGTAATTTGGGAAGTACCCGAAGCAGTTCGTCGTCGTTTTCGGCAAGGAAGAGCGTCATGGCCTTGCAGAACAGACGCAGGGGAGCATAGGGGGAGCGCCTGGAGACGGGCTTGAGTTCCTCGAGAGCCGATTCCCAGTTGCCGGCATTCATGAGATCGATGGCCTTGCGAGCGGCTTCTGCGGATTGTCGAAGGGGGTGATCGGAAGCGAGTCGTTCGAGCGGGCCCCAGTTGTTGGTCGCCATCAGTCGATAGGCGATCTGCCGCTCGACCATGCCGCAAAAAGAATGATCCTTCGGCAAAGATTGGTGAAAACGAACGGCTTCTTCAACGGATGCATCCGACAGGTAGCCGATAACGTCGGCTTCGGAGAGAACCTGAAGGGGTGGCAGAACGGCAGCGAGGTTCCTTCGAACGACATCGGCTTCTTGGATCATGTCCTTGGCTCGAAGCTGTGTTTCCCGTATCCGATAGGCCCGGAACAGCAACAGCCGAAGTGTTTCGGATGCACCCCATTTCTTTTCCGCGAGTTTCAGCAGATCGATGGCGTCTCGTGCTTTGCCGCTTTCCAAGAGACTGCGGGCCTGATCGAGGAGCTGCCCGAAGGAGAGCGCATGGATGGCTTTTTGGGCCTTTTTGTCTTTCTTTTGCTTCTTGCTCATTCAGTCACGTTACGAGGGACGGGTTGTCGGTTGCGGATAGGCAGGTATCCTGCCTTTCTATCCTGCAGCGTCGATTTCCAGCAGGAAGACAATCCGCTTTTCCGGTTCCGGCTTGTTTTCGAAAGGCCGTCGGTATTCGAAGACAAGTTCCGTGCGACCGGGCTGCAGCAAGCGGAAAGAAAAAACCGTTCGGCCCCCGGAACCGACGATTCCAGGAGGCACCCGATCGGGGATGTAGGTTTCCTTGCCGTCGAGCTGGATCATGGTGTCGTCGATGGCGGCAATCTTCCATAGAAAGCCGGTCGTCGGGTTCGATGAAAGCTCGATGGTGAGAGGATCGCCTCGGCGGATCCGAACCCAGTTTCCGGCATCAGACTCCTTCAGAACAACGGGTTTTCCGGATCCATCCGAAGCGGAAATCCCGCCCGCACAGGCTCCCATCCAGCAGGAGGCCGCAACCAGGCCAACGATTATCAGAAACGACTTCATGGGGTTATGTCCTTCTTGATGGACTCGCAAAAAGTCCGAAGCTCTTGTTTAACCCGCAGGAGAGCGGGTGCATTTTGTTTGCGCAGCGGAAAAACTCAGCAGCCCGATCTCGTAGGATCGGGCGGATGGCCA
>CAZJXF010000027.1:0-33895 GCA_964549995.1 uncultured Desulfatirhabdium sp. | reverse complement strand
CGGCTTCAAACAAGTATCCGATGCAACATCAAAAGGCGTATCTCCCCCCATGCTTTGGCCCGGAAATACCCCAAAACGGGGGTAGTGCGACTTTTTGCGAGCCCATCACATGTGCGTAGCCGCCTTGTATGCCTGGGTGCGCGTCGCAAGTTGTTCCGGTAAGCGATCGATTTCTTGCCGCAGGACCCCTTCCTCGATGATTCGCTCGAACGCACTCCCGATGACCACGCCATCCGCATGACGTGCGATGCGGGCGACGTCTTCTGGTGTGTTGACGCCGAAGCCGACACTCACCGGTAGATGGGTGCAGGCGCGGATTCTTCGAACATTCCCCTCTACCACGTCGCTGTCGAGCCCATCGCTACCCGTCACACCGGTTTTGGAGACAAGATACAGAAATCCATCGGCTTGAGCGGCGATGGTCCGAATTCGTGCATCGGGTGTCGTTGGGGCGATCAGTCGGATCAGGGAAAGCTCGGACGGTACGGGCCACTGATCGGTCATTTCCTTCGATTCTTCCGGCGGAAGGTCCACGATCAGAACGCCGTCGGCTCCGGCTTGAACCGCATCCCGATAGAACTTCTGGATGCCGAATGCCAGAACGGGGTTGTAGTAGGTGAACAACACGATCGGGGTATCGATCTCCTTGCGGAGGTGGCTGACCATATCGATGACTGCGGCAGGTGTCACACCTTGCTGCAGGGCTCGGTGAGAAGAGCGCTGAATGACGGGACCGTCGGCTGTCGGATCCGAAAAGGCGATGCCGAGTTCCAGCAGATCGAGACCACTCCGACACATGCTGCGGCAAATCGAAAGAGAAGTGCCCATGTCAGGATCGCCGGCTGTGACAAAACCGACCAGGGCCTTCTGATGTGTTTTCTTCAGCTGGTCGAACAGCAGCGGGATGCGGTTCATGGGGTGGCCTCCTTTCCTGCATTTGATATGGGTCCGTTCCATTTCGCCAGGATCGCCAGGTCCTTGTCTCCACGACCCGATAGATTTACGACGATCCGGTCGGTGGCTGGCCTTCGAGGAGCTTCTCGGATAGCGAAGGCCAGCGCATGGGCGCTTTCCATGGCTGGAATGATGCCTTCGGTTCGGCACAAGAGGCGAAAGGCATCGATCGCTTCGCTGTCCGTCACGGATGTATAGCGGACCCTTCCGGAATCCTTCAGATACGCATGTTCCGGTCCAACGCCGGGATAATCGAGTCCTGCGGAGACGGAATGGGCTTCGAGGATCTGGCCGTTGGGGTCCTGCAGCACATAGGATTTGGAGCCGTGCAACACACCGACGCTGCCGGCGGACAAGGTAGCCGCATGTCGACCGGTTTCAATCCCGATTCCGCCCGCTTCCACGCCGATCATTTCGACCGGGTCGCTCAAGAAGGGATAGAAGAGTCCCATGGCGTTGCTGCCGCCCCCCACACAGGCGATCAGCAGATTCGGAAGCTCGCCGCAAGCGGTCATCAGTTGTCGTCGCGCCTCGATACCGATGATCTTCTGAAATTCCCGAACCATCAGCGGATAGGGATGTGGGCCGGCAACGGAGCCGATGACATAGAAGGTGTCCGTTACAGTGCCTGTCCAGTAGCGCATGGCCTCGTTCATGGCGTCCTTGAGGGTCCCAGTTCCCGAAGAAACGGATACGACCTGTGCTCCCAGAAGCTCCATGCGCTGCACATTGGGTGCCTGGCGTTGGATATCTTCCCTTCCCATGAAAATCCGGCATTCCATGCCGAGGAGGGCCGCTACAGTGGCTGTGGCAACCCCATGCTGACCCGCGCCGGTTTCGGCGATCAGTTTGGTTTTTCCCATGTATCGGGCCAAGAGCCCTTGTCCGAGGGTGTTGTTGATCTTGTGGGCACCGGTATGGGCCAAATCCTCTCGTTTGAGGTAGATCGTCGCACCGCCGAGCATACGGCTCAGTCGCAGGGCAGGATAAAGCGGTGTTGGCCTTCCGGCGTAATTCTCCAGAAGGGAGGTGAGTTCCTGTTGAAAAGCCGGGTCGTTTCGATATCGAGAAAAGGCTTTTTCGAGTTCGAAGAGGGCCGGCATGAGGGTTTCGCCGACATAACGGCCCCCATAGGTCCCGAAATGACCTAAATTGTCGGGCAGTTCGGGGAGATGGGATAGGTTGGGTGCAGAACGTGTGTTCATGAAAAAATTCTCCTCGAGGGGTTGGGCAGTGCGAGATTTCGAGTAACCTGCACCAGCATGCGAACTCTGGCCAGGTCCTTTCGACCCGGACAGAATTCCACGCCGGAGCTGACATCGATGGCGTCGGGACAGGCATCCCGGATGGCCTTGACGGCGTTTTCCGGTGTCAAGCCGCCGGCAAGAATCAGGGGGTGGCGCTCGGCAACCGGTCGTGCTGCTGCCCAGTTCCAGGCTTGGGCGTTGCCACCCGGAAACGGGCCTTTGCCGCATTCCACCAGAAAGGCGCTGCAGGTGTAGTCTTCGGCTGCTGTAAACAACGGATCCCGGTTCCAGAAGAGGGTCTTGATGGTCAGCAATCCGCGATGGAAGAACCGATCGACCACAGCAGGATCTTCCTTTCCGTGAAATTGCACGCCGTTAAGCCCGCATTCTGCGACGATGGATTGAACCGTCTCGGCGGTTTCGTCGACAAAGACCCCGATCAGCGGAAAGGCTGCAGGCAAGGCGTTTCGGATGGACTTTGCCTGATCGATGGTCACAAACCGTGGGCTTGGGGGGTAGAAGATCAGGCCGATGGCAGAGGCCCCCGCTTCCATCACCGCCCGAGCCTCTTCGGGTCGGGTCAGGCCGCAAATCTTGATGGGGAAAGCGGACGAAGCGGCAGGTGTCGTCCGAGTGTCCGGGTTCATTCGTTCACTCCGTTTTGAATAGTCTGATGTCTATGATGGTCTCGCAAAAAGTCTGTGAGTCTCCGATAAGCCGCATGGGAGCGGGAACGCCTTTTTCGCTGCATCGGAAAAACTCAGCCGCCCGATCTCGTATGGGCCGGGCATGTAGCCAGACACTCCAGGAGAGATCATCTCATGGAAATCGCTAATTTTCCAAACACAAGCCGAAGGGCCGTGCATGCCCGGCCCAACGATCTCCGGCGGCTTCAAACAAGTTTCCGCTGCAGCATCAAAAGGCGTCCCCGCCCCCATGCTCAGGCCCGTCAGGAACCATCGCTGCAGATAAGACGACTTCTTGCGAGACCATCATCCTTCAACAATTCCTCCAGTACGACCTCTGGATGAGGGGAGCGGCAGAGGGTTTCGCCGATCAGAAAATGTCGAAATCCGGCGTTTGCGAGGTATTCGATGTCCTGACGGTTGCGGATTCCGCTTAGGGCGATGGCTGTGGCTTCGGATCCGATAATCGGCCGAAGGCGGGCGCATCGAGTGATGTCCGTATTGAAGGTGGCGAGGTCTCGGGCATTGATGCCGATGATGGTCGCACCAGCCTTCAACGCTGCATCGATTTCCGTCTCGGATGTGACTTCGACGAGGGCATCGATATCGAGCTCCCGGCAGAGCGCCAGAAGTTCCGAAAACAGGGCGGCATCGAGGATGCGGACGATGAGCAGAAGTGCATCCAGTCCTGCGGCTCGGGTTTCGTAGACCTGGTAAGGGGACAGGATGAAATCCTTCCGCAGAACGGGAATGGAAACGGCGCTGCGCACGCTCCGGGCATCTTCCAGACTTCCCTTGAAAAAGGTCGGTTCGGTCAAGACCGACATGGCCGATGCCCCTGCCGATTCACACGTCCGGGCATAGCGAACCGGATCGAGGTCCATGCGGATGGCCCCTTTGGAAGGGGATGCCCGTTTGACCTCTGCAATGATGTGAATTCCGCTGCCTTTGGAAGCGGGTGATTTCCCGGGAAAGGGCCGACGCACCCGGGGCTGTCTGCAGACCGCTTCGAGAACGGCCTGGGGAAGCTGTCTTTTTGCCGCTTCGATTTCGAGGCGCTTTGCAGCCAGAATGGATTCGAGAAAATGGGTTGGCATGGCGGCTTTCGTCAGGCTTCCGCTCGATGAGCTTCCTGGGTGAATCGAACGAGGGCTTCCAGTTTTTCCAGAGCCTTTCCGCTGTCGATCGCGTGCTGCGCCATTCGAATGCCGTCAGCGATGTCGGATGCCTTTTCCGCGCATACGAGTGCTGCAGCAGCGTTCAACACCACACAGTTGCGTGCGTCGCCGCTCTCTCCGGAAAGTACGGCCCGGGTGATGGCCGCATTGGTTTGGGCGTCGCCGCCGCGCAGCGCTTCGGGATCGGCCAAATGTCCGAAAATCATATCCGGAAACAGATCGTAGGTCCGAATGGTGCCATTGTTGAGCTCCGAAATCCGTGTAGGTGCTGCCACACTGATTTCGTCCAACCCGTCATGACCGCAGACGACCATGGCCCTCCGGCTTCCCAGGTTTTTCAGGGTTTGTGCGAACAGCTCTGTGAGGGAGGATGCGTACACCCCCAGAAGCTGGCAATTGGCTCCAGCCGGATTGGTGAGTGGACCGAGCATGTTGAAGAGGCTTCGAATCCGAACCTCGCTGCGGGCTTTGGCCGCATGTCGCATGGCACCATGGTACAGGGGTGCGAAGAGAAATCCGATGCCGATTCCGTTCACGGCCTCCTCCACCACTTCAGGGGGACAGGAGAGCGATACCCCGAGTGCTTCGAGCAAATCGGCGCTTCCGCATTTGCTCGAGACCGATCGGTTGCCGTGTTTGGCCACGGTGACACCGCATCCTGCGACGACAAAGGCCGTCGTCGTCGAAATGTTGAAGGTCCCCGCCATGTCCCCGCCGGTTCCGCAGGTATCCACGACGATCGAGGCATCGGTCTGAATGCGTCTTGCCGTTTTTCGCATCGTCCGAGCTGCTCCGCCCAACTCATCGGCGGTTTCCCCTTTGGTGGCCAAAGCAGCCATGAAGGCTGCAATCTGTGTGTCGGTGAGTGCGCCCGAGAGCAGCTCTTCCATAACCGATGCGGTTTCCTGTTCGGTCAAATCTTTTCGTTGAACGATTTTCTGGATACAATCGATATACATGGTGACTCCTTCTTGGTCTTTGAGTGAAACACAGTGGGCAGTCGGCAGTGGGCAGTGGGCAGTCGGCAGTAACCAGTAGATTTTTCATGCGAAAACGATCCGTTAAGGAAAAGGGATGAATGGGAACTACCCTATAGGGACGACCCGCCGGGTAGCCCTAAAAGGTCGCGCAGGAGCCAACCTTCTGATGTCCTGCATTAGCCTGGAATACCGACTGGATTTTCATCTAAGCGAGTAGCGGCGGCTGCAAGGAGCAAGGAGCCGTTTTCACTTACGGCAGGGGCTGAGCTGCGATGATATTTTCACTGCCCACTACCGACTGCCCACTATCCATCCATCTCTCACGCCGCCTGCGCAAACCGTTCGATTTCACCGCTCATCGTCAAGAAATTCCGGAGCATCCGTTTCCCGACATGAGTCATGATGGATTCCGGATGAAATTGGATGCCTTCGGTCGGATGCTCCTTGTGCCGAAGTCCCATAATTTCACCGTCTTCGGATTCTGCTGTAATGTCGAGGCAATCGGGGAACGGGTTTCGAGATACGACGAGGGAGTGATACCGCATGGCCTGGAAGGGCCCTCGGATGCCCTGATACAACTGCTTTCCGTCGGCTTGGATCGTGGAGACCTTACCGTGCTTGAGGGACTTGGCATAGGTTACCGTTGCACCGAAGGCCATGCCGATGGCCTGATGGCCCAGACAGACGCCAAGAATCGGGATGGTTCCTGAAAATCTGCGGATGACATCGAGGATGATGCCTGCTGCCTCCGGTCGTCCCGGGCCAGGGGAAATGACGATACCATTGGGTTGCATACGTTCGATATCGGTAATGCCGATGACATCGTTTCGGTAAACCCGGACATCGGCTCCCAATTGTGCGAGGTATTGAATGAGGTTGTAGGTGAAGGAATCGTAGTTGTCGATCATCAGAATCATGACGGATCTTCCTTTCCGGATGGGGGGATATGGGCCTCGGTGGGATGCATCCATTGCAGCGCCCGTTGAATCGACATGCTTTTGTTGAGGGTTTCCTGATATTCGGCTTCCGGCCGACTGTCGGCGACGATGCCAGCTCCGGCCCTCATGATGAGCGTACCGCTTTCGATGACGGCCGTGCGGATCGTAATAGCGAGGTCCATATTTCCTTGAAAGGAAATGTATCCGACGGCACCGCCATAGGGGCCTCGTTTGTCCGGTTCGAGCTCTGCAATGATCTGCATGGCCCGGATCTTCGGCGCACCGGTCAATGTACCGGCCGGAAAGCAGCTTTGCAGCAGGTCGTAAGCATCGAGACCGGACCGAAGCTCGGCCTGAATGTTCGAAACGAGGTGCATGACATGGGAATAGCGCTCGACGAACATCAGGTCCGTGACCTGGACGGTTCCGATCTCTGCAATCCTTCCCAGATCGTTTCGCCCCAGATCGACCAGCATCAGGTGTTCGGCCTTTTCCTTTTCGTCGGCCAGCAGTTCGTCTGCATAAGCCCGATCCTGCTGTTCGGTGGCTCCACGGGGGCGTGTACCGGCTATCGGCCTCAGCACGGCCCGGCCGTTTTCCAGCCGGACCATGGTTTCGGGGGAGGAGCCGATCAAGGTGGTTCCTCCAAGCCGCATGTAAAAGAGATAGGGGGATGGGTTCACGAACCGCTGCATTCGATAAAGCATCAGTGGATCGCGGGGCGCCGGACAGCGAAACGGTTGGGAAATTACGGTTTGGATGACGTCTCCTTCATGGATGTGGTGCAAAACGCGTTGGACCATTCCAAGGAAATGCTCCCTGGGGTAGACAGGGGATAGGGACAGCGGCTCCAGCTGCATCGCCGGTGGTGGATTCGAACCCGGAATGGCGATTCTGTGCACAAGCTCTTCGAGACGGACGTCTGCGTCTCGAAAAGCGTCTTCGGCTGAGCTATAATCGTTCAAAAAAGCCAAAACGATGACAAAAATCGTGTGTTGCACATTGTCGAACACGATCAGGATGTCGGGAACCATCCAATGTGCCAAAAGTTCTCCTTGCTGGATGTGGGCAGGAATCTTTTCGAAGAACCTTACCATTTCGTAATTCAGGTAGCCCACCAGCCCGCCCCAGAATCGTGGGAGTGAAGAGAGGTTCGGGACGGAAAAGCGTTTCATGAATTCCCGTAATGGAACAAGAGGATTCCCGAAATGCGGAAGGACGGTGATCTCGTTGTGTCCTGCAATTTCGATCCAATCGTTCATGAGTCGCAGTTCATAACGAGCGGAAATTCCCATGAAGGAATATCGTCCCCATCGCTCACCACCTTCCACACTTTCGAAAAGAAAGATCGGTCGATCACCGGTATCGAATCGTTCAAGCAAACTCACCGGTGTGTGGACATCTCCCAGGATTTCGGCTACACGAGGAACGACGGAATATCGGGAGGCCATGTCGAGAAAGGAATCGCGATCTGGAAAACGACGAAGCAGCATGGTGTTCGGTTTCCTTCGATAAGTCGTTGTCAAAAACAAGAAGGCCGTGGAAAAGACTTCCACGGCCTTCTTTGGAAAACAAAAAAGGCCGTGGGCGGGAAACGCCCACGGCCTTGAGGGATTGCTCCATCAATCAGGCATCGCCGGCGCCTCCCCGGGAAACGGTGCGCCAGCACCACCAGCATCGGACTTCGCTCATTGTTGTTTGAAAACATCTTGCCATTAGGAGCCACTTTCTGAAATACATCTCAATCAATTTTGACGGCTTCGCAAAAAGGCCGGATGCTGTGTCGTGCTGCATCCCTCGTCGTTGCGGCGTACGTCTAAGTACGCCTCACTCCTCGGGATTTGCACTCCTTGCCTGCGGCCTTTTTTCGAAGCCGTCCATATGGTGGACTTTTTGCGAGTCCATCAATTTTTGCAGCTACCATAAACCGGGGATAGCGAAGATGTCAAGCGTTAAATTAGGTCATGGCGATTTCTCGCTAGAAAGCAAGATCGGTGGTGTGTGTTTCGATGGTCGGTCACCCCAGGCCTTTGCTGGGGGGTACCGATGACGCTCTTGACAGTGGATCGAGATGTATTATTTTGAGACCGAAAAACGAAACGGTAACTGATTGAATACGATAACAAAGGAGGTGTACCATGATGAACCTTGCACCTATTGTATCCAGAAATTGGTTGGATCGTCCGGCCCGGGATATCTTCAGCTGGTTCTGGGAAAACACCTTGCCTGCCTTCTTTGAAGGAGATCGCGAATGCATGTGGCATCCCAGACTCGATGTCGCCGAAAGCGATCGGGAGATCACCGTCAGGGCCGAATTGCCCGGTCTGAGCAAGGACGATGTTCAGATTACCCTTACCAACAATGTGCTGACCATCAGTGGCGAGAAAAAGCGCGAAGTCGAAAACAAGAACGAAAATTACCATCTGATCGAACGCAGCTTCGGTTCTTTCTGTCGTACTGTGGCACTGCCCAGTGAGGTGGAGGCGGACAAGATCGATGCCGTCTACAAAGATGGCGTGCTGAGCATCCGCATTCCCAAAAGCGAAAAGGCGGTTCCCAAAAAGATCGCCATCAGCGACTGATGGTACATGATTCGCCCGAAACAGGCGCCGGGGTGTTTCTCCGGCGCCTGTTTTCGTTCAAGGAGCATCCATTGAAACCAGCCGGGCTGTATGTTCATTTTCCTTTCTGCCTTCGAAAATGCCGCTACTGCGATTTTTACTCGATCACCGATCTTTCCTTCATCGATGATTTTCTCACCGCCCTGATTCGGGAAATCCATTGGCGATCGCAGGATCACCAAGGTCTCTGCGATACCATTTACATCGGTGGTGGGACTCCTTCCGTGATGCGTCCGGCCCAAATCGGGACCATTCTCGATACCCTGTATCGCTGCTTTCAGATCGACGCGAACGTTGAAATAACCTTGGAAGCCAATCCCGGTACGCTCGACCGTGAACGGCTTCGGGAACTTCGATCTCTGGGCATTCATCGTCTACAGTTGGGTATCCAAAGCTTTCAGGATGCGGTGCTGCAATTCCTGGGGCGGGTTCACACGGCCCAGGAAGCCGAGCGCGCCTTGTCCGATGCGCTTTCTCTCGGCGGATGGAAGGTAGGTGCCGATCTGATCTATAACATTCCCGTTCGCGATCGAAAGGACCTGATCGGGGATCTGAACACCATGATCCGGTACCAGCTTCCCCATCTTTCCTGCTACAGCCTGACGGTTGAGGCAGGAACAAATTTGCAGCAAGCGGTGCAACAGGGGGAATTTCAGATGCTTTCGGAAGAGGAAGAAGCCGATCGTTTTCGGATGGTGTCCGAGATGCTGTCGGATGCAGGATATCTTCAATATGAGGTTTCCAATTTCGCATTCGATGGTTCCGGAGGAGAACAGGCGATCAACCGATCCCGCCACAACGGCAAATACTGGACCGGTGCACCGTATCTCGGTTTTGGACCCGGTGCCCACAGTTTCGTTCCTTATGTCCGAAGCTGGAACGATCGCGATCTGACCGGTTATGTGCAGGCGCTTTTGGACGGGAAACTTCCTCCGGGGGGCCAAGAGGTGTTGACCCGGGAAAACCGAATCATCGAAACGATCTTCTTGGGGTTTCGGACGATGGAGGGGATCGATGTATCCCAATTCCGTAAGGACTTCGGTATCGACCTCGTTGCGATGCTCGATCCCATGATGGACATCCACGATTTCCAGTCCCTCATGATCCTTGACGGAACCAGCGTTCGGCTGACCCGACACGGCTGGGTGGTTCTGGATGCCGTCGTCCATCGTCTGATCGACCGGATTTTCGAGTCCGAAGGATCGCTTCATCCCTGTTGACACGCTTTCGGTTCAAATGGTAATAGCTGACTCAAGGATCGGCTGAAGCCGGTCATATCCATCAGCAGTTTCAAAAAGACCTTCATTGTCCGGTTTGCATCCGGTCCATGGAGGAAGCGTTAATCAGGCCACGAAGGCTTCCTGTTGGAAGCAGTCGTGGCCTTTTTTGTTGCAAGATGGGACAGATCGATGCATATCGCTGACGTGAAGGGCGGAGGAGCCTACTCGATCTCGGCACGATACCGAGCCGGGGTTCGCATAAAATGGATGCTCTTTGGGGCCCTCTTGCTGATTGTCGTCGTTGTGGCTGGTTTTGCCTTGAGCAGAGGGGCTTATGCCGTCGGGTTCGGAGCCCTGATGGATGTCCTGTTCGGCCGTATCGAAGGAGCCGCCCGGACCGTCCTTCTGTCCATCCGTCTGCCGCGGGTGTGCGCCGCCATTTTTTGCGGCTGGGCGCTTGCTGTTTCGGGGCTGGTCATTCAATCGCTACTGAAGAATCCTCTTGGGTCGGCATCCACACTGGGAATCAGTCAGGGAGCCGCCTTCGGCGCCGCGCTTTCCATCGTTCTCTTTCATGCCGGCATTCAAGCCGTTACCCTCGCTGCATTTCTGGGGGCGATGGCCACCACCGTCACCATCCTCTTTCTGGCGCGCATCAAAAAGCTGACCGCAGAAGCCGTCATCCTGGCGGGGGTGGCCCTTTCCGCCTTGTTTTCCTCTGCCACCATCCTGATTCAGTATGTCGCTACCGAAATTCAACTGGCCGTCGTCGTCTTCTGGACTTTTGGGGATGTAGGACGGCCCGACTGGATGCAAATCGCCGTCATGGCCGTATCAACTCTTCTTGCGACCCTCTATTTCGTATACCTGCGCTGGGATTTGAATGCCGTTGCATCCGGTGAGGACACGGCTTTGGGGCTCGGTGTACGGGTGGATCGGCTTCGGCTGACGGGAATGATTCTCGTGGCCCTGGTCGCGGCACTCGCTACGGCCTTTCACGGCGTCATCGCCTTTGTCGGATTGATCGCTCCCCATATCGCCCGCCGCCTGGTCGGAGACGATCATGGCCTGTTGATCGCCTTTTCGGCCGTGATCGGCGCTCTGCTGCTGTTGACGGCCGATACCTTCGGCAGAGTGGTGGTGGGCAGCGGCTCCATTCCGGTCGGTGTCATCACCTCCTTTCTGGGAGCGCCCATGTTTCTCTACCTGTTGATTCGAGGCTATCGATGAAGGTTTCCGTAGAACGGCTCGGCTTTTCGTATAACGGAAAACCGGTGCTGCAGGACATCCATTTCGATGTGGCGCCTGGAACGTTCTGCTGCATTCTCGGGGTGAACGGCGCCGGGAAATCGACCCTGCTCAAATGCCTCAACCGTATCCTGTCTCCCCAGGTCGGAACGGTTTTCCTGGACGATCGGTCCATTCAGTCCCTCCGGCGAAACGACATCGCAAGGCTTGTGGGCTATGTGCCGCAACGACATCCCGAGGTGCAATTGACGGTCTTCGAGGCGGTTCTGCTGGGACGAAAACCCCATATTCGTTTTTCGGTCAGTGCCGAAGACCATCGGGTCGTCGAGCGGGTGATCGAACAGACCGGGCTTGGGCCGATGGCCCTGCGGTGCATGAACGAGCTGAGCGGAGGGGAGGCCCAGAAAGTGGTGATTGCACGAGCGCTGGCTCAGGAACCCCAGCTCCTGTTGTTGGATGAGCCTACCAGCAACCTCGACTTGCGCAATCAACTCGAAGTGCTGCAGCTCATCCGGCGAATCGTGGATTCCGGACGACTCTCGGCCGTCGTGGCCATTCATGATCTGAATCTCGCCCTCCGATGTGCCGATCGGCTCATCTTCCTGAAAGATCACGCCATCTTTTCGATCGTCGGAAAAGACGACATCGATGGCGACCTTCTGGAAGCCGTCTACGGTGTGCGGGTGGCGATCCATGAAGTGGAGGGGCATCGGGTGGTGGTACCCTTGTGACCGGAAAGGATGCAGGATGAAACGAGTATTCTGGGTGCTGTGTGGATGGATAGTGTTGGGTGCATGTTGGGCGGGGCAGGTTTCGGGCGGAAGTTCCATGGAGATCACCGATATGGTCGGCAGGAAGCTCACGTTTCGGGAGGTTCCCAAACGAATTCTGTGTCTTGGCCCGGGAGCCCTTCGACTTATCGTCTATCTGGATGCCGCATCCCTCGTTTGCGGAATCGAGGAAATGGAAACAACGATGGGGACGGTTTCCCGGCCCTACCTGCTGGCCCATCCGGAATTGCTGAACCTGCCGATCTGCGGTCCGGGCGGCCCGGCATCCATCAACAAGAAACCGGATATGGAGCGGATTCTTTCGACGGGGCCTGATGCCATCTTCGTGACCTACATGGATGCGGCTTTGGCGGATGCCACCCAAAAAACGTTGGGGATTCCGGTGTTCGTTCTCAACTATGGGGCCTTCGCGACTTTCGATACGATCGTCTACGACACCCTTCGAACCGCAGGCAGGGTGCTGAACCGATCGGCCCGGGCCGAAACGGTGGTTGCCGCCATCGAGGGCATGCGATCCGATTTGCATCGCCGAACGGCGCATCTCTCCGAAAAACCCGGGGTGTATGTGGGAGGCATCGGGTATCGGGGCGCCTTCGGTATCGAGAGCACCGAAAAACGGTACATTCCTTTCGATTGGGTTCACGCCCGAAACCTCGCAGAAACCCTCGAAAGCAAGATTGGAAGCCACGTTTTCATCGACAAGGAAATCCTGCTCCGCCTCGATCCGGAATTCCTTTTCCTCGATGGCGGCGGGGCCGCGCTGATTCAGGAGGATGCCCGAAAACATCCCGACTTTTATGCAGCTCTTGGGGCCTTTCGGAAGGGAAGGGTCTACTGGTTGCTGCCGTTCAATTCCTATGCGACGAACGTGGACACGGCTCTGGCGGACGCCTATGCCATTGGAAAAATCCTCTATCCACAAGCTTTCGAAGATGTCGATCCGGAACGAAAGGCCGATGAGATATACACCCTGTTGGTCGGAAAACCCGTGTACGTCCACATGAAGAAAACTTACGGGGCACTGGGCAGAAAGTGGGACGGGTCGTGAGGGAGGGAGAGCGGTAGAATTCGTCATCTTTATTTCCAACCACCAAGGAGGCACAGAAAACAGTGAGTGCAGAAACCATCATGAAGGAAAACGATTTCAAACGATGTGCGGAATTTCACGGTCATGTCTGCCCCGGCCTGTCCATCGGATACCGGGCTGCGAAACTGGCCATGGAAAAGCTGGGACTGCGACGATCGGAAGACGAGGAAGTGGTCGCCATCGTCGAAACGGATGCCTGTTCCGCGGATGCCGTGCAGGTGCTGACGGGCTGTACCTTTGGAAAGGGCAATTTCATCTATCGGGACTATGGGAAAAACGTTCTTACCCTGCTGGATCGCAAAAGCGGCAAGGCGGTTCGTGTGGCGGCAAAACCAAACGCCCTGGCACCCGATCCGGCCCATATGGCGCTGATCCAGAAAGTCATTGCCGGGACGGCGACCGAAACGGAACAAAAGGCGTTTGCGGAAAAACATGCGGAGCGCACCCGGCAGGTGCTGGAGGCGCAGGCCGATGCCCTCTTCGATGTTCGTTTCGTCGATATCGAGGTGCCGACCAAGGCCCGCATCGAGCCGGGCAAACTCTGCGACAGCTGCGGGGAGTCGGTCATGCAAAGCAAACGGGTCGAGGTTGGCGGAAAGTGGCTTTGTCGCGAATGTGCCGGAAAGGAGGCTGCGGCATGAAGAGATACCGAAACGTTTTGATGGGGTTGTGCATGTGTCTGCTGATCGGGGGAACGGCTGTTGCCGATGAGACGGCCACACTGGAAACCATCGTCGTGACCGGCGAAAAAATCCTTGCGCCCACGAAGCAGACCAACGAGACCGTCTATACGGGAAGCGAGGTGACTGCAAAAGGCATCGATATTCAGGGGGCGCCGGCGCAGACCAGCGTATATCAGGCCATTGACGCGATCCCGGGCATCAGTCTGGAGAGCTCGGATCCCTACGGGTTGGCAGCAGAACAGCAGAGTATCCGTGTCCGCGGGGTGCGAGGCTTCCTGGGGGCGATGACTGTCGAGGGCGTTCCCAATTACGGCGGCAATCCCATGGGACCCAGGGAATACATTTACGATACGGAAGACTTGGAAGGCATCGCCGTCTATAAAGGTGCCGTTCCGGCGGACCTTGGCACCGGTGTGGGTGCTCGCGCAGGAGCCATCGAGCTTCGTCCGAAATGGCCCAAAGATCCCTTTGGCGCCTCACTCAGCCAGGCTGTCGGCGGAGATGCCTATTCGAGAACCTTCCTGAGAATGGATACCGGCACAATCCCCAGTCTGGATACGAAGCTTTCCGTGTCCGGCTCTTATACCGAAGCCGATAAATGGAAGGGGGAAGGGGAAATGGGGCCGCGCAACCATTTCAACGCCATGATCCGCCAACCGGTATGGCAAAAGGAAGAGGCCAAGTTGTGGGTGAACTACAACGGATACGAACAGCATTTATACCGGCCCCTTACCTATGCCGAAGCCCAAAACTTGGATCGGTATTATTACAAGGATTACAATACAACCCTTACCGGCCAGAAGAGCCAGGATATCAACTACTACGATTACAACCGGGGCAATTATCGGAACCGGGATGCGCTGGCCATCCTTCCCGTAACGGTTGCAGACGACTGGCGGGTTCATTTCAAACCCTACATTACGGACGAGAATACCGAGATCTGGCAAGGGGTGACTTCCTCCGGCGGTCTCATCCAGAAGCGCATCCGGGATATCGAGCGCTATGGTCTGATATCCCAAATTGATCACGCTTTCGGGCCTGTTCACACGGGCCTGGGGTACTGGGTGGAATCGACGGACATGAAGATCCTCACCCAGAATTACGACCCGCTCACCCTCGCCTACAAGGGCTACGGCATTTACACGGAAAATGACGGAAACGGGATCGTGAACAGCCCGTTTCTCAAATTTTCCGGTAGCATCGACCGACTCGACTGGCAGGCAGGCATGAAGTATTTTCGATATGATGAGCCTTCCAGCATCGGATACGTCACAGACAGCAAGACCTCCGTCCTGGTTCGGGCACCCGATCTCGATCGGGATTCCCGTACCTATGACGAGTGGCTTCCGACCTTGGGGCTCGGCTACAACCTGTCGGAAACGCTCCAGCTCTATTCAAGCTATGGCAGAAATCAGATCCGGCCCTACAGCTATGTTCCCCTCATCAATCTCTACAATGCCAACCGGGCGACGTTTCAGAAGGCAGGTGTCACCTTGGCCGACATGTTCAGCGGTTACGACATGGAAATTTCGGACAATGTCGAAGTCGGACTTCGGTGGCGGGAGGAGATGTTCGAAATCATGCCTTCCGTTTTCTATGCCAAACACGACAAGCTGTTGACGACGGTGTATGACCCCCGGGTCAACCTGAGCTATCAGCAGAACGTCGGCAAGGCAACCGGGTATGGCGTAGACCTGGAAACGAATGTCTTCCTGGGAAAATCCTGGACGTTTTTCTTCAACCCTTGCTATACGGTGCTGACCTACGACGATGATCTGACCTATCAGGGGAAAACGCTGTTCGTCAAAGACAACCAGGTCGTAGATACACCTAACTGGCTCGTCAAAACCGGCTTGATCTATCGATGGGAGCAGCTCGAGATCGTCCCGATGCTTCGATACCTGGGAGAGCGTTACGGGGATGCCGAACACAAGGAGAAAATCGGAGACTACACGGTTGCGGACCTCAAGATGGGCTATACGATTCCGAGAGCGATCGGTGCGGGCAACCTGAAGTTTTCGCTGGAACTGCTGAACGTTTTCGACCGGAAATATGTTTCAGCCATCAATGCATCGGATGACTCTCGTTCCGGATCGACCAGCTATTCCGTCGGCGCCCCGTTTACAGCGCTCGTCATGGCAGCCGTCGACTTTTGAAGGACCGGATCGCCGACCGGTTGAGATCCGATGAAGACATTCCCGACGTCCGGCAGACGTCGGGAATGTCTCAACCATACGTTGATGAACTCGCAAAAAGTCAGATGCTCTTGTTTAAAAATAGATGAAGCGCGTCCGCCCGATCCAACGATCTCCGGCTGCTTCAAACACGTTTCCGCTGCTTCGCAAAACACCACCCGCCCTCCTGCTGGAAGCCCGGCATTGGAAGAAAATCGGTAGGAGGCGACTTTTAGCGAGTCCATCATACGTTAAAACGCATGTGCATTACCCGTGACCGTCAGGATGAAGGCAACGATTCCCCGCCTGCAAGCATGCGGGATTCTTTGGCTTCATCCAGCACCTTTCGAACTGCTCGGCTCATGGTTTCGATGGTGATGGGTTTCATCATCAGGCAGCGGATGCCGAGTTCAGCCGATCGGGCTTCGGTGATCTGCTGGTTGAATCCGGTGCACAGGATGACGGGGATATCGGGGCGGATATGCATGCACTCCCGGGCAAGCAGATCCCCCGTCATCCCAGGCATGGTCATATCCGTGATGATCAGATCGAAATTCCCCGGCGTCTTGCGGAAGAGCTCCAGGGCTGTCGTGCTTTCGGTCATGCCGGTAACCTGATATCCGAGCTTTGTCAGCATTTCCTTGCAGACCTCAACGACCATGGTTTCATCATCGATCAGAAGGATTCGTTCGCTTCCGGTCGGCAGTGTGGTCTCTCGGGTCTGAGACGCCCGCCAGGCTCCATATTCGATGACCGGTAGATCGATCGTAAATGTCGTACCGATGCCGACCTGGCTTTGTACCGCAATATCCCCTCCGTAGCTCTTCACGATGCCATGAACGATGGAAAGCCCCAATCCCGTTCCCACTCCTTTTTCCTTGGTGGTGAAATACGGTTCAAAGATCATGTCGAGGTGTTCCGGAGGGATGCCCTTTCCGGTGTCGGAAATGGTGATGCGCACGTAATCGCCTGCTTCCAATCCCATTTCGTCCGTTCGGCTTCCGTTTATCCGGTGATCCGATACGGTGACCGAGATGACGCCGACACCCGTTTCCATTGCCTGGACGGCATTCGTGAACAGATTCATGAAGATCTGATGAATTTGGCCGGGATCGGCCAACACATAGGCCATGCTGCGCCAGTCGGTCTGGATGTCGATGCTGGTCGGAATGGAAGAGCGTAAAAATCGGATCGCCTCCTTTGCAACCATACTGACCTGAATCGGCATTCGTTCGACCTGTTGACGTCTGGCAATGGTCAGAATCTGTTGCACCAGCTCCTTGGCCCGGTTGCCCGCGTTGTATACCTCGCGAATATAGTTCTCGAAAATGGAACCCTTTTCTGCAAACGACAGTGCCAGCTCGCTGTAACCGATGATGGCGGTGAGAATGTTGTTGAAATCGTGTGCAATGCCCCCGGCCAAAAGACCGATGGATTCCATCTTCTGGGCCTGCTTCAACCGGTTTTCGAGCGTCTTCTGCTGTTTTCGAAGGGCGATGGTTTCGGTCATATCTCGGGATATACCCAGAAGATAGCGGGGAGTTCCGTCCGGATCGAGTATCGGAATCTTTTTCGTGTGAATCCATCGCTTGCCCGAATGAGCGCTTTGAATGGGTTCTTCGGGGATATCGAGCAGTTTACCGCTCTGCAAGACCTCTCGATCTTTCTGGACAAAAAAATCGGCTTCCTCCTTTGGGAAGAAATCGTAGTCCGTTTTTCCTACCATCTCGTTTACCGGATAGCCCAACAGAAGCTCTACTGCATGGTTTAACCGGACAAATCGAAGATTCTCGGCATCTTTCACGAAGATCATATCCGGAATATGCTCGAAGACGGCGTTCAAAAACATTTCACGTTGTCTGAGCTCTTCGAGAAGGGCCTGGTTTTTCCATTGAAGATAATGACGCTGCAGGCCGTCTTCGATTCGGGATACGATGAAGTCCTGATCGATGGGCTTGGAGAAATATCCTTGCAATCGCCCCTTGTTGATGGCGTCGACCAGAGGATCGTAATCGCTGAATCCGGTGAGCATGTACCGAAGGATGTGAGGGTATTTCTCCGCTACGACTTCCAGCAGATCCGAACCGGTCATGCCGGGCATCCGCTGATCCGTGATCAACACCTGAATATCGGTTGTATCCAAAATATCCAGCGCCTGATGGGCCGACTCCGCCAAAAACACCTCATACCTGCGGCGAAAGGCCGCCTTGAAACTGTTGAGGTTTTCAACGTCGTCGTCTACGTATAAAATTCTGGCTTTCTGCATAGGCATCTCGGTGATCATACGGGCTCCTTTCCGACGGGCAGGAGGATGGAAACCGTCGTTCCTTTCCCTTGTATGCTGTTGATTTCGATGGAGCCGCCATGCTCCTGAACGATGCCGAGGCTGATGGACAGGCCAAGCCCCGTCCCTTTTCCCACGTCTTTGGTGGTGAAGAACGGATCGAAGATTTTCTCTCGAATGGCATCCGGGATTCCGATGCCCGTGTCCTGGACCGATAGAACCGCGACCTCCTTGTCCCGTCTGAGCAGAGATGTGGTGATGGTGATGCTTTCCCCTTCTCGAACGGGCTTTGCCTCGATGGCATCGATCGCATTGGACAGGACGTTCGTGATAACCTGGATCATTCCTCCCGGGTGAACCGCAATCTTGGGTAGATTTCCGTAGTGTTTTTGGATGGGAATGGTTTTCCGGTATCGGGGAGAAAGAATGACCAATGCTGCGTCTACCAGTTGATGCAAATCGGTCTTTTCCTTGACGAGGGAATCTTTTCGGGCATAGAGCCTGAGGCTTTGGACGATTTCCTCGGTTCTGCGGACCCCTTCCTGGATGTGAGACAGCAGGGTGGGGATTTCTGCCAAAAGCGTTTCAGTTTCGATTTCCCGATGCAAGGCATCGATCCTGGCCGGCATTTCCGGTCGGGGGCATTCGGTTCTGCAGGATGCGTAGAGCGACAGCAGCCGCTGAATGTCCTCGATGTCGGCTTGCAGCGCCAAGGCACTGGTCTTGATGAAGTTCACGGGGTTGTTGATTTCGTGGGCGATACCGGCGGTAAGGATACCGATGGCGGCCAGTTTCTCGGATTGGATGAGTTGCTGTTGGGCTGCCTTGAGCTCTCGCATGGCCTTTTCCAATGCCGCGTTCTGTTCTTCGACGGCTCTTTGGGCGCCGATCAGCTTCAGGTGGACTTCGATGCGGGCATGCACTTCTTCGAATTGGAAGGGTTTGGTGATGTAATCGACACCGCCTGCCTGAAAGGCCTTCACCTTGTCGAGTGTTTCGGTCAAGGCGCTGATGAAGATGACGGGAATACCACGGGTACGATCCTCCGATTTCAGCCGTTCACAGACTTCGAACCCGTTCATCCCCGGCATATTCACATCCAGCAGCATCAAATCCGGTGGATCGTTCCATGCCGACTTCAGTGCCATCTCTCCGGAAGGAAAGGAGCGAACCCGATATCCTCGTTCCCGCAGCATCCGATTCAGCAGCTGGAGATTGGCCGGTGTATCGTCTACGATCATGATGGTGGGGGTGTCGTTCATGGTGGACTGCTCATGCATCGTTGTCTGTTGCATCTGGTTGGTTCAGGATGTTCAGAAGGACGTCGTATCGGAATTCCTCAGCCAATGGTCGAAACATCCTTGCCGCTTCCGGAAAGGTTTCCGCCAGTCGATCGATGGCAACCAACAGGTCCTCCTGATATCCGGATTCGATGGCCTGACGTAGGGATTCGATCAGGTCGGCAGGGATTCGGCGGATATCTGGATGAGAAGCGGCGGTATGCTTGTCGCCGGTTTTCCCTTCCGGTTCGACGATGTTTTCGTATTCATATTCGATGCCGGTCAATCGTTGGATTTCGGAAAGGACTTCGGCCTGTATGAAGGGCTTTCGAATGAAAGCGTCTGCGCCATATTCCAGAACGGCGGTTTTCTGCTCTTCGAGAGCGCTTGCGCTGACGGCAATGACGATCGTGTTCCTTCCGGTGGCGGATGCCTTGATTCTGCGGGTTGCTTCCACTCCATCCAGGACCGGCATGCGGATGTCCATCAAGACGACGTGTGGGTGCCATTGCGCATGAAGGTCAAGACATTCCAAGCCGTTTTGGGCTTGTCGTACTTCGAAGCCCACCCGTTCCAACATACGGGTCAGGATATCCCGGTTGGCTGCATTGTCGTCTACAACCAGAATGCGCAGAGGTACGAGGTGAGCGGCCAGTCGACGAACCGCAGGATACGGTTGGCTTCTCGACTCGTCCTGCTGCACCGTAGCTTGCGCCAGGATAAAAAACCGAAACGTGCTTCCCTTGCCGACCTGACTTTCAACCGATATCTTTCCGCCCATGCAATGGACGTATGCCCGACAGATGGCGAGCCCCAGCCCCGTCCCTTCCTTGTGGCGTCCGATGTCCGTCTGCTCGAAGCTCTGGAAGACGAGCTCCAGATCTTCCGGTTGAATGCCCGGTCCCGTGTCTTCAACCGAAAACAGCAACCGATAGTGGCGGGAAGCTTCAGGGGAAACGGCCTCGATGTCGGCCGGTTCGGCGGCCACATGAAGCGTGATCTTTCCCTGTTCGGTGAATTTGACGGCGTTGGCCAGCAGATTGATGATGACCTGGCGTAGTTTTCCTTCATCCAGGATCATATACCGAGGGACGTTCTTTTCACAAATCAATTCCAGAGAAAGCCCTTTCACCTGAGTCCGAATGTCGAACATCCGCCGGATATCTCCTAAGAGGGAATGCAGATCGCAAACCGTCGGGTGCAATTCGATGCGTCCGGCTTCGATTTTGGACATTTCGAGGATGTCGTTGATCAACGACAACAGGTGTTCTCCGCTGCGGCTGATGATCTCGATATGCTGCCGAAGCTCGGTTGTCAGTGACGGGTCCTTCTGCATCAATTGCGTATACCCCAAGATCGCATTCATGGGGGTACGGATTTCGTGGCTCATGTTGGCCAGAAACAGGCTTTTGGCACGGTTGGCCGCTTCGGCCGCTTCCTTGGCCTGTTTGAGTTTGGCTTCCGCCTCTTTCAGTTCCGTAATATCGCGATAGATGGCATACACGCCGGTAACCTGCTGATTCACGATAATGGGTGCCCCTGTCACGGAAACCGGGATCAGCGAACCGTCCTTTCGTTTGCGTACGGTTTCCGTGACCGATTGGCGGCTGTCCAGGATCGATCGTTTGAGCTGCCGTCCTTTTGCATGCAAATGTTCCGGAATGATGGTGTCGTTCAGGGATCGACCCAGCACCTCTTCCGCTTGAAAACCGAACATGTGAACGAATTCCTCATTGACGCGAACCACGCGGTCCTCTTCATTGATCAAGACGATTCCTTCGGGGGCGTTGTCGAAAAGGGAGCGGTAGCGCTGTTCGCTGATCTGATTGGCTGCGAGGGCCTCCGACAGGTTCTGATTCGCCGTCTTCAGGTCCGCAGTACGGATCTGAACCACCTCCTCAAGATGTCGTTTGTGCTCTTCGAGGGCCCGGGTGGTTTCCTGAAGGGCGATTTCGGAGGAATGAATGGAATCCATCATATCGTTGAAGCAGGATGTCAGGCTGCCGATTTCGTTATTGCTCGATACGGGAAGGCGGTGGGCATAATCTCCGGTCCGGGTGACCTGAAGAATGCCCTGCTGCAAGATTCGAAGCGGTCGAAGAATATATCCTTGCATGCCTAAGAAAACGATGCCCAGGAAAACGGCTAATCCGATGCAAACGATGCATACTGTCTCCCAGATGGCCAGGTTCACCCGGTTTTCGATATGGTGCATCGGAATCAGGGCGATAATCTTCCATCCAAGCTCTGGGGATGTCAGAAACACCCCGAATTGTCGCCCACCGGCAGCAGAAAGCAGAAAGCTGCCGCGGTTGTTCTCGATGACGGTGCGGGTATGATCGTGGAGCAAGTCGCTCAGGTTCGTGTCTAATGGGAAATGCTCCTTTGCAGCCAGAATGTTGCCCATTGGATCGGATAACATCATCGTGCCTTCTTCTTCGATGCGGTATCCGGAAATGTAGCGCGTCAAGTCCTGAAGGGTGATGTCTGCACCGACGACGCCATACACCGACTGCTGGTCGTCGACAAGGGCCTTTACGACACCGATGTTGACCTCCGGTGTGGTTACGGCCCGATAAGGCGCCGTCACCACGACCTGATCCGGATAGGCCTTGGCGAGAAGATACCAGGGACGGGTTCGCGGATCGTAGCGGGTCGGGCGGAACCGCTTGTGGGAGCGCACGAAACTGCCGTTTTCCCGGCCCATGTAGACCGAGCCGATGTGGCGGTGGGTGATGCGATACAGGTGAAAGATGTCGATGATGGCCTGTTCGGCTTCCCCGATATGGTAGTCGAAATGGTCTTCATCCGCATTCAGAAAGCTGGTGAACTGCAGATCGTTTCGGTTTCGGACCGTATCGTTTTGTGCAAGGACGGATACGCCATGCTTTACGTCATTCACCAGCATATTCAGGGAAAAATCGAGATTCTCAAGCTGCTTGACGATTCCGGCCTCGATGGTCGCCAGATGGAATTCCCGGAGTTCGGACCTTAGAAGGAAAACCAAGGCGCCTAAAACGGACAGGCCGCACAAGCCGTAGAGAAGAAACAATTTCGATTTCAGCTTCATGGGTCAACCTCCGGTGGGCTGAAAAGCTGAAGGGGGTTTCTGCGATCTGCCGGGAACGATGGAAAAGAATGGGTGAAGGTGATGGAAAATGATAGGAGTAGAACCAGCCTCCATGAAGATGGATGGACTCGCAAAAAGTCAGTGAGTCTCCAGCGAGCCGCATGGGGGCGGGCACCCCTTTTCCGCTGTGCAAGCAAAATGCACCCGCTCTCCTGCGGGTTAAACAAGAGCATCTGATTTTTGCGAGACCATCAAGATTCTATAAGTCCGGAATATCGTTGCTGATGAACCGCCACACCCGCACCGTTTCGCTGAGACTCCATGCCTGGGCATCGCATCCGCGGGGGGCATGGGGAGTGTTCCCGTCTGCAATTTCGGGAAGATGCCCGATGCATCCTTTCATCAGGCCTTCGATGCTGCTGCCGAGATAGGAGAGGGCCGTTTCCTTCGCCTGCGGTCCCCAGGCTTTGACCCATGCCTCGCAGAAGGACGGAAACATCCATCCCCAGGCCGTTCCGTTGTGGTAGGCCGGTTTGCGGGAAGTGTCCTCGTCGCCGGTGTAGTGTCCCTGGTAGGGGTGATGGGGATCGCCCAACAGTCGGCCGTTGTGTTGAATCGAAATCGGTCTTCGGACGGGTCGGTCGGCGAGGCTGCGGATGCCTCCGGGAACCAGAAGCTCTCTGCAGGCGCAGACAATGGAACGGATCCGCATCACGTCGGAGACGGCATCGAGGATGACGGCCAACAGCTGGTTGGGCCGAAGGGCATCGTCTGCCTCGGCGTCGGCTGCAGGGATGAATCGCTCGGCATGGCGGCAATCGGAGAGATATCCGAGCTGCTCATCCCAGAAAAGCCGATCGATGGAGGTGCGAACCCGTTGGGCCAGATCCAGCCAGGTGGAGCGGTTCTCGTCATCGACATCGGCCATCCATCGGAGGGAGGCGTACCAAAGCGCCTGAATCTCGATGGGATATCCCTGTCTGGGGCTGCAGGCCGGATAATTCGTATCCATCCAGGTGAAATGGGCTGGGCTGTAAATCAACCCGCTTTCCGGATCCATCCGGATGCCGTTGGGTGTACCCGCTTGGTACGCCTGGAGGATGGAGGCGAGAACGGCCCGAACCGTGCGTTTTCCACAGGGGGCATCGAGAAAATCCGCCTTATTGGATGCAGCGATGCAGTCGCGAACGGCCACGACAAACCACAGCGGGGCATCGGACGTATCCCGGTTCGCCGGATGCTCTCCGGCGATCATGTTCGGCAAGGTTCCCTGCTCCTCGAATCTGCCGAATTGGAGCAGGATTTTGCGTGCGATGGCCGGCTGTCCTGCTGCCGCAAGCCCCCGCACAAAGATGAGGCTGTCTCTGCCCCAGTCCAGAAACCAGGGATATCCTGCGATGACACTGGAATAAGGCTTTCTGCGGACGATGTAGGCCGAAAGGCCCTGCTGCATCAGGTCAAGCGGATCGAGCTGAGCAGTCTCCTCGAAAAGAATTTCGGAAATGGGCGAGTGTTTTCCGCGATCCGGCGAGGGGCAAGCGACTGCAGCAGCGGATTCCGATTCCGTCGATTGGAAGGCCTCTGCGATGAGAAGCCTTTCCTCTCCTCCCCGGAGTACGGTCGTGAAGTATCCGGGGCTGAAGAGATCCGAATGGGGATCGAGACCCCTTTCGGCTTCTATCGGGCGGTACACCATATACTGCCATTGCGGCTCGATGTGGAATTGGCCTTCGGAAAGGGTCAGCTCCAGGAAGTGGTCCGGCTCGGGATGAAAACGAAAGCCTTCCGGAATGGGGGTGACGCTCGATGGAAACCGGAATTCGGGTCCCAGGTAAGCCTTGGTGGTATCGTGAAAACTCCGGTCTTCGATGTCGGGCCGCAGCACGAGCTGAACGGGCTCGGTATCCGGAAGGGTGCTTTTTCTGCCGTCGGCGCGGTTTCGCAGGAAAGTGATCGCTACGCGGTTCTTGCCTTCGATCATTTGAAGCCCGATGGTCAGGACAATGTGCTCTCCCTGACCGGAAGGCAAATGAAACCGCCAGTATCCCGTTCCATCGACCACGCGGAAGGCATCGAGGCTGTCGACGCAGATCTCCTGGGAAAACCCCTGAAAAATCACCCATCCCCTGCAGCGGGTGAAGAGAATCCGACGGTCTTCCGGAACATCCGGATGGAGGTTGGCGGCAAGCAGGGCGTCGTAGCGGCTGGGAAGAGCGGTCCAGGCCACGGATGCCCGGCACATGGCGCCCCTGCCGTTGGTGGAAAGAAAGAGCGGCGGATCCTGGACGATGTCTTTGCGATGCAGGACAGCCGGGCACTGTGCAGCCTTCCCGTCGGACAGACACAGGATCTCTGCATCAGAATGCCGGGCGAAGCCGTGTTCGTAGACGGTCATGCGAAGGCGAAGCTTGCGGCTGGTTTCCACCGGTGGGATGGGCAGAACCGCGAAAAACGTCCCCTGTTCGTTTCGGATGCCGTTTTTCTCGAACAAGGTCCGCTCCCCCTGCTGCAATCGGACCCGGAAGAGGTTTTGGCACCGTACCCAGAGCCCGTGCCCGTGCGGCACCATTACGATGCGGTTTTGGTCCTCCGGCCAGTTCCAGGGAACGAGGACGGGCTCATCCCCTTGGGCGGCCACCCACGTGCAATAACCCGACGGGTCGGCGGCCAAAAGGGGGATTTCCCGATCCAGATCCACATCGTGAACATCCTCGATTCCTCGCAACCAGTGCCGGATGTCGAGGGCCAGGGCTTTGAGCGACTGTCTTCGCAAGGTGTCGTTGGGATCGACGGGTGCATCAACGAAGGTCAGATCCTCGGCGTCGGTGCTCAGGCACAGAACCTGTCCGGCGGAAAGCCACAACGCTTGGTTGTCGCCTTCCTCGAGGATGTTCTGCCACGATCCGCTCAACAGGTCCAGCGCTTGTTTTCCGCTGAGGCAGCGTCTCCACCGGGCCTTTACCGGATCGGTATCCGAAAGATTGACCACGACAAGCAGCCGCTTTCCAGTGGGTTCGTGTACCCGCAACAGGGCCGCATGGTTTCCCTCGCCTGCTTGCACCAGCTGCAGCCGGGTTTCTTTCCGGAAGGTCGGATGGTGTTTCAGGATACGGTTCAGCCGTCGGATCCACTCGATTTGGTTGACGGGATTTCCCCAGTTGAGGGACGGGGATTCGTGTACGATGATTTTTTCCGTGGCAAGCCACTCCACACCATTCGCGAAACCGAAGCCGCCCATTTGGGAAAAGAGGGCGCACAAGGCGGTGCGCATTCTCGCCCAGGTGGGGGAGCGGGCAGCCAGCCGGTTGTTGTCGTGGGTTTCGGCGTAGTGAACGAGAAGACCGTCGGTGTAGCTGATCTCGATGGCTCCGGGCAGGTAGAATTCGATCTGCCCCCGATCGTAATTCTGAAAGAGCTCGGAATAGGCCCAGTCGAAATTGGCCACGTTCAGAATGTCCCGGGCGACCGAAATCTTGCCTCCAAGACCTTCCAAGAGGAAAACCGTGTCCGGATATTGTTCCCGAACCACAGCCACGATGAACCGCCAGGCTTCCACAGGGATCATGTATCCGGCATCGCACCGGAATCCGTCCACCCCCCGCCTGCACCAGGTCAGAAAGACATCCGCCATATAGTCCCACAGCTCCTTGTGGGAATAGTCGAGCCGGGTCAGATCTTCCCATTTGACGCCCCACGCTCCGGGAACTTCGATGTTCCCGCCTGCATCGCGGGCGAGCCACTGGGGATGGGTTTCGTGCAACGTAGCCGCCCATCCGGTGTGGTTCGGGGCGATATCGATGAGGATTTTACCGGATCGGGCATGGACGGCGTCGACCAGCTCGATGAACTGGTCGAGCGGTGTGGCTTTCGGATCGAACTGCGCAAGCGCCGGATCGACGGCCGTAAAGCTTAAAGCGGCATAGGGACTGCCGAATCGT
This sequence comes from uncultured Desulfatirhabdium sp., assembly GCA_964549995.1. Taxonomy (GTDB): domain Bacteria; phylum Desulfobacterota; class Desulfobacteria; order Desulfobacterales; family Desulfatirhabdiaceae; genus Desulfatirhabdium. The sequence goes on along the minus strand of CAZJXF010000027.1, from coordinate 7,516 downwards.
CCCATCCGTGCGTAGGTGGTGGGCGTGGGATGGATGGGCAATAGATGCAAAATGCGGCAGCCCAAGGTATCAAAGATGAAATCGAGTTCCCGGATGAGATCCCGGAACGTGCCGGATTTGGGGATGACCGTGTATTCGAGGCTGTCCAGCCGGGAAACGCAGGCGCTTTCCTCCGGCGTAGGAGCCGCCGAACCATCCTTGTTGGGGCCGAATTGGCGGACGAAGGCATTGTAGATGATGTTCGCGGCGCACAGCTCCGCCGGTTTCACGTTTAGTACGGTGTTTGGGCCTTCCGGCCAGAGCGGATCGAAACGGTCGGATTCGAGGTAGAAGCATTTGGCCTCGAAATGACCGACTTCCGACAGCGGCAGAGTGATCTCGAATAGCCGCTCCGATATGCGGCGCATCGGGATGTCGTACCAGTCTTTCCCGAGGGCGGGCCGGTCGAAACGCACCTTTTCGATGATTTCCCGGCGGGTGGTGGCCGCATGGCCGATATTGGTGCGTACCCAGGCCGTGCCGTTTCCGGGTCTATCGAGGGTGAGGCGGAAGCGCTGAAAGTCTCCCGTGAAGGCGACGATTCTCGTACCCGGAGAAGGTTCCTGGATAAGCGCTTGGGATACGGTCATGCAGCAACCACCAGGACGTTGTTGACGGTTCCGAAGGGGTTCTTGGCGACTTGGGGATTTTTCGGGTCGGTCATCCATTTGCCGTCCACCAGGAACTTGTATTCATACCGTCCTGGAGCCAAATACAGGGCCTTGCTCCAGAGCCCTTTGGCACTGCGTTTCATGGGATGGGATGTCGTGCTCCATTGATTGAAGTCGCCACAGAGCGCAACTTCCCGGACATCCGGCAACAGGATGGAAAATGTGACCTTGGATTTTTTCGGCGTAACGGAAGCTCGGGTTGGTGCCATGATGGAACTCCTTTCTTGGTGAAAAAACGATCGAACCGGTTTTCAAAGCTCATACCATTGCAGGCATGGCTGGGGTACGTCAGGAAAATGGGTGATGGACTCGCAAAAAGTCCAAAAGTCTCATCCGAGTCGCATGGGAGAAGACACGCCTTTTTCGTTGCATCGGATAAACTCAGCCGCCCGAGCTCGTAAGGGTCGGGCATGTGGCCAGACTTCAACGATGGGTCATTCGAACGCCATATCTTGTTCTTCAAACAGATATGGCTTGAATGTGCATGCCCGACCCAACGATCTCCGGCGGCTTCAAACAAGTATCCGATGCAACATCAAAAGGCGTATCTTCCCCCATGCTCAGGCACAGAACACCCCACCATCGGGTGTAGATCGACTTTTTGCGAGACCATCATGGGTGTTGGGATGTGAAAATGGGTTGATTTTCGAGGAGGTTCCAGTATAGGACGAAGTAAACGGATTGCATTCTCTTCGTCCGGAGGCAATGCGCCAACTTGTTGTATTTTTCTAATCCCGATTCGGGTTGTTGTCAACGGATTTCGATTGAATAAGGGGTCTTGGGTTGATGAAAGCGATGTATCCCTACCGGATCAAGACGGCCGGATGGGCGGGCGTCCTGGTGGTGTGGCTGATTCTGTCCGGAGCGGCTTCGGCCGATCCGCCGGTTGCGGCTTCTTCTTCCCCCAAGCTGCAGCTCGTCACAGCCGTCATGTGCGAGGATGTCGTTAACCGACTTCCCTTCAACGAAGCCGTCGTCTTTTCCATCACCGGCGGAAAGGTCAGCTGTTTCACCCTGTTCGATCCCGTCCCCGAACGAACGGCTATTTACCACAACTGGTATTACCGGGATGATCTGAGTACCAAAATCAAGCTGCTGATCAATCCGCCCAGGTGGGCCACCTACAGCTCGATCCAGCTTCGGGAGGCGGACAAGGGACCCTGGCGGGTGGAGGTGACGGACAGCGACGGGAAGGTTCTACAAACCATCCGGTTCAGCATTACGGACTGAAGGGGAACCCATCGGATTCATGGAAGGATTGCTTCATTTTTTGAGAGAGATCCGCTGGCAGGATGCGGTCGATATCGGGTTGAACAGCTACATCCTGTTTCGGTTCTATATTCTTTTCCGCAGGACGAATGTTTTCAAAATCCTGATCGGGGTCGCCCTGCTCTGGGTGCTGCAGCAGGCTGCCGGCTATCTCGGGCTTATCGTCACCAGCTGGGTGGTTCAGGCCATCACCACCATTGCAGCGCTCATCATTGTAGTGGTTTTCCGGAACGAAATCCGAAGCGTGCTGCAGGCCAAGAACATCCGATCCATCCTGTGGGGGGTGAGCTTCAAGCAACCACAGACGCCCGTTCAGGCCATTGTCGAAAGTGCCTTCGATCTGGCCAAAAGACGCATTGGAGCCATCATGGTCATTCAGGGAAAAGAGAGCCTCAGCGAGGCGGTTCAAGAAGGGATCCCCTGCAATGCCGTCATCACGAGGGAAATGATCACCAGCATTTTTTGGCCCGACAATCCGGTGCATGACGGTGCGATGATCATCGAGGGCGACAGAATTGCAGAAGTCGGCGTGGTCTTGCCGCTCAGCCTTCGTCAGGACTTGCCCTCGTATTACGGCACGCGGCATCGGGCGGCTATCGGCATTGCGGAAATGACCGATGCGCTCGTGGTGGTCGTTTCCGAAGAGCGGGGGACGATTCTGGCCATTCGGGGCAACCAGATCCAGCGGGTGCTCAGGCCCGAAGAGCTTACCGATATCCTCAATGCGCATACCGGAACCGAGGGACGCCAGGATGCCGCCGAGACGAGGAAGGCCCGGCTGGAAGTTGCAGCTGCTGCATTCGTTTCTTTCGTGGTGATTACGGGGGCCTGGTTCAGCATCACCAAGGGGCTTGAAACCCTGACGACTCTCGATATTCCGATCGAATACATGAACCGAAACCCTGCTATGGAAATCATTGAAACCTCCGTGAGTTCCATTCGCATTCAGTTGAGCGGCTCCGACACCTTGATCCGCTCTGTCCGGCAGGATCAGGTTCGGGTTCGGATCGACCTCGACGGAGCGGTTGTCGGAAAGAACAGTTATACCATCACGAACGAAAACATTTCGCTTCCGCCAGGGCTGTATATCAAGAGCTTCCAGCCGGAAGTCGTGGAAGTCACCCTCGATACCCCCGATCGGAAAGAAATTCCGGTTCAGGCGGACTGGACCGGAAAATTGCCGGAACATCTGCGGATTGAATCCGTCCGAATCGAACCCGCCAGGATACCGATTGTCGGCGGTGGCCGAATTTTGAGCAAGATTCAAACCGTCTATACGGAGAAGATTCCTCTCGATGCCATTCAGTCTTCCCGGATACTGACCGTCAATCTCGCACTCAGCCCCGCCTCTCTGAAGGTAGGGTCCGGTTATCGGGAAAAGGTTCTGGTGGAAATCACGGTCAAGCCTCGCGAGACCCGGAAGGAAGGGGCGGGGCAACCCGCTTCACCCCAATGAAAGGAGGTCCCATGCAAAGCTCGTTGAAAACCCTGATCGAAGGAATCGGCAATCAATATCGGGATGCGATCGATCCGCAAAGCCGGTTTTATCTGGAAGTGGATCTTGGGAAGGAGGCTGGAAAAGCCGGAATGCTGGAATTGCAGCAACAATGGCAGGGCGTCAACGTCATTGTTCCGGTGAAGTCGGATCGTCCGGGAATGAAGGTGTTGATCGATGGCCGGACCTTCGTCAATTATGCACAATTCGCCAATGGTGTCGTCGTTCCGGGATATGTGGCCGAAGCGGTTCCGGAGCTCGAAAGACGTTCCTATACCGCTCACGAAGACATGATGTTGATTTTTTGAAGGTTCCCCTTTTGGAGATGTCCATGAAAGTCAAGACAGTCGATCTGCCCGGAATCGGCAAGCGCTATTCGCTTGATCTCGCAGAAGGAGATCATCTGGTGATCATTCTGCATCAGAACGGGTATCGGGAAATTTACCATTTTACGGACCCCGATGCGGATGAACCCGATTGGACGATTAAAATGACGGACGAGGAGGCCCGGCAGATCGGGGCCATTCTGATGGGGGCCGACTACCAGCCGGTTTCGGACGACCGCATGGAAATGCTCCTGAAATCGATTCGGATCGAATGGCTTCAGGTCAAGCCGGACAGTGAACTGGCCCATCGCAGGATCATCGACTCCCAGATCCGGACCCGAACCGGTGCGACGATCATTGCCATTCAACGGGGGGATCGAATGATCGGAAGCCCGGACGCTCAAGAGACGATTCTTCCCGGAGACGTGTTGATGGTTGTCGGAAACCGCTCGCAAACGAAGGGCCTCGATGAGCTGTGCCACGCCTGCATCCTGAACATGCCTGGGCGGGGTTCGACACCCGCCGCCGGTTCGAAGGCTCCTTCATGAGCGAGCTTCCTTTTCTGCTGATCGCAGGCCTGATGCTCTGTGCCTTCTTTACGGTCAGCTATGCCTCCCAGCGGTTGCGATTCCCTTCCGTTCTGGCCTACATCGTGGCTGGGGCGGCCGTTGCCATCTGGTTTTCCGGGAATCCCCTCGTGCATCTCGTCTCGGAAGTCGGCATCGTATTGATGTTCTTTCTTCTCGGACTCGAGTTTCCGTTGGCGAGGATGGTAGAGATTTCCGGAAAAATCTGGCCTGCCGGTCTTCTGGATGTCCTGTTCAATTTCTTTGGAACGTTTGTCCTTGCCCGGATCTTTGGATATGACGGTATGACCGCCTTCCTGCTGGGTTCGGTGGCTTATGCCACCAGTTCGTCGATGAGCGCCAAAATGCTCGATGAACAGAAGCGGCTGGCCCATCCGGAGACGGAATTCATTTTGGCGCTTCTGATTTTCGAAGACCTCGTTGCACCCATTCTGGTTTCGGTCGTAGCAGGAGCAGAGAGCGGTGAAGGACTTACACCGATCACCCTGCTGGTGCTGATGCTGAAGCTGGTGGGGTTGACTGTAGGCGCCGTGGTTTTCGGACTTTATGGATTCCGGCGGGCCGCTCCTTTCGTGGAACGACACATCGATGAGGATTTCATGCCGCTTTTTTCCGTTGGTATTGCGCTTGGGTATGCGGGGCTTGCGGTCTTTCTCGGGTTGTCGGAAATTCTGGGCGCATTTCTGGCCGGTATGATGTTGTCCGAAACCGGGCGATCGAAGGAATTGGAACAGCTTTCGCTGCCGATTCGGAATCTTTGTCTTCCGTTTTTCTTTTTCTGGTTCGGCACATCGATTCGATTCGAAGAAGGGGTGACCGGTTTCGGATGGATGCTTGTGCTGATCCTGTGGGCTGTGGTCGGAAAGCTCGTCTCCGTCTATTGGGGAGCCGTACTGTTCGGATTGAGCCCGAAACAATCCTGCAGAGCGGCTTGCTCGATGGTGCATCGGGGGGAATTTTCGGCCGTCATCGCCAGCCTTGCGCCTACTTCCTGGCGGGTGTTCAGCGGCATCTATATCTTAGCGACCGCCGGCATCGGCATCTTGCTTTTCGGGAAGGCACCCGCGATTTCCAAGTGGTTCGATATCCGGCGAAAGCGACTTCTTACAAATTTTCCTTGACTTTCACCGCTCGTTCAGTTTAAGAGTCTTATCTTCGACAAAGCTGTCGCATAACTTCTGGGCACAATGGGGTGCCCTTCACGTAAAAAAGACAAAGGCGTCTTTGCAGCACAAAAGATGCCTTTGTCTTTTTTTTGTTTGGTAATCGGGTAAAATTAAAGAAAATGGAGGAAAATCAATGAGTTTTCTGCAGGCAAATGCAAACGAAGCGCTCCAGACGGCAAATCGATCCCGCAACGTTTCACCGCAATCCGGTATCTGCAGCCGATGCGTAGATGGATGTCGGGGCAATTGCGACATGTTCAATGCGACCTTCCGGGGGCGGGAACTCCTCTATCCCTCGCCGTTCGGCAGCATCACGGCCGGTGCGGACAAAGACTATCCAGTGGATTATACCCATCTGAACATCATGGGCTATGCCCTGGGTGCCAAAGGCGTCGATGCCGATCCCGATAAGGCGACCTTTCCTACAGTCAATACCGAAACCCAGTTCGGGACGAATCACCCGGTGAAAATGCGGGTGCCGATCTTTACGGGTGCCTTGGGCAGCACGGACATTGCTCGGAAGAACTGGGAACACTTTGCCGTTGGAGCCGCCATCAGCGGTATCGTTCTGGTTTGCGGTGAAAACGTCGTCGGCATCGATCCGGGTCTCGAAATGAAGAACGGCAAGGTTTCCAGATCGCCGGAAATGGAGCGCCGGGTCAAGGAATACCGCCGATACTATGAGGGATACGGCGACATCTTCGTTCAGATGAACGTGGAAGACACCCGAAACGGTGTAGCCGAATACGTCATCGAAAAGTTGGGTGTCGAAACCGTCGAGTTGAAGTGGGGACAGGGTGCCAAATGCATCGGTGGAGAGATCAAGGTCGATTCTCTCGAACGGGCTCTCGAGCTTCAGAAGCGAGGGTATATCGTTACCCCCGATCCATCCCTTCCGGCCATTCAGGCAGCCTACAAGGCCGGTCAAATCAAGCAGTTCGAGCGGCATTCCCGCCTTGGATTCATCGATCAAGAAGGGTTTATGAAGGAAGTCGAACGGATCCGCAAGTTGGGTGCCAAACGGGTCACCCTCAAGACCGGTGCCTATCCGATGCGGGAACTTGCCATGGCGATCCGCTGGTCGAGCGATGCAGGCATCGACCTGTTGACCATCGACGGTGCGCCCGGCGGAACCGGAATGAGCCCCTGGCGGATGATGTGTGAATGGGGGATTCCCTCCATCTATCTGCATTCGATGGCTTATGAGCTGTGCGAGCGTCTGGCGCAGCGTGGAAAACGCGTGCCCGATATCGCATTTGCAGGGGGTTTCTCCTCCGAAGACCACATCTTCAAGGCACTGGCGCTTGGTGCCCCCTATTGCAAAGCCGTGTGCATGGGCCGCGCTCTCATGATTCCCGGCATGGTCGGCAAAAATGCGGAAAAATGGCTCAAGGGCGAAGACAAGGGTCTTCCGGCCAGTGTCGCCCGCTATGGAAGCACCAAGGAAGAGATTTTCATCAACTACGAAACCCTGCGAGAGAAATACGGTAAGGACATCGATACGATGCCGCTTGGAGCGATCGGTATCTACAGCGCGGTCGATAAGCTCAAGGTCGGGTTGCAGCAGTTGATGGCCGGCTCGAGAAACTGGGAAGTCCAGTACATCAGCCGCAAGGACCTTGCCTCTCTGACCGAAGAATGCGCCAAGGTGACAGGAATTCCGTACATCATGGATGCCTATCGGGAAGAAGCTCTGGCAGTTATTTACGCATAACGCTTCAACCCTGCCGGGGTGGCACCGTGCCCCTGCAGGGTTCCTCTCTTGCTCTCGCCTCTGTAAGGGCGCATCCCAATGCGCCCTTACGCCGCCTTCACTCGCCTATCTTCTCCAGCCTTCCCCATTTCACGCCCCCACCCTTTTTCCTTGACCCCGAAGGGTAGATCATGACAAGGATGATGGACTCGCAAAAAGTCGCTCTACCCCCGATTTAGGGGTATTTCCCGGGCCTGAGCATGGGGGGAG
>CAZJXF010000026.1:0-33907 GCA_964549995.1 uncultured Desulfatirhabdium sp. | reverse complement strand
TTGTTTGCCATTATCAACCTGATCGTCATTATCGTCCTCGTAGGGGGCATTCTCCTTCCCTACGAGGAAAGCGGTTGATAATGGTCTGATTTTTTAAACCCCATAGCTCATCAGAAAATCCGTTATCAGCCGCTACCCGGCTGATAACGGATTTTTTTTTGCCATGTTCCCCCAAAAAAGGACTCCTCATGAAAAGTCATATGGTCACCCGGGGCATCGAACGAGCCCCTCATCGAAGCTTGTTTAAGGCGATGGGATTTACATCCGAAGAATTGCAGCGACCGCTGATCGGTGTCGCCAACTCTGCCAACACCTTCATCCCCGGCCATGTCCACCTGCATCCGCTCGTGGACGCCGTGAAGGCGGGCATCCTGTCGGCTGGCGGAACCCCTCTCGAATTCGGGGTCATCGGCATCTGTGACGGCATAGCCATGAATCACGAGGGGATGAAGTATTCCCTGGCCAGTCGGGAGCTTATCGCCGACTCGGTGGAGGTGATGGCCCGGGCCCATGCCCTCGATGCCCTCGTATTGGTCGCCAGCTGCGACAAGATCGTTCCAGGCATGATGATGGCAGCCGCCCGGCTCGACATTCCAGCCATCCTGCTGAGCGGCGGACCGATGTTGACCGGTACGCAGATCTGCGATCAAACCAGACGTCCGATCGATCTCATCACGGTTTTCGAATCCATCGGTGCGGTACGCTCCGGACGCATGACGGAATCCGAACTCGAAGCCATCGAGGATGCGGCCTGTCCGACCTGCGGCTCCTGCGCCGGGATGTTTACGGCCAATTCCATGAACTGCCTGAGCGAAGCCATCGGTCTGGCCCTTCCCGGAAACGGTACGGTTCCGGCCGTCATGGCCGAGCGGATGCGGCTTGCCAAGCGGACCGGAAGAAAGATCCTGGAATTGCTGGAGCGGGGCATCACCCCCCGATCCATTCTGACGCCGAAAGCCTTCGAAAATGCCCTTCGGGTGGACATGGCTCTTGGCTGCTCGACCAACACGGTCCTGCATCTGACGGCTCTGGCCAACGAGGCGGGGGTTCCGATCGATCTCGATGCCATCAACGCCATCAGCCGTACCACCCCCCACCTCTGTTTCCTCAGTCCCGCCGGGCCGCATCACCTTCAGGACCTGAACGAGGCAGGCGGCATCATGGCCGTCATGCGCGAGCTTTCCCGAAAAGGGCTCATCCACCTCGACTGCATGACAGCCTCCGGCCAGACGGTTGCGGAGCGTATTGCAACGGCCGCAATCCGGGATCCCTCCGTCATCCGCTCCGTGGACGCGCCCTATCACGAAGAAGGAGGACTTGCCATCCTCTTCGGGAACCTTGCCCCCGAAGGCTGTGTGGTGAAACAATCGGCCGTCCTGCCCGAGATGATGCGTCACGAAGGCCCGGCCCGGGTCTTCGACAGCGAGGGGGAAGCCTGCGAGGCCATCCTTTCCGGGAAGATCGAGCCTGGAGATGTGGTCGTCATCCGGTATGAAGGGCCGATGGGAGGACCCGGCATGCAGGAGATGCTCAGCCCGACATCGGCCATCGTCGGCATGGGGCTGGACAGTCGGGTGGCACTCATCACGGATGGACGCTTTTCGGGCGGCTCCAAGGGGGCGGCCATCGGACACGTATCCCCCGAGGCCATGCAGGGAGGGCCGATCGCCCTCGTTCGGGAGGGAGACCGAATCCGTATCGACATTCCGGGAAAGACCCTGACACTTCTTGTTTCGGAACAGGAACTTGCTGCCCGAAAAGCCGCCTGGCGGCAACCCGAGCTGCGTATCCGGACCGGATACCTGGCACGGTATGCCCGCAGTGTCACCTCTGCCAGCAAGGGAGCCATTGTGGTTGGATAGTCGGCTGTATGCAGTGGGCAGTCGGCAGTAGGCAGTAGGCAGTGGGCAGTGGGCAGTGGGCAGTGGGCAGTGGCAGGAAAGAATATCCAAGGACGGAAGAAGACCGATGGATACCTGCTTGATGTTGCACAGCGCTCAAGCAGGAGGTTCTACACGGTATGGATCGAAGGAAGGGAGTTATGCAGATGTATCAGGATGCCGTCATGACGGAGAGCAGCACCCGAACGGGGGCACAGATTCTGATGGACGTGCTGAAAGAGCATGGGGTGAACACGATTTTCGGTTTTCCGGGTGGAGCCGTTATCGATATTTATGACGAGCTTTCCCGGACCGACATCCGACATGTCCTCGTTCGCCACGAGCAGGCCGCCGTCCATGCAGCCGATGGATATGCCCGGGCATCGGGACAAGTCGGGGTATGTCTCGTCACCTCCGGGCCGGGTGCAACGAACACCGTTACCGGGATCGCCTCGGCCTACATGGACTCGATTCCGATCGTCGTCATCACAGGCCAGGTACCGACCCATCTCATCGGAAACGACGCGTTTCAGGAAGTCGATATCGTCGGGATCACCCGCCCTTGCACCAAGCACAACTATCTGGTCAAGCGGGTGGAAGACCTGGCCCGGATTCTCCGGGAAGCCTTTTACATCGCCAAATCCGGAAGACCGGGGCCGGTTCTGGTGGACATTCCCAAAGATGTCGTCAAGGCCAGCACGACGTTTCAGCCAGGGGAAACCATTCGTCTGAAGTCCTACAACCCGACCTACCACCCGAACGCCTGGCAGCTCGAAAAAGTCGTCCACCTCATCCGTGAAGCCCAGCGTCCCCTCATCTTCGCAGGCGGTGGGGTCATCCTGTCGAAAGCGGCAGAGGAGCTGACGCAGCTTGCCAGAAACCTCCGGATTCCGGTCACGACCAGTCTCATGGGAATGGGCGCTTTTCCAGGGTCGGATCCGCTTGCTCTCGGCATGATCGGCATGCACGGCACCTATACGGCCAACATGGCGACCAGTCATTGCGATCTTCTGCTTGCCGTCGGTGTGCGCTTCGACGACCGGGTCACCGGAAAGACCGACGCGTTCGCCTCTCAGGCCAAGATCGTTCACATCGACATCGATCCGACCTCCATCCGCAAGAATGTTCTGGTCACAGTTCCCTTGGTCGGGGACTGTCGGATCACCCTGAGCCATCTAAACCGTCTGATGGCTTCCGAAATCCCGTCGGATCTAAGCGAACGCCGGCAAGGCTGGCTCGAGCAGATCGAGGAGTGGCGACGGAAGGGAGCCCTTCGGTATGAGCAGGGCGACGTCATCAAACCCCAATACGTCATTGAAACACTTTACCGCCTCACGAAAGGCAAGGCCATCATCACCACCGAAGTGGGGCAAAACCAGATGTGGGCGGCACAATACTATAAATTCGATGCCCCCGATCATTTTCTGACGTCGGGCGGACTGGGATGCATGGGATACGGGCTTCCGGCAGCCATCGGAGCCCAAATGGCCAGGCCCGATCGGCTCGTCGTGGATGTGGCAGGCGACGGCAGCATTCAGATGAACAGCCAGGAATTCGCCACGGCTGTCCAGTATGGGCTTCCGGTGAAGGTCGTTATCCTGAACAACCGGTATCTCGGCATGGTCCGGCAATGGCAGGAGCTCTTCTATGACAAGCGATACGCCTGCACGGACATGAGCCATGCCCCCGATTTCGTGAAGCTGGCCGAAGCATACGGCGCCGACGGATTTCGGGCGACCCGACCCGACGAGGTCGAAGCCGTTCTCGAAGCGGGGTTGAAGAGCGATCGGGTAGCGATTATGGATTTCTGGGTGGATCGGGAGGAATGCGTCTATCCGATGGTGCCTGCCGGTGCCCCCATCACTGAAATGCTCCTGGTGTAACACGCCGGCAATGAGGAAGGAACGATGACAACCAACGAAGAATCCAGACACGTGTTGACCATGCTGGTGGACAACCAACCGGGCGTGCTCTCCCGAGTGGCGGGCTTGTTCAGCGGCAGAGGATTCAACATCGACAGCCTGTGCGTTGCAGAAACGATGGATCCCAAGGTTTCCCGGATCACACTCGTGACCCGGGCGAATGGTCTGCTGATCGAGCAGATCGAGAAACAGCTCCGAAAACTCATCAATGTCATCAAGGTTCGGCGGATGACCCCGGACAAGGCCGTCCAGCGGGAGATGGCCCTCGTGTGCGTCCATGCGAAGGCCGAACAGCGGGCGGAAGTGCTTAGAATTGCAGACATTTTCCGCTGCAACGTCGTAGATGCGGGTCTTGAGCATTTCATTCTCGAGGTGACCGGAGACGAGGACAAGATCCGGGCGATGTTGAACCTGCTGCGGCCTATCGGTATTCAAAAGATCGCACGAACCGGAACGGTGGCGCTGTTTCGGGAACCGAAATAAAGAGGAAGACGATCCAGTTGATGGATTTGTAAAAAGCCGGATAGCCTTATTGGCCTACGAAAGTTGAATATCAGGAGTCAGGAGTCAGAAGTCAGGAGTCAGAAGTCAGGAGTCAGAAGTCAGGAGTCAGAGGTCAGGAGTCAGGAGTCAGAAGTCAGAAGTCAGAAGTCAGAATAAAGGCGGAAGATTTCTGCTGTTTCAAGAGGACCCCTGTGACTTTTATGCATCGGGGTGCCCCCCGGTTCCAAGCGGGATATTTTGGAAGTGCAATAGGAACAGGACGCAAGTGCGAATATGCGAAAGCCTGTAGGGTCGACCCGTCGGGTCGCCCCTACGAGATAGGGCGGCTGAGGTTTTCCGATGCATCAATAGTCGCCCCATACTCAGAACCGGAAGTACCCCACAATCGGGCATACAGCGACTTTTTCCAAATGCATCAATTGTGATGGCCTCGCAAAAAGTCCAACATATGGACGGCTTCGCAGAAAGGCCGCAGGCAAGGAGTGCAAATCCTGAGGAGTGAGGCGTACTTAGACGTACGCCGCAACGACGAAGGATGCAGCACGACACAGCATCCGGCCTTTTTGCGAAGCAGTCAATTGTCTTTCATGAGCGTGTGATGTTCACTTTTTAACCAACATTTCAAAAGGACAAACCATGGCAAAAATCGATTTCGGCGGTGTGGTGGAAGATGTGGTGACAGCGGACGAATTTCCGATGGAAAAGGCCCGTACGGTTTTGAAAGATGAAACGGTGGCCGTGATCGGCTACGGGGTTCAGGGGCCGGGCCAGGCCCTCAACATGCGGGACAACGGCATCCGCGTCATCGTTGGGCAGCGGGAAGGCGGCGAATCCTGGAAACGAGCCGTTGCGGATGGATTCGTTCCCGGCACAACCCTTTTCCCGATCGAAGAAGCGGCAAAACGGGCAACCGTCATTCAGTATCTTCTTTCCGATGCCGGTCAAGTGGCCATGTGGCCGACCATCCGGGCATGCCTCAACCCCGGAGACGCCCTGTACTTCTCTCACGGTTTCGGCATTGTCTATCGGGATCAGACGGGGATCGTTCCGCCCGAAAACGTGGATGTCATCCTGGTCGCACCCAAAGGATCGGGGCGCACGGTACGGACGAATTTTCTCGACGGCAGCGGCATCAATGCCAGCTATGCCGTTCACCAGGATGCCACAGGCCGCGCGACCGAACGGGTTCTGGCCCTTGGAGTGGCGATCGGCTCCGGATATCTCTTTCCGACGACTTTCGAAAAAGAAGTGTACAGCGACCTGACGGGAGAACGCGGGGTTCTGATGGGATGCCTCGCCGGTGTCATGGAGGCTCAGTACAACCTGCTTCGAAAACATGGACACAGCCCCAGCGAAGCCTTCAACGAAACGGTCGAAGAACTGACCCAGAGCCTCATTCGGCTGGTCGCCCAGAACGGGATGGACTGGATGTTCGCCAGCTGCAGCACGACGGCACAGCGCGGAGCCCTCGACTGGGCCCCTCGGTTCCGGGATGCAGTGGCTCCCGTGTTCGATGAACTTTATGAAAGTGTTGTCTCCGGTCGGGAAACCCGCCGGGTCATCGAGGCCAATAGCGCGGCCGATTACCGTGAAAAGCTGGAGAAGGAACTGGCAGCCATTCGAAACTCGGAAATGTGGCAGGCCGGCAAGGCCGTCCGGGCCCTTCGACCCGAGAACCGGCGAAAGGCATAGAAGATATGAAACGAGGATGGCGTCATCACACGCCCATCCCATGAGAGGCTCGCAAAAAGGCGCCACTTACCGATTTCCTTCCAATGCCTAGTTTCCAGCAGGAGGGCGGGTTCAACAAGAGCATCTGACTTTTTGCGGGTCCATCATTCTGACTTCTGACTCCTGACTCCTGACTTCTGACTTCTGACATCAGCAACCGAGGACACCCCATGACCGACTTGGTTCTCTACGATACGACGCTTCGGGACGGCACCCAGGGAGAGGCCGTCTGCTTCACGGCCGAAGAGAAATTGGCCATCGCCATGCGGCTCGATGAATTCGGCATTCACTACATCGAGGGCGGCTGGCCGGGTTCCAATCCGAAAGACATGCAGTTTTTCGAGCTGGCAAGCCGAATTTCCTTCAAACATGCCAAAATTGCTGCATTCGGATCCACCCGAAGGGCCGGTATCGCACCGCAAGACGACGCCAACCTGAAGGCCCTTCTGGAGTCAGGAGCTCCAGTCGTGACGATTTTCGGAAAGAGCTGGCCCCTCCACGTCGAAGAGATCATGGGCAACACCCTCGATGAAAATCTTTCCATGATTTCCGAATCCATTGCTTGGCTGAAAGCCGCGGGTCGGGAAGTGATCTACGATGCGGAACATTTCTTCGACGGATACAACGAGAATCCCGAATATGCACTGAAAACCCTCGAAACCGCCTATCGGGCGGGGGCTGACGGCATCGTGCTCTGCGATACCAACGGGGGCACCCTACCCTCGCGCATTTCTCAGGTTGCGGCTGTCGTGCGAACGACTTTCTCGAAATGGAACGGCCGCAAGGTTCGCCTCGGCATCCATGCCCACGACGACTGCGGACTTGCTGTGGCCAATTCCCTTGCAGCCGTCGAGGCCGGTGCCGACATGGTACAAGGGACGATCAACGGTTTCGGGGAACGTTGCGGAAACGCCGATCTGACGACCATCATCCCGGTGCTTTGCCTCAAAATGGGCATCCCCTGTGTTCCCGAAGCACATCTGGCCCGGCTCAAGCGGCTGAGCCGCTTCGTGGACGAAACGGCCAACATGATTCCTCGAAACTCCCGCCCCTTTGTGGGCAGAAGCGCATTCGCCCACAAGGGCGGGGTGCATGTCAGCGCCATCCGAAAAAATCCGAGAGCTTACGAGCACATCGATCCGGAGCGGGTCGGCAACAAGCGGCATGTGCTTGTCTCCGACATGAGCGGCAGAAGCAACATCGAGTACAAGGCAAGAGAACTCGGGGTGGAGCTGAACGGCAACGGACTGGACGCCCAGAAAATCGTCGCCGAAATCAAGAAAATGGAACAGGAAGGCTATCAGTTCGATACGGCGGATGGTTCCTTCAAATTGCTTTTGCAACGTTTCACGGACCAATACCGGCCCCTCTTCGACCTCGAGGCTTTCCGGGTCACCATCGAGAAGGACAAGGACCTGCCTTGTTCGGCACACGCCACGATCAAGATTTCGGTAGACGGTCAAAAGGAAATCACCGCAGCGGAGGGAAACGGTCCGGTGAGTGCGCTCGACAACGCCCTTCGAAAGGCACTCGATAAGTTTTACCCCAATCTGGACCGCATGCGACTGGTGGATTTCAAGGTGCGGGTCATCGACGGGCGGTTGGGTACGGCGGCCAAGGTACGGGTGTCGATTGAATCCCGAGACGAGGATCATGTCTGGAGCACGATCGGGGTATCCGAGGACATCATCGAGGCGAGCTGGCAGGCGCTTGCCGACAGTTTTCAGTACAAATTGGCAAGAAGTTCGGAAACCGGCTGATGGGGATGGGCTTCCAAGAAGTCGGATAGCCTTGCTACGGAAGGCGAATGGCAGGAGTCAGAAGTCAGAAGACAGAAGTCAGGAGTCAGAAGACAGGAGTCAGAAGTCAGAATAAAGGCGGAAGAATTCTGATTTTTCCAGGGTCGCTCCTACAAAGTCAAGCGTCAGCCCACGCTCAATGCATCGATGGATCCATGAAAAAAAGGCTTGTCAACTTCCGGTCGCAGGCAGGCGGATATCCGGTTTTCGGAGATATTCCGGCGTAAAGGAGGCGGCATCCACCGTCTTTCCTTCCTGTAGACGTCGTATCGCAAGGCGCACCAGTGTCGACGCCCGGGGCACATGAACAGATGCATCCGGGCAGATCACCTCTTCCCCATAGGCCCCCTCGATCCTGTCCCGGTACAACAAGGCACCGTCTCCCACCACCTGGATGGGATGAAGCGGTGCCGTCTCGATCACCTCATCGATGGAAGCGGCCTTCGCCGGCCCGAAAGGCTGAAGAAGGCCATCATCCGCATCCCTGAGGTACCACCCGGCATAGACTTCCCTTCTTCGGGCATTGATCAGGGATAGAATTCCTCCGGAACCATCGAGCCCTTCCCCGCATGCCTGATAGGCCAGCACTTCCAGTGTCGATACGGCCACCAGGGCTTTTCGAAGAGCGAAGCAAAGCCCCTTGACCGTGCTGATGCCGATCCGAAGACCGGTGAACGAGCCAGGACCTCCGGTGACGGCAAACGCGTCGATGTCCTTCCAGTCAAGTCCGGCCGATACACAAACCTGCCGCACCATGCCCAGCAAATGCCGCGAATGGGTTTCGGCAACCGTAGTCAGCATGTCGTACAGGATGCCGGTTTCGTTTCCGACAGCCACACTACATGCCTGAGTTGCCGTATCCAGTCCCAACACCATCATGACGCCGAACCGTCGTCGATGGGCTCATCGGATGCCCCCGAAGAATCCTCCGCTGGAGCCGATGGCTGCGGTTCACCCAACGCCAGAGCGAGGACTTCATCCATGTGTTTCACCGGAACGAACCGAATCTTTTCCTTCACGTAATCGGGGATTTCTTCGAGGTCCCGCTGATTCTTGACCGGAAAGATCAACGTTTGAATCCCTGCCCGCAAGGCGCCGAGCGCCTTTTCCTTCAATCCGCCGATGGGAAGCACCCGGCCTCTCAGGGTAATTTCACCGGTCATGGCCACATCCGAGCGCACCGGTCTTCGGCTGATCACCGAAATGAGAGCCGTGGCCATGGCGATGCCGGCGGACGGTCCATCTTTGGGTGTGGCTCCTGCCGGAACATGGATGTGGACATCGTGGTTTTCGAAAATGTTTTCTTCCACATGATAATCCGCCAAGTGGGCCCGGGCATAGCTCATCGCCGCACGAGCGCTTTCCTGCATGACATCCCCCACTTGACCGGTAATGATCAATTCCCCTTTTCCGCCGATCAAGGTCGCTTCCACATAGAGGACTTCACCGCCCGCCTGTGTCCAGGCAAGGCCCGTCGAAAGACCGATCTGACTCGGTTCCTGATCCATTTCCGGATAATACTTCGGCGGCCCCAAGTAACCGGAGAGGTTTTCCGGTGTGATGGAAAAGGGGCCTTTGGCTCCCTCTGCGATCTTTCGGGCCGTCTTCCGGCAGACGGCTGCAATTTCCCGCTCCAGATTCCGAACCCCGGCCTCGAAGGTGTACTCCGTGATGATCTTGAGCAGGGTTTCCCGGGAGAATTGAATCTGTTTGGCCTTGAGACCGTTTTCCTTGATCTGCCGCGGCAACAGATAGGACTGGGCGATGGCGATTTTCTCCTCGGTCGTGTAGCCGGAAAGAGAGATGACCTCCATGCGGTCCAGCAAGGCCGACGGAATGGGATCGGTGAGATTCGCCGTCAGAATGAACATGACATGGGACAAATCGAAGGTCAGGTTCAAATAATGGTCGCTGAACGCCGCGTTTTGCTCCGGATCGAGGGCTTCCAGAAGTGCAGCCGACGGATCCCCACGGAAATCGGCACCGATCTTGTCGATTTCATCCATCATGAAGACCGGGTTGTTGGTTCCGGCTTGTTTGATCCCTTGCAGGATACGACCGGGCATCGCGCCGATGTAGGTTCGCCGATGTCCTCGGATTTCCGCCTCGTCTCGAATTCCGCCCAGGGAAATCCGGATGAATTTTCGATGAATGGCTTTGGCGATGGCCTTGCCCAGAGATGTTTTCCCGACACCCGGAGGACCCACGAAGCACAGAATCGGCCCCTTCATGTCGGGATTGAGTTTGCGTACACTCAAGTACTCGAGAATCCGGTCCTTGACCTTTTCGAGACCGTAGTGACCGGCATCGAGGACTTTCTTGGCCTCGCGGACATCGAGCCGATCCTTGGAGGATTTCGACCAGGGCATGTCGACGACCCAGTCGAGATAGGTCCGGATGACCGTCGATTCCGCGGATTCCGGATGCATCTGCTCGAGCCGCTTGAGCTGGGAGAGGGCTTCCTTTTCTGCAGCCTCGGGCATTTTGGCCTTCTTGATCCGCTTCTTGTAGTTTTCGATCTCCTGCAGCCGGTCATCCCCTTCCCCAAGCTCGCGATGAATGGCCCGCATCTGCTCCCGCAGAAAGTAATCCCTCTGGTTCTTGACGATTTCATCCCGGACGTTCGATTGAATCTTCGCCTGCATCGAAGACAGTTCGACTTCCCGGGAGAGAAGTTCGTTCACTTTTTTCAGCCGTTCGGCCGGATCGACGATTTCGAGAATCATCTGAGATTCTTCGATCTTGAGCCGGAGATTCGATGCAACGAGATCCGCCAGCTTGCCGGGATCGTCGATGCTGTCCAAAATGGCTCCGACCTCGCCCGTCAGCTCTCCACGAAGCGAAAGAATCTTGGCGCTGTTCTCCTTGACGTTGCGCATGAGGGCCTGCACCTCGATGGACAACTCCGGCAGGTTCACGACCGGCAGGATTTCCACTTGAACCCGATACCAGCTCTTTCGTTTGATGAACTTGATCACCCGCGCCTTGGCCATTCCCTGGACGAGAATTTTCATCCGACCGTCCGGAAGCTTGAGCATCCGGAGCACGCGGCCGACAGTACCGACGGTGTAGAGCTGGTCGGGCTTGGGATTCTCGAGGGTCTGATCCTTCTGCGTCAGCAGCATGAGGTAGCCATCCTTCGAGACGGCTTCTTCCACCGCCTGAACGGATTTTTCCCTACCGATGAACAGCGGCAGCAGCATATCCGAATAAATGACAATATCCCGAACCGGCATCAGCGGCAACAGCGTTGGAAAGCGTTCCTGCTTATCTTCTTCGATGATACTGATCAAATCGTCCTTATCTGTTTCAGCCATGAATACTCCTTGTGTCCTGCGTTATACAACCGATGGAACCCCATAGGCCCATCCACGATACCCAGCCGGATCCGTTGGGTTCCGTTCGATCGTGGGTGAGGCACCTATCGTGTTTTCATTGAAAAAGGGGACGAAATATCGCTTGACATTCCCGTCCGACCGGCAAGAGAATTCACGCAGAAGGCTTGCTTCTGCGACGGCCATGAATGGATCGCAAGGCCGTGTCGGACCGGCCGGCCGCTGGGGCCTGGAAAACTGCTTTGACGACAGCAGCCCCTTCTCCTCTACCCTGTGTTGGATAGAACCTTCGGATCCATCGAACCATTGGCGTTTTCACGCCTTCCCCAATTCAGGAGAACCGACATGAACATCAGCCCGAATGAACGGCATGCGTTGTTAAAACTGGCGCGATCCGCCATCGAGAGAAGGCTGGGGCTTCAAACCACTCTCGAGAAGCCCGCATTCGAATCAGACTTGTTTTTAAAACCGCTGGGGTGTTTCGTAACCCTCGAAGCTTCCGGACAGCTGCGAGGATGCATTGGAAACATCGAACCGCACAAACCTCTTGTGGAGGCCGTTGCAGACAATGCGATCAGCGCCGCCTTTCACGATCCGAGATTCCCCTCCATGACGCGCGAAGAATGGCCTCATGTTTCCATCGAAATCAGCATTCTCAGCGAGCCGAAGCCCCTGGAGGCAATTTCTGCCGACGAACGCCTCGACAAGCTCGTCCCAGGCGTGCACGGGGTCATTCTCAGCCGAGGATACCGCCGCGCCACCTTTCTACCCCAGGTTTGGAGCCAGCTGCCCGACAAACGCATGTTTCTGGAGCACCTGTGCCGGAAAGCGGGTATGGAAGGCCGTTGTTGGGAAGATCCGCAAACGCAGATCGACGTGTATGAGGCGGAACATTTCCATGAATGATGGCCTCGCAAAAAGTCAGTGAGTCTCCAAAGAGCCGCCTGAGGACGGGCACACCTTTTTCGCTGCATCGGAAAAACTCTGCCGCCCGATCTCGTAAGGGCCGGGCATGTAGCCAGACGCTCCAGGAGAGTGTATCTCATTGAAATGGCAATTTTTTCAAACACAAGCCGAAGCGCAATGCATGCCCGGCCCAACGAGCTCCGGCGGCTTCAAACAAGTTTCCGCTGCAGCATCAAAAGGCGTACCCGCCCCCATGCTCAGGCCCGGAACTACCCAAAAATCGGGGGTGGATCGACTTTTTGCGAGTCCATCATGAATGAGTTCGGCTACGGTCATTTCAAGGTCATGGCCCGAACGACATCCGCAATCTTCCCGGTCTGAGCGGCAACCTTCAGGATTTTTTCCGAAAGCCGGATCAGATGACAGACGGAAACCGGGTCCATTTCAGCCGAGAAAACAAATTCATGAAGCATATCGCAGATTCGTGAGGCTTCCCGTACTTCCTGGTGGATACTGTTGACGACATCCATCACGGACGATCGGTGCTTGTCCGAAAAGCTTCGCAGATATTTTCGGGTTTCTTGAACCAGCTTCCCCAATTCTTCCACCGGATCGGGAATGGCGTCCATCAATAGGATCAACCTGCTTTTCACCTCTTCCGAAACGGTTGCCTGTCGATGACGTATCCACCGCATCGCATCGAGCGCCAACGGCAACACCTGATCCTGCAGATTCAGCCAGTGGAAGAACTGGTATTTATCGACCGGGAACAAAACCGAAACCGGCATCAGCGCCAACACCTCTTTTCCGATGGTTTCGGCTTCCTGTTGCATCCGTTGGACAGATTCGTGCAGCTCGCCGAAGGACGGACATTCCGATCCGATGCTGCATTCCATGGCTTGCTGAAATGTCCATATTCCTTCTTTCACCTTTTCAGCGTGCTCAACCAGTTTATCGAAGGCCATCGCCGACAGGTTGTTCATGATGGGCATGCGCATGGTCCGTACTCCAATTCATCGGTTTCGAAACAGTCTATAACTCCAGCCGTTTCGATCATCGGTTGTATCGCAACTCCGGAGATCCGACACCGGTTAAAAGCCATTTGATCCAAGCCATCCCGATCCGCAACAGCGATACATCGTCGGTCTTGCTCCGTCTCAACAGAGACGATGGGATTTTATACCGCTTCAGAAACGAGCTTTCGAAAACGAACCTTCGAAATGCATCGATATTGTAGGCCGCCATGAAGGCCATTCGAACGATTTCCTTCTCTCGGGGGCCACGTCCGGACGATCCGGCCTCTCCCCACTGGTGAAAGAGCATCCGAACGGCAGCCCATTTTTCGGTCATTTCGGCATGAAGGTCCGCCTTTTGATCCAGGATCCACTCATCGATGTTCCAGGACTTCTCCGTATCGACCCCCCTGCAGATGGCCGGAGGCTTGAAGAAATAGCGGAGTCGGGATCTGCCCTGATCGTCGAATTCGAGCCCGCGATCGAGGGGAAACATCCGGCAGGTATCCGGGCGATCATCATATACCCTGCACCCGTCGGCGGTCAAAAAGGGGCAGGGGGCATCCGCCTCTTCCTTCATCCGAAGCAACACTTCCGGAAACGGGTCGTTGGGATATACCTGGCTGGTGGTGTATCGATCCAGAAAGGTCTCCGAATCCATCTTCAAGTGCTGTTTCAAGCGCAGCACATCGTATGGGTACAGCAGCAATCGTAGATTGTGGCAGCACTGCCCGAAACAGGAAACCTGTGGATGGCAGTGAAACCGGAATCGGGTATCCTTCCCGATAACCGTCTGTTGCAGATCGGGATGATCCGCCAAGCATAGAATTTTCATGAGTTCCTGATCGTTGATGAAAGAGGCGATGGACGATAGGCGACCGGATGTGGGAGGTGTATACAGCGTTTTGAGTCGTTAGGCAACATGATCGCTAAGCGATAGGGATTAGGTAGGTGATAGGTGATTGGTGTTGCCGGAAATAGGTCGGAATACCGGTTTGAAAAAATGAATGGCAGCTCACGACATCGGATGCTCACATCAAGTCGAAGAGGCTATATCCAAATCAATAACGGTTACATAGTGGTATGCTTTAACAGCTCCTCGACCGTCAGGCCGATATCTTAGGCTTTCTGCCGTAACAGAATCGGTGAGATGTCTCTTCCTGGATGGAACGGGAGGGTCGTGCTTCGACCGTCAGGACGACGATACGGCTTATGCGAGCCGCGTTGCCGTATCTCAACGAAACCAAGGTGTTCAGGGGGATTGCTGCTACTTCACGGGGCTTCAGGACGGCCAACTTGCCCATCTCAGCCAACCATAACCGCCTGGGTGCCAATAAACACTGATTCCAAAGTAGGCCCGCCGCCATCCTCCAGGAGCATCTGAATCACTTCACGCAAGTTGTGCTGCAGCTCCTCCAGTGTTTCGGCCTGGGTATATGCGCCGGGAAACCCTGGCACATAGCCAACATACAAACCAGTATCATGGCATCGCCATGATTACTGCAATATAGGTTTTCATGCAACCCCGAAAACATTTATACAAAAGACACATTTCTCGGTTTATTGATAACTGAAAGGAAAAGAACCAAACCGAACAGCAACAAAAACAGGTATCTCACGCTGTCTCATTAATGTATTGGCTTTCCAATCCAGTTGACCGGGATGATTATGCAATCCCGTATTTTTTCATCTTGGCATACAACGTGTTTCTTCCGATGCCAAGCGCTCTGGCCATCTGCGTCACGTTCCCGTTCAATCTGCGCCAGGCATCTTGAATGGCGGCCTTTTCCAAGACTTCCAATTTGAGTTCGCGGCTTTGAGCCGACGTCGGAGCGCTTGCTGCCGTTCGCCGGTTTCTCCGGATCGCTTCGGGCAGGCTGTCCACTCCCAGCGTTTCCGCCTGCATCAGCGCGATGGCGCTCTCGACGGCATGGCGCAATTCCCGCACATTGCCCGGCCAGTCGTAGGCTTTCAGCGCGTCGAAGAAGCCATCGTCGATACAGCGGATCTGTCTGCCCAGTTTGGGAGCCATTTCCTCAATGAATCGCCTGGCCAGCAGCACGATATCGCCTCCCCTTTTCCGAAGCGGCGGAATTTCGATGCGAACGCCATGAATGCGGTAGTAGAGATCACGACGAAACGCCCCGGATGCCATCCGGGTATCGATGTCCTGATGGGTTGCGGCAATCAACCGGACATCCACGGGAATGGGTCTGCTTCCGCCCACCCGCGTCACCTGCCCATCCTCGATCACCCGAAGCAGATTCACCTGCATGGAAGCTGGCATCTCGCCGATTTCATCCAGAAACAGCGTTCCGCCGGAAGCCTGCTCGAATTTCCCCGATGCCCCTCCGCGCCGTGCTCCCGTAAAAGCCCCTTCCTCATACCCGAAAAGCTCGCTTTGAATGAGCTCGGCCGGTATGGCCCCACAATTGACGGCAACAAAAGGTCCTCTGGATCGGGGGCTGGCCTCGTGGATGGCGCGGGCCATCACCTCCTTGCCCACACCGCTTTCGCCGGTGATCAGAACCGGGATGGCGGTCGAGGCGATCCGCCGCGCCGTAGCGATGGCCTGTTGCAGCGGGTCGCTTTCGCCGAGAATCCGCTGAAAGGGATCGGCGCTCAGAGCGGCAGGTGAAACGCGCCTGCGAACACTTGCAGCCGCTCTCGCCCAGATGGCAAGCGCCATGCCGGAAAAAACGCCGTTGGGAGATACCAGCGGAAAGGCCTGCACCGGGATGGCCGGGTTGGGCCGGAAGGTGACCGAAATCGAACCGCAACGATGCATCTCCCGAAACGATATCCTCCGGAAGGAGCCACCGCCCCATGCAAACAGTTCATCGGCGCTCATCCCGGCCACATGCATCACCGCCCGGCCCAGCAGTTCGACTGCCGCCGGATTCACGAACACGATTCGGCCCTGCATATCCAGCACGACGATCCCCATCATCTCGGCTTCAGGCATTCGTGACTGGATCGCTCCTTCGGCAAGGGGGCCAAATGCCCCGATCTGCTGGCGGAAGAGCTCCCGTTCGATGGCGCGGGCGCCGATCATCACTAGGGACAGGGCCCGGCTGTGGTCAACGGTTTTGGGTCCGGAAACATCCACGCAGCCGACCACATCGCCGCTGATGCCGAAAACCGGGGCGGCGGTGCAGACCCACTCATGGTGACCTTCGCAGAAATGCTCGAAACCGGCCACCTGCAACGAGCGGCATTCGGCAAGCGCCGTTCCGATGGCGTTCGTGCCAACACTCTTCTCGGACCAATCGGCGCCCGGACCGAAATGCAGGCGATCGGCAATGACAAGGGTACGGTGGTCGCCGAACATCGTCACCAGGATCCCCTGCGGGTCGCTGATGGTCACCAGCAGCCCCTGATCGCGGACCAGTTCGTAGAGGCGGCGCTTTGTCTCCTGCGACAGCGCCTGCAGCCGGCGGTGGCTCTCGCTGAATTCAGATTCGGGAAGGATGTTCCGGCATTTGCCGACTGAAGGATCGACACCCATTTCGCGGCACCGAAGCCAGGATGTTCCGATGGGGGGACAGACGACGGCCTTATCCATCGAGCCGTTCTGGACGAAGCGTTTCCAATGAGAACGATCGATCCTGCTGCCGGTGGACAGCGGCAGCGCCGCAGAGCGAAATTCGGAGGAGGATTCCACGGAACCGGAATTTCGCTCGACGATGTGATAACCGGACCCTTGCCAGACCAGCTCGTACATATCCCACCTCCAGGAATGACGATCAGATCACTCAGTAAAACGCGCTGAAATACCCCAAGCCCATAGATCGCCGCATGCTCAGGCCTGGATGAGACCAATCGATTTGCTGCGGACCCATCGGGGATTGATTAAATCAGATGCCGTATGGCTGGCAAGCTTTTTCTGACAGGTGGTGTTCGAAAATCGACCACCGGGATGCCCTCACAATGCGCTTTCCTTGACCATAAAGGCTTTTCATTTTAGGCACCGTCTTTGCAGTACTCTGGCGATGGGTAAGCTCATCTTGCGATAATCTCGCATGATAGGGTAGCCTTCGACAGGTTCAGGCTGACATCATCACAGAAGAGGAGGAACCAGCGGTGGCAACGGAAGTACGCATGCCCAAATGGGGGCTGACCATGAAGGAAGGCAAGGTGTCCAAATGGTTCAAATCCGAAGGGGACACCGTGCAGAAAGACGAACCGCTTTTTGAAGTGGAGACCAGCAAGATCACCAACACGGTACCCTCACCGGCGGACGGCATCCTGTTTCAGATCGTCGTTCCTGCAGGAGAAACCGTTCCGGTTCAAACCATTGTCGCACTCATTGCAGCCTCCGGAGAAACACCGGAGCGGATCACGCCCGAAACAGCATCGGTGCCTGCCGCCAAGGCCGAAGACAAACAGGCCAAGGCCCAACCGGAAGATGGCCACTCATTCGTTTCCGCCTCTCCCATTGCCCGCCGTCTGGCCAAAGAATGGGGGATTTCCCTCTCGCAGGTGAAAGGCACCGGGCCCAACGGCCGGGTCACGGAAGAAGATGTCAAGAACTTCAAGGCTGCACGCGATGCACAGGCGGCAAGCCCCGGCAAAGCCCCCGATGCAGCCAGCCCTGGAATCCCCGTGGATCCCAGGATCGCCGCTTTCGCCGAGCAGGCAGGCGTCGATCTGTCCCGGATCACCGGAACCGGACCGGGAGGCAAGATCACCAAGGCCGATGTGCTGCGGGCCATGAATCCGGCCCTCTCGTCCAAGCCCCAGACATCCGCTGCAGCGCAACCGTCATTTCCGGCATCCGCCGTACCCGGAACCGTCCAGCCCATGGCCGGGATGCGGAAGATCATTGCGGACAACATGATGGCCAGTATTCACCAGTCCGCCCAGCTGACGGTCTTTGTTGAAATCGATGCCACCCGGCTCGTCTCCCTGCATCGCAGGATCGGAGACAAATACGCTCGCAGCGAAGAGGTCCGCATTTCCATCAACGACATCGTCGCCCTGGCCGTATGCCGCAGCCTGAAGGATCACCCGATCATGAACTCCTGGCTGACCGACGAGGGGATTGTCCTGCATGCCGAGGTGAATCTCGGCATTGCCGTCGCGCTGCCTGACGGGCTGGTGGTGCCCAATGTGAAGGATGCCCACAACAAAGGGCTTCTCGAGTTGTCTGCAGACATCCGCCAGGTGGTGGAAATGGCCCGACAGGCAAAGCTCACCTTCGACGAGATTCAGGGCGGCACCTTCACCATCACCAATGTGAGCCGTCTGGGCGTCGATGGGTTCACGCCCATTCTGAATCCGCCGGAAACAGGCATTCTCGGGGTGGGTCGCATCGTGCAGAAACCGGGGATCGATGAAAACGGCCAGATCGCCATCCGTTCCTTCATGACCCTGAGCCTCACCTTCGACCACCGCGTGGTGGACGGAGCGCCGGCCATGCGCTTTCTGCGAACCCTGGCCGATTACCTGGAAGAGCCGGTGATGCTTCTTGCATGAAGGTGTGCAGGAACCGGCGAACACGTGCGGAAGGAAATAGACAAATGAGCCGAAAACGCTTCATTGTGGAACTGGGAACCGGTGTGGACCTTCACGGCATGGACGTGACCAAGGCCGCCTGTAGAGCCGTTCGCGACGCCATTTCCCGCAGTTGCCTGTGCGGCGTCATCGAAATCCTCGGGCGCGACCGCTTCCAGGGCTTGACGGTGGACGTGCTGGTGGCCTGCCCCTCTCCCGAGCGGGTGGACATCGATGCCGTCAAGGCGGAAATTCCGGTCGGCGTTCCGACGGTACGGGTGGCGGCAGGCGGCATGCAGGCTGCGGGCATTTGCGTGGATGCCTTTGCAACGGCATGCGATACCATCGTGGTGGCCAATGCGGCCGTCACGGTGTGGGTGGAGACGGCACCGGGGGAACCCGGCTTTCCGGAACGGCAGTGACCTTCATTGTTCGTATCAACCGAAACGTTTCAGGAGGTGAACCGATGAACCTGTCCAACGAACACATGACCCAAATGCTGACCACCATGATCCGCATCCGGACGTTTGAAACCAAACTCCAGGAATTCTTTGCGGAAGGGAAAATCCCCGGTTTCGTCCATCTCTACATCGGCGAGGAAGCGGTGGCAACCGGCGCTTGTGCCGCCCTGCGCAGAACCGATTACATTACGAGCACCCACCGGGGGCATGGCCATCTGATCGCAAAAGGCGGGGACCTCAAACGCATGATGGCCGAAATCTTCGGCAAGACCACCGGCTACTGCAAAGGCAAGGGCGGCTCGATGCACATTGCGGACGTGGAGCTGGGCATTCTGGGCGCAAACGGCATCGTGGGCGGGGGTGGGCCCATTGCCAACGGCGCGGCCCTGGCCATCCAATACCGCAAGGAGGACAACGTGGCCGTCTGCTTCTTCGGCGACGGGGCCTCGAATCAGGGCACCACCCAGGAAGCCCTGAACCTCGCCAGCGCCTGGAAGCTTCCGGTCATCTTCGTCAACGAAAATAACGGGTACGGCATTTCCTGCCCGACCTGCAAATCCATGGCCATCACCGATATCGCCGACCGGGCTGCAGCCTATGACATGCCCGGCGTCGTCGTGGACGGAAACGATGTGCTCGCCGTTCACGAAGCGGTATCGGCCGCAGTGAACCGGGCCAGAAACGGAGAAGGCCCCTCGCTGGTGGAATGCAAGACCTACAGATGGCGCGGCCATTTCGAAGGAGACGCCTGCGTCTACCGCGGGGAGGACGAACTGCAGGAATGGGTCAAAAAAGACCCAATTCCCCGGCTGGAAAACCGCCTGCTCCAAAACGGCATCCTGACGCCCGAACAGGCCGCAGCCATCCGCAAAGACATCGAAGCGGAGCTGGCCGATGCCATTTCCTTTGCGCAGCAGAGCCCGCTTCCGGACCCGTCCGAACTCGAAGAGAACGTGTACGCATAACCATCCGCTATCCCAACGACAGGAGGTACATCCATGGCCGTCAAGACTTATCTTCAGGCAATCAACGAAGCGCTTCGGCAGGAAATGGAATTAGACCCCACGGTGTTTCTTCTCGGAGAAGATGTGGGGCGGTTCGGCGGTTGTTTCGGCGTAACACAGGGGCTTTTCGATCGTTTCGGCGAGGATCGCGTCAAGGATACGCCCATCACGGAAAGCGCCATCATCGGCGCGGCTACGGGCGCTGCCGCAGCCGGGCTGCGCCCTGTCTGCGAGCTGATGTTCGTCGATTTCATCGGTGTGGCAATGGATCAGTTGTTCAACCAGGCCGCCAAGATGCGGTTCATGTTCGGCGGGAAGGCCAAAATTCCCATGGTGCTGCGCGCCCCCCAGGGGGCCGGTCTGGGCGCAGCGGCCCAGCATTCCCAGTCGCTGGAAGCCTGGTTCATGCATGTGCCGGGGCTCAAGGTCGCCATGCCCGCCACCCCCTACGATGCCAAGGGGCTTCTGATCAGCGCCATCCGGGACGACAACCCCGTGATCTTTCTGGAACACAAGCTGCTGTATGGCATGGAGGGCGAGGTGCCGGACGAGCCCTACGCCATCGAGTTCGGAAAGGCGAACGTCGTTCGAGAAGGCACGGATCTGACGATCGTCGCCACATCCAAGATGGTGCACACGGCTCTTGAAGCCGCCGAACAATTGGCCGCAAAAGGCATCGGGGCCGAGGTCATCGACCCGAGAACCATGCTGCCGCTGGATACCGAAACGATCGTTTCATCGGTCAAAAAGACCCACCGGCTGATCATCGTCCATGAAGCGGTGAAATTCGCCGGTGCCGGGGCGGAAATCGCCGCTCAGGTGGCGGAACTCGCCTTCGACTATCTGGATGCGCCCATCCTGCGCGTGGCGGCCCCCTTCACGCCGGTTCCGTTTTCTCCGCCGCTCGAACAGGCGTTCATCCCGAGCGTCGGCCAGGTGCTGGCTGCCGTGCAGAAACTGGGAATCGCATGACCACCGAGGACTCAGCCTTCTCTTCGGACGATATATCGCCTGTCGGGACGCAGCCGGCGGCGGTCGGTATCATTGCCAATCCGGTGTCGGGCAAGGACATCCGTCGGCTGGTGGCCCACGGAAGCGTCTTCGACAACCAGGAAAAGGTGCGCATCGTCCGCAGACTGCTGATGGCGCTATCGGCGCTGGGCATCCCGGAAGTGCTCTACATGCCGGATGAATACGGCATCGTGGAGCGGGCCGCCCGCGGATGTCCGACATCCATCCGCCGAACGCCAGCTCCGCTGAAGATGGAAAACCACCAGGACGATTCCACCCGGTCTGCTGCCTGGATGGCTTCCCTGAATGTCGGATGCATCGTGGTACTCGGCGGCGACGGGACGTGCCGGGCCGTCGCCAAGGCATCGCAGATGGTGCCGCTTCTGCCCATCTCCACAGGTACCAACAACGTGTTCCCCTACCTGATCGAAGCCACGGTGGCCGGCCTTGCCGCAGGTCTGATCGCATCCGGCAGGGTGCCGCCTGAAAGCGGGCTGTACCATTCGTGCCGACTGGAGGTCGTTGAGGACGAGCGCCTTGTCGACATTGCCCTGGTGGATGTGGCTGTCGTGAACAGCCCGTTCATCGCAGCCCGGGCGATCTGGGACATCCGGGAAGTGACCCAGATTTTCCTGACCCGCGCCCGGCCCGATGCCATCGGGCTTTCGGCCATCGGCGGGCAGTTGTACAGCATCGATCCGCAGGAGCCCCGGGGGCTCTACCTCGCACTGGGACCCGATGGACGACGGCATGTGCTGGCCCCCATCGCACCCGGCCTCATGCAAACGGTTTGTCTCTGTGACGAGCAGATCCTGCTTGTCGGACAACAAATCGAGGTGGCATCGGATCGCTGCGTCCTGGCCCTTGATGGGGAACGGGAGGTGGAAATCCCGAAAGGACGCCGGGTATCCGTGAGACTTTCCGATGAGGGGCCTTTCGTGGTGGATGTATCACACACCATGCAGTATGCACAGACTCATGGATTGCTGTGTACACCCCACTGCGGATGATGCGGATTCGTCCATGCTGCCGGGTCGCAAATGCGTGAAGCCGTGTCACGGAATGGAAGACCCTGTCAATGTCCTTCTTTTGTTTGTATGCGTTACAGGCGGGCAGCCCGGAACATGAGAAGACGCCATGCTACTGAAAAGGACCTTGACGGAATTCAGAGAGAAGAAACGGCAGCTCAAGGGGCGACCAGGAGGTCGCCCCCTATCATCGTGTCCGAACGGAAAACCCCTGTTCGGAGCAGTGCGCCGCCGCAGGGCAGGCAATTTTGCGATACAGCTTGAAACAGCCTACCCTCCGGCTCAGGTTGTACCCAAAACGGGTTTTCCGTTCAGACACTACCATACAACCCGAAATCATCCACTTGGAGGAACCATCACATGAATGACATCTTGAAGGCAGCCTTCATCTTTGTTGCACCGGAAGCCGATCCGAACACACACCGCCAATGGATCAAAACCCCGAAAGTTCATCTTGTGGTCGTAGGGGTCAGCAACTATGCCGATGCCGTCTCCACGGCAAAGGCCCTTCTTGCCGAAGGCATCCTGGCGATCGAATTATGCGCCGGTTTCGGCAACAAAGGCGTTGCCATGATCCAGGAAGCCGTCGAAGGAAAGATACCGGTAGGTGTGGTGCGTTTCGACAACCACCCCGGATTGGGGAATGTCAGCGGAGACCGGTTCTTCGCATAGGTCATGCCGGCGGCATCCCCGCAGATGCCGCCGGAAAATTGGATTCAGTCGAACAAATCCTCCAGGGCCTCGAAGACGTATTTCATATACATCAGCTTCGGGGATCCGCCCATCGCAACGGCCATCAGCGCCGCCTGCAGAATATCCTCCCGCGATGCCCCCTGAGCCGCCGCATTTTCCACGTGAATGGTGATGCACATGTCGCACTGGCTCATCACGGCGCAGGCCACCAGAATCAGCTCGAGCGTCACCGGCGCAAGGCTGCCGGTCTCCCCCAGCTTCTTGGTGAATTCGAGATACTTCGCGTAGGAATCAGGTGCATATTTCTGCAAATAGGTCATGGCTTCGGCTGCTTTTTCGGCGGCATTCATGTGACTCTCCTTTTGGGTTTTCATCCGGATTTTCAAATCACTCCGCCACAGGTAAATGCAATTCTCATGCCCGCAAACCCAGGTGCCTTCCGAACGCAGCAACTTGCCCATGTCATAGCGACACTTCCGTGTTGGCACGCCTGCCTGTTCAGAATCGGCACACCTGAAACAGACGGATGTTCGAAATCAGAACAGGGCATCGAGAAAGTCATTCAGGCAGATTCCATGCAATGATCTCGTGCCGAAAATGGGCAGGAGGGCTTCCCGGAGGGCTCGATGGTCATGACGGCAATCCGTCAGGCAGGCTTCGATGGCTGCCGTGGCGGAAGGACTCAGACCAGAGCCGGTCAGCCGGACGTGACCAAGTCGCCCGGCACGGACATCGAATGCAATTGTCAGTTTGCAGCCAGGCCCATCGAGGGTGTTTTGAAACCGGTACGGCGGGCCATGTCCGAAATTCCACTCCCAGGTATCGTATCGACCGGCAGCCAGCTCTCGGATAGCCGTCCGATCGCGATCGGAGAAAACGATCCTTCGAGCGGCAAAGCGTTGCTGGATTTCAGCCAGCAGCCGTTCCATGAACACCGGTACATCCATATCCTCTTTCAGCCATGGTCGGATGTTGGTGACGGGCTTTCGGATCGATGGGACGGCCTTGTCGATATATCTGCCCGGGATGACGCGAAGCGCCCGGGAAAGTGCAGCAAGATCGGAATCGAACAGCAGCGTGCCATGATGCAGGAGCCTTCCCCGATGAACGCATTGGGCGTTTCCGGAAATTTTGTGGCCTTCGACCGCCAGATCGCTGACTCCTTCCAGGCATGCCGGAACCCCCATCGCTTGCAGAAAGCTCACCACGGGATTCAGCATCTGCGTGAATGCCGCCCGGAACCGGCCTGCATCCGACCGAATGAACGTAAAATTGATATTGCCTCCGTCGTGGTACACGGCCCCGCCCCCGCTCAGGCGCCGGATGACGGGAATCCGGTTTTCTCGAATGTAGGAAGCATTGACCTCGGCCCAGGCATTCTGGTTTCGGCCCACGATGACGGCGCTGTCGCTTTGCCACAGCAGGAAGCAGTCCTCCCGGCCGACTGTCAGCAGGTACTCTTCGGCACCCAGGTTGAAAGCAGGAGATGTGCTGGGACTGATCAGGCAGAGCATAGGGTTTTCATCTTATCCGCACGGCATATGGATATGTTTCTGGAGAATGGACCCATTCGAGGCTGGTCAACCGCCGCCAGTTTGCTCTTGAACCATACCTATCATCTTTTCCATATATTAAGAACATCAATCTAATGAAAGGTACCCCAGTTTTTGGGAATCGATATCCTTTCATTGTCTACACCCCGCCCTGAAACTTGCAACCTGCAAGCTAAGGTTTTAAACAATAGCCGGGCAAATTGTGTTGCGGTAGCTTGACGGCTTGAAGGATATAAGGGCACGCGCACGGGTTCTTGAAAGAATAGAGCGTTTAGCACAGGTAATCCTGGAGACGTGGCACCGGTAAGCGAAGGGGTTTCGGAATGAAGGAACATATTCTATGAGCAGCGTTCAGAAAATCATTGAACGGCCGAGTGGGCCTTACAATTTGGTGACCAGCCTGTTGGATGGGAGCGGATTTCGGTTGTCCGAGTGCTTGAACCTGCGGGTGGGATGTTTTGATTTCGATACGGGCATTCTGACCGTTCACGACGGAAAGGGCCGGAAAGACAGGCCCATTCAGCTTCCCGAGAAGATCATGCCCGAACGGAGGACGCATCTTGAAGAGGTGGCGGCCCTTCATCAGGAAGACCTGAGGGCGGTTACAGCAGGGTTTTCCAGTAAGACCCAGGAATGCCGCAGGGATTCCGATCCATTCGACCGGCTCAGGTCAATCCAGTGAAGCCATCTATCTAAGCGGGCTGCCCAACCTTTTCAAAAATCTGTTCTACATCTGTCAGGTGTTTATGGAGATAGAGTTCATCAGGTGTAATTCCGAAGCTGAGTCCCATCAGCTGCGTGAAATAGAGAATCGGCATCTGAGGATGTGACCCATATGTCTTGGCCATATCATCCTGACGGGTATCCAGGTTGGCATGACACAGGGGGCATGCCACAGCAATAGCGTCTGCGCCTGCCAATTGGGCTTCCCGAATCACGTTGTGACTTAAATTCACTACGATATCCGGTTTGGAAAGAGCCAACGAAGCGCCGCAGCAAACAGTTTTATACGGCCAGTCGACGGTAGTGGCACCGGTTGCTCGAAGAACCTGGTCCATGCTCATCGGATTGTCGGCGACATCGAATTCGGTGATTTTCGGAGGCCGGGTTAAAAGACACCCATAATAACATGCCACTTTGAGTCCTGACAGATTGCGCTTCACAAGCGTCGGAATCCTGGAAATCAAAGGGTTTTGAGAAAATATCGTTAAAGGGTGGATCACCTTTGCCTCATCGTTGCAATCCTTATGGATGGCCTCCACCACTTTTCTTCTGAGCTTTTTATCCGTTTTCACACTGTGCTGGGCGAACTTGAACCTCGAAAAACAGGATGCGCATGGAATGACAACCTCTTCCAAATCCATCTCGGCAAGAAGTGCCAGATTGGTCATCGGCAAGGCAATGGCCATCAGTTGGGAAAGGTTATGAACGGCGCTTGCACCGCAGCAAACCCACTGTTGAAGCTCGACCAGCTCGACGCCCATCTGTTGACAAACGGCTTTGAAGGACTGATCAAACTCCTGCCCCGTCGAATGAAGGGAACATCCCGGATAATACCCGTATTTCATGGCTTTTCCTGCTTTTTGACGCGTTTGAATATTTGGTGCACAGTGCTGCCGCCTCGAATTCTGGGAAGGAGATGGAACTTGTCTTTCATGAGCATCTTCATTCCCAGTGCCATGTCCTGTGTCAATTTCCCCGTCTTGAGCTTCAGCAAGCCGACCATACCCAATTCATAAATTCTCCCGAACCAATTCAGATTCTGAACAAAGCTCTGGGTGAACTTTTCGACATCCGGGACCTGAGCCGACCTTCCCTCGCGGGTCATCAGAATTCGAATCGTGCTCAACGTCTCGGCGATATCGATCTCCTGGGGACAGCGGGTCGTGCAGGTCAGACATCCGGCGCACAGCCACATCGTTTTGCTCTTGTAAACGACATCCATCAACCCCAGTTGGATTGCATGAATCAGCTGCGTCGGCACAAGATCCATTTCATATGCAACAGGACAACCCGTAGCACATTTGCCACATTGGTAGCAGTAGCTGACATCCACTCCTCCCACCGAAGCGACGAGATCCGTGAGCTTAAGGCTGCTTTCATCCAATTTGATCGGTGCATCCGTCATGGTTCAGGCGGCCTCCTTTTCATGACTCATTTTGACAATGGCTCGTTGCCCTTCTGGAGGAGGCGGAGGGACGGGCTGCCCTACAATTTGAACGACTGCCGAAAACTTCGTCGGGCAGACTTGGATACAAGTGCCGCATTTGATACACTTTTCCTGATCAATGACATGAACTTCCTTCTTGGCACTGATGATCGCTTCTGCCGGGCATCTTCTGGCGCAAGTCATACATGCCTGGCACTTATCGGGTTGAATGTAATAGGATGGCGCTTCCGCAAATAGCTTGGCTATCTCGTCTCTGGTAAAATAGCCTTCATATTCATCCGGATGTAATCGTTTCCTCAGCTTCTCTTTTGTCGCGATCTTGATGTACGGAATTAGTTTTTCAACCTGTGCCAGCTTTGAGCGCATCTCCTTTTCATCCAATCCCTCATGTTTTCCAAGAGGGCCCAATTCCTTGATGGTTTGGATAAAGCTGTTCGTTGATTCAACAAACACATTGGCTTCCGCACCGGACATGAACTGCATTCGTAGCCGTTCCGGATGCAGTCCGATGTATTCCATGATCTTCTTGAACAGAAGCACCATGTTGCTGGCAGAATAATTGCCATTGGTTATATAGTTACATTCATCCAAATGACAGGCGCCGATAAAAACGCCGTCGATTCCATTGGAGAAAGCTCTGAGTACATGCGCCATGTCGACTCTCCCGGAGCACATCACTCGGAGAATTCTCATATCGGTTGCATATTGCAGTCTGGAAACTCCAGCCAGGTCAGCAGCGCCGTATGCTCACCAATTGCATGCAAAACCCAATATTTTCGGCGTAAATTTGTAGTCTGTACTCATCGTATCCGCTTTCCATGGTTATCGATTCAATGGTTATACTGCTCTCTTGGGTGCGCTTCTACGCCGCAGCACTCAGTTTTGCAGCCTCCTGCTCTCCGTTGGCCAACGCATCAATTGCTGAAAGGATTTCCGCATCGGTAAAATGCTTCAGCGAAATTGCTCCCGTTGGGCACATGGTATTGCAAAGGCCGTCACCCTTACAAAGAACAGGATTGATGGTTGCCTTTTTCCCCTGTTTGCTATCTTTAAGATTCAGAGCGCCATAGTTACACACCTCCACACATGCCCCGCACCCCATGCACTTCTTTTCGTTGATGACGCATACGGATCCGGATGCTGTTACAATGTCATGAGATAGCAGCGTCAGTACTCTGCCTGCAGCACCATAGGCTTGATTGATCGTTTCTTTTATAAATTTCGGATAATGCGCCATTCCGCACAAATAAACGCCATCGGTGGCAAAGTCGACCGGACGCAGTTTTACATGAGCCTCTTTGAAAAAACCGTCCGGGCTCAGGGCAACCTTGAATAATCCGGCAATTTCATTGGTGGACTTTGAGGGAATCACCGCAGCAGCCAAAGAAAGGACATCGGCATCTATGGAAACTCTTTTTTGTAAGGTTTGATCCGTTACGGTCACCCGCAAGAATCCGTTTTCGGTAGGTTCAACCACAGGCTGTTCTTCCGGTATATAGCGGATGAACCGTACCGACTTGCCTCTTGCCTCTCTGTAAGAATCCTCATTGAATCCATAGGTGCGGATGTCTCGATACAACACATAGATATTCATCTTCGGATTGATCTGTTTCAATGCGAGGGCATTTTTGACGGATTCACTACAACAGATACGACTGCAGTAATTTCGATCTTCATTTCTGCATCCGACGCATTGAATCATGACCAGATTCCGGGCATTGACGACTTTCCGATCTTGTTTGGCGATCTTGTCTTCCAATTCAAGCTGGGTTAGGACCGCATCGTGCCGGCCATACAGGTATTCCGTCGGCGTGTACACATCGGCGCCGATGGCAAGAACCGCCGCACCATGCTTGATCGCTGTTTCACCTCTGTCGGATCGTACCGTGGTGATGAAATTCCCGATGTACCCATCCACCCGCGTAACCGTTGCGTTATGATAGACATGGATCAATGGATGCGCATATATTTTTCGAATCAACTCATGCAAGTGAGCTTGAACATCCATGCCGTCCAAAGTAGAATGTACATTTCGTGCCGTACCGCCGAGGTCTTTTTCTTTTTCAATCAGATGCACTTCGTGATTTTGGTTGGCGATGGAAAGGGCTGCTGTCATCCCGGCAATACCGCCGCCGACAATCAGCGCCGCTTTGTGGACAGGCAAATCGAACTCATGGAGTGGTTCCAGCTGAGCGGCCCTGGCTACGGACATCCGGATAATGTCTTTTGCCTTGGCAAGAGCGTTGTCCGCCTCTTTCGAATGTACCCAGGAATCATGCTCTCGGATATTCGCCATTTCCAGATAATATTGATTGATTCCGGCCTCTCGCAGCGTATCTCGGAACAAGGGTTCCAGGGTTCTCGGTGAGCATGCAGCCACAACCACCCGGTTCAATCCCTTTTCCTTGATCGTATCCGTTATCTCTTTAGCAGAGTTGGTGGCGCAGGAGAATATCTGCTGTTGCGCATGAACGACATATGGCAATGTCTTACAGTATTCAACCGTATCGAAGACATTGATCACCCTGCTGATATTGGCTCCGCAGTGACAAACAAAAACCCCGATTCTGGGTTCTTCTTTGGAGGTATCCTTTTCTTCCTGATAGGTTCTTTCCTTGGAAAGCTTGCCGCGTCTGAAATTCAGCAGTTCGCCGATCTTCGAACTGGCGCCGCTGGCGCTGAATACGGATTCCGGAATATCCAGCGGGCCCTGCAGGCCCCCGCTGACAAAAATTCCCGGCCTGCTCGTCTGTATGGGATTGGCAGCATCCAGCTTTGCAAAATCATGATGGTTGAGTTCGATGCCGAATGTATTTGCGATATTCTTTACATTGACAGGAGGCGTCAATCCCACACTCAATACCACCATATCGAAGGATTCTTCGGTGATGCCGTCCTCGGGCGTCCAGTATTTGATGGTGACATTCTTGGTGTCAGGCGATTCCTTTCCGATGGTTACATAGCTTTTCACAAATCGGACACCCGGAAGATTTGCAGTCCTTTGATAGAACCGCTCGAAATCCTTTCCGAAGGAACGAATATCGTTATGGAAGATGACGCATTCCGCGTCGGGGTCATGATCTTTGGTAAGGATCACCTGTTTTTGGGCGTAGGTGCAGCAAACACCGGAGCAGTAGCTGTTGGCACCTTCCGCCGCCTGCCTGGAGCCGACACACGAAATCCACGCGATTTTACGCGGGTGTTTCAGATCGGTTCTTCGCAGTATTTCACCACCATACGGCCCGGTTGAACACAGCAGACGTTCATAATCCATACTGGTAACCACATTGCCGTATTGACCATAACGGTATTCCGCTTTCAGCCTGGCGTCATAGGGTTCGATGCCCAACGAAAGGATGATTGCGCCTACGTTGATTTGGATTCTCTCCGGTTGCTGCTTTAAATCAATCGCCTGATTCTTACATACATTCTCGCAGATCCGGCACTTTTTCTCCTTCAAATACAGGCAGCTTTCGTCAATATAGGCTACCAGAGGAATCGCCTGTGCAAAGTAAATATGCACCGCTTTGTTCAGCGAAATTTCCTGATTGTAGGGGTCGGGAAAATTTACCGGGCAATATTCAACGCAGGTATTACATCCTGTACATTTGTCCTCTTGGATATATCGGGGTTTTTTGTTGAGGAATACGGTAAAATTCCCCGCCTCGCCCTCAACGCTTTTCACTTCTGTATAGGAAAGCACTTCAATGTTTGGATGCCGGCCGACCTCGACCAGTTTGGGTGCCAAAATTCACATGGAGCAGTCGTTGGTCGGAAAGGTTTTATCCAGTTGAGCCATATGGCCACCGATGCTCGGTGCTTTTTCAACCAGATAAACCTTGAAACCGGCGGTGGCAAGATCCAGAGAAGCCTGAATACCGCTGATACCGCCGCCAACGACCATGACATCGCCAAATCGGCTGTCCCCAAGGCTTGCGGAAAACTGTTGAATGACTTCCGTCGGCAATACTTCGTTTTCCATATTCCATCCCCTTATCCGGCTGATCGCTTGAGCCTCATAGACTTTTGCCGAGTCCATGATGGATTTCGAATTCCCCGGTCTCTTTGGGTTTCGACGATGCCGGCTTAGATTTTTCCCGTCATCCGGGAAACGGTTTTCAATGTCTTGTCGAGTCCGTACTTGTCGATCAAGGCTTCCAGACCAGCTTCGAGTTCTTCGATTTCGGGTTGCACCTCGACTTCTTCTTCCCGTTCTTCGAAAATCAGGGCATCGGTGATGCACCACTCGACACAGAGCGGTTTTTCTTCGCCTTCACACATATCGCATTTGAGCGGCAGCCCGGAATCGGGTTCCTTGAATTCGGGTCGGGACGGACAGGATGCCCTGCAGAAAGCGCATTCTTCATATTCCTTCCCGTTGATGACATACTTGTCCCTTCCGGCGCATTCGGCAGGTGTGTAATCGCCTGCATACACCGGAACGTAGATATCGCGAAGGGGATCCCGGATGACCCGGATGCGGGATCGGGCCGGATTGTTGCTGCTGTATTTCGGATTGGCGTGATAGGCCGAGCAGATCATCTCACAGGCCCGGCAGCCGTTACACTTGTCTACGTCGATTTTGATCGTTTTGATTTTCTTCTTGATTTTATCGCCCATGACCTGTGTTCCTTCCCGCTGAACGGTTCCCGTGACGGACAGACGCGATCAAGCGCCTTCCAGAATGCCCCGTTCCAGAAAATCCTTTGCAACGTAATCCAACCCGAGTTTCTGCAGGGTTTCGACCGTCGGAATACCGTCGAGATTCCAGCCCTTCATCTGATAGTAGGCGTCCAGTAGCTGCTTTTCGAGCTCTGGGAATCGCTTTTTCCAATGATTCTCCGGCGGCTTGTCGTCGGCTCTGCGCATGCCCCTTCGGATGTTGATGGCCCGAACCAGGGTTCTGTAGCGTTTGGTGGCCTCGGTGAGGATGTCTTCATCCATCTCGATGCCGGCGCCTGCAGCGATGAATTTCGGATAATTGTGGATGTGGTAGGGTGGTTTGAGCGGGAACGAGGAAAGACCGGCACACATGCCCAGGGCATCGTCGATGTAGTGCATCCGTTCCTGCCAGTCGACGATGTCGCAACACATTTCCACCGTCGGATAAAAAGGCATGGATTTTTCGCCGCGGGGCTCCCAATCGAGAAAATACTGCTTGAACCGCTCGTGCGGCACCTGGAACCAGTCCTTCACGAATTCTTCCCGGGCTTCCCGCGTGGGGAAGGGCGCCTGTGGAAACTGCCCTTCGATCTGGGTGATGTTGATCTTCTCTCCGGTGGAATACATGAGGAAATAGATGGGATTGAGCATGGACAGCTTGAGCGGAAGCTGCTCATGCTTCTTGATCGTGTTGTGCGCATAGGCTTCGGCGCCTTTTCCGATCTTTTGGGCCGCCCAATAGGTGCCGTCGGCCAGGACATCGCCGATTCCCTCGCGGTGAACGATTTTTTCCAGAAGCCAGTAGAAGCGCTCTTCATTCCCCTGAGGAAATCCAGGCATGTCTTCGTCCGTCAGGATGCCGTTTTCGTAGAGTTCCACGGCGAAGGCCATGACCTGAGGCGCCGAAAAACCATCGACCCCGTGTTCGGTGGCTCGCTGGGCGATCTTCAGACCGAATTCGAGGTCCGAGAAAGCGGCCATCGTATAGGTGAGCTTGGAGAAACACTTCATCATATAGGTCGAGTGACCGGGAGGGGTGATGGTGGCCCCGCATTTCATCGGACAATTGTAGCAGCTGATCAGACGGGTGCGCATGCTCTCGAGGGTCTCCGTCCACTTCCGGGCGATCTCCTCGTTCCAGAAATCCTTTCGACGCACTCGGGAATTGCCCCACATGAAATTTTCCGTATGCCATTTCTCGTCATGGACCTTCATCTCCTGTGGAGAGCCCAATCCTGCGAGAATCGGCATCACACCCGGAATGGGATGCGCTTCCCGCCACTGGATGTACGCCATCACTTCCTGACAGAGCTTGAGGAATTCTTCGGGCCGGGCGACATAAATGTCCTTCGTGCCGCGAACGGCGATGGCCTTCACCCCCTTGTCGCCCATGACCGCCCCGATGCCGCCTCTGCTTGCACTGGATCGGCCCTGTTCGATCGATGCGAAAAACACCCGATTTTCCCCGGCCGTGCCTATGGCCGCCACCTGAAGCTTCGGGTCCTTGAGTTCTTGACGGATCAGATCCGCCGTCTCGATGGCTCCCTTGCCCTTGAGATGAGCGGCATCGCGGATTTCGACCTTGTCGTTGTGGATGTGGATGTAGACAAGATTCGGCGATTTGCCGCGCAGAATGACCTTGTCGTAACCGGCGAATTTGAGCTCCGGTGCCCAAAATCCGCCCATCATGGAAAAGGCCATCAGACGGGTCTGCGGAGATATGGTCGAGACGATGGTCCGGTTGCAGCCGATCGCAGGTGTTCCACACAACAGCCCGGCACTGAAGATGAGCAGGTTGTCCGGAGAAAACGGCTCGACCTCCGGGGGAACCCGCTCCCAAAGGATCTTTGCGTTTGTCCCCAAACCGCCAAGATACAACTCGGTGTCCCTCGGGTCACTTTGGACTTTTTCGATGTTTCCTCTGGATAGATCGATTTCCAGATAGACGCCCGTTTCTGCGTACCGCATGTTTTCCCCCCGCATGAAACCGAAATTTCGAAATGCACCGGATATCGCAGCGACCGCTGCAACCACGAACTTCGATTGCCTTTTCGCTTGTCCGTACAGATGATGGTTACGTTGTAGCTACGTTATAACTGTCTGTCAAGGAAAAAAAGTGGAAAGAATATCGACGGGATCGGCCATCACACCCTTCCGATGCATCCCGCACGCAAGGTGATGCATTCTGCACCGGAGGCGATTCGAGTCTCCACCAATGGAACATGTCCGGGAAGCCTGTTTTCTTGTTCAATTCCGCCCATCCCCACGGATGACCCTCGGTATCTCCCTGTGCAAATCGCATCAGGTCAACAGCATCTCTCGGAAGCCCATGTTCGCATATCCATAGAAGAGACCTTGCGTCTTCATGAATGTTTTCAGTTCGTTGAAGGAAATACTTCCCCTGTGTGCATTTTCCCCCTGCCCATGGCATCGTTTCTGCAATGGTAAGCGGCGAACGCAGAACGAGCATTCTTGAAGATGACGACAAACGGAGAACCAAACCATCCCCGATGGGGAGAAAGGAGGATGTCATGGAACCTCGAGCGACGACAAAGAGCAGACAACCGGTGGTGTATGCCATGGCCAATGATTTGTGCGTATGGAGCCGGGCAGGCGTAATCAAGTCAACGAAATGCATGAATTCTTTCGATTGTCTGGGCTGTCCGATGGACCGCCAGGTCTTGACCCAACTTCATGGTCGTTACACAAAAGCATATGGATATCATATAGATAAAAGTG
>CAZJXF010000025.1:0-34452 GCA_964549995.1 uncultured Desulfatirhabdium sp. | reverse complement strand
TTTTTCCGATGCAGCGAAAAAGGTGTGCCCGTCCCCATGCGGCTCGCCGGAGACTTGCAAAAAGCGCCACCCCTTCCCCTTCGATTTTCTTTTTTATTGACAAGCTTTCCCCCAACCATTAAGTAAAATTCTTTTTCAAACATGACGCATCCCTTCCGATACCGGTAGGTATCCTTGCTGTTAACGTAAACAACGACAGGAGCACATTATGGCAAACAACGTGATCGGATCCGTAATGGTCGTCGGTGGCGGGATTGCAGGTATGCAGGCTGCCATCGATCTCGCCGATTCCGGGTATTATGTCTATCTGGTGGAAAAAGGGCCTTCCATTGGTGGGGTGATGGCCCAGCTGGACAAGACCTTCCCCACCAACGACTGCGCGATGTGAATCATCTCGCCCAAACTGGTCGAGGTCGGCCGGCATCTGAACATCGAGTTGAGAACATTGAGCGAAGTCCAATCCATTCAGGGGGAAGCAGGCAATTTCGACGTGGAATTGCTTCAGAAACCCCGTTATATCGACCCCAACAAGTGCATCGCCTGCGGGGCTTGTGCCGAAAAATGCCCCAAGAAAGTCGATGATCCATACAATGCTGGGCTTTCCAAGAGAAAAGCCGCATACGTGGAGTATGCTCAGGCCGTACCGCTCAAGTACGCCATCGATCCGAACCACTGCATTTTCCTGCAGAAGGGCAAATGCGGGGCGTGCAAAAAAGTTTGCCCGACCGGGGCCGTCGATTTCGATCAGAAGCCCCAGACGGTCCATCTGAACGTGGGGTCGGTCGTGCTCGCACCCGGCTTTACACCCTTCAATCCCTCCATCTTCGACAACTACCAGTACGCCAAGCTTCCCAATGTCGTCACCTCCCTCGAATACGAGCGGATTCTTTCGGCATCCGGGCCGACCCACGGGCATATCACCCGGCCCTCCGACGGGAAGTCTCCGAAAAAGATCGCCTGGTTCCAGTGTGTGGGATCGCGGGACCTCAACAAGTGCGACCATGCCTACTGTTCGTCCGTATGCTGCATGTACGCCATCAAGGAAGCCGTCATATCGAAGGAACATGAAGGTGGGGATCTCGATTGCGCCATCTTCTTCATGGACATGAGAACCCATGGAAAAGAATTCGAACGCTTCTACGACAACGCCAAAACGAAGCAGGGGGTACGCTTCATCCGCAGCCGGGTGCATACGATCACACCCGTCGGGGATACGGGGGATCTGGAAGTCCGGTATGTTGCAGAAGATGGATCCATCCAGAAAGAAGTCTTCGACATGGTCGTTCTGTCGATCGGTCTGGAAACATCTTCCGAAGTGGCGCAGCTTGCCGAACGACTCGGTGTGGAGCTGACATCGGGCAAGTTCTGCAACACCTCCTCCTTCGAGCCGGTGGCTACGTCCCGCAAGGGCATCTACGTTTGCGGCGCCTTCCAAGGTCCGAAGGACATTCCTCAGGCCGTCATCGACGCCAGCGCAGCCGCATCGGCTGCAGGCGAAATCCTCACGGAAGCCCGGGGAAGCCTGATCCGAAAAGCCGAGAAGATTCCGCAGACGGATATCGCCGGACAGCGGCCCCGCATCGGGGTGTTCGTCTGTCGCTGCGGGATCAACATTGCGGGAGTCGTGGACGTTCCCTCCGTCGCCGAATACGCCAAGACCCTTCCCTATGTCGAATTCGCGACCGACAACCTGTATTCCTGCTCTCAGGATACCCAGAATGCGATCGCCCAACTCATCAAGGAAAAGGGTCTGAACCGGGTGGTCGTAGCTGCCTGCACCCCCAAGACCCACGAGCCGCTCTTTCAGGAGACATTGGT
The DNA here is from genome assembly GCA_964549995.1 of uncultured Desulfatirhabdium sp. Lineage (GTDB taxonomy): Bacteria > Desulfobacterota > Desulfobacteria > Desulfobacterales > Desulfatirhabdiaceae > Desulfatirhabdium. The sequence goes on along the minus strand of CAZJXF010000025.1, from coordinate 32,634 downwards.
CAACGCCGGATTGAACAAATACCTGTTTGAAATGACCAACATCCGGAATCAGGATTCCTGGGTCCACAAGGACGTTCCGGAGAAGGCCACCGAAAAGGCCAAAGACCTCATCCGGATGGCTGTCCAGAAGGTCGCCCTCATGGAACCCCTCGAGGAGGCCGAGCTTCAGGTCAATCAGGCGGCACTGGTGATCGGCGGCGGGATAGCCGGTATGGCTGCTGCCAAGAGCCTTGCCAACCAGGGATATGTCACCCACATCGTTGAAAAAGGCGATGTCTTGGGCGGTCAGGCCCGAAACCTGTACCGAACGGCCAAGGGAGAGGACATTCAGGGCGAGCTGGCGCGGATGATCGATGCCGTGACAGGTGATCCGAACATCACCGTTCATCTCAACGCCACCCTCGAATCCGTCGAAGGATTTGTCGGGAATTTCAAGACGACCATCACTTCCCAGAACGGTGCGTCCCAGGTCATCGAACACGGGGTGGCCATCATCGCAACCGGTGCATCCCCCTACCAACCGACGGAATACGATTATGGAAAGGATCCAAGAATCCTGACCAGCCTCGAACTCGACCGAAAGCTGCTGGATGACGACCCTGCCCTGAACGGTATGGAAACGGCCGTTTTCATCCAATGCGTCGGCTCTCGGGAACCCGATCGGATGTACTGTTCCCGGGTCTGCTGCACCCATTCCATCGACAATGCCCTGAGCCTGAAGAAGCGCAATCCCGATATGAACGTCTTCGTTCTCTACCGGGATATCCGTACCTACGGCGAGCGGGAGTTGCTCTACAAGAAGGCCAGGGAAGCCGGCGTGATCTTCATCCGCTATTCCCTCGACCACAAGCCGGTGGTCAAGACCGGTTCGGGCAAACCCCGAGTGGTCGTGATGGATCACGTTCTCGGCAAACCCATCGAGATCGAGGCCGATATCGTGACGCTCGCCACGGCCGTCGTTCCGACCAAGGACGAACGCTTGGCCAATTTCTTCAAGGTGCCGATGAACGACGACGGCTTTTTCATCGAACGTCACGCCAAGCTGGGACCGTCGGAATTCGCCACCGACGGTGTGTTCCTGTGCGGGCTCGCTCATTATCCCAAGCCCATCGATGAATCCATCGCCCAGGCCCGCGCCGCCGCCTCCCGAGCCATGACGCTTCTGGCCAGAAAGTCCATCTACACCAGCGGAAACGTGGCCAAGGTCAATCCGGCCATGTGTTCTTCCTGCGGCGTCTGTGTGTCGATCTGCCCCTATTCCGCACCGTCTTTCATCGAAGAGACGGCCCGGTTCTTCCCCGGAAAGGCGCAGATCAACCCGGTGCTCTGTAAGGGATGCGGACTTTGTGTCGCGTCTTGCCGATCCGGTGCCATCCACCTGAAAGGCTTCGACAACGATCAGATCTTCGCTCAGATTTTCGCTCTGGATGAAGCGGTCTAAAAAACGGCCCATAAAGATATGTCAACTCGTTCGGTTACAACATCCGCCTGCTGAAGGCGCTTGCCATAAGGAGATACACATGACGCAGTGGGAACCCAAAATCGTCAGCTTTCTGTGCAACTGGTGCAGTTACGGTGCCGCGGATCTGGCCGGAGTCAGCCGCATGCAGTATCCACCGAATCTGCGGGTCATCCGGATTCCCTGTACGGGAAGAATGAGCCCGAAATTCTTTCTGGCTTCATTACGGGAAGGAGCGGACGGCGTCTGGGTCTCGGGCTGACACCCCGGAGAATGTCATTACCTGGAAGGTAATTACTATGCACGTCGGAAATTCGCCCTTTTCAACAACCTGATGGAACATATGGGTGTGGAGCCCGGAAGACTGCAATTTTCATGGATATCCTCGGCCGAATCGACCAAATTCGTGGATGTCGCCAAGAAGGTGACCGAATCGGTTCAAGCCCTGGGCCCCAACACCAAATTCAAGAAAACCAAATAAGGTGACGTCATATGTCAGCGAAAATAGATGCGATTCGACAAATCGCCCGAAAGCTCCTTTCGGATGGCGCAGTCGACATGGTCATCGGATTCCGTCGCGGAACCTTACCGATGATGAACGAGCCCTGCTTCATCCGGAAAGCCGAAGAGGCCGATCGGCTGGTGTGGGACAGCCACTGCGGAATCAATCTGGCCAATTACGTAACCGACCGGAAGGAACGGGTCGCCGTAGTGGCCAAGGGATGCGATTCCAGAAACCTCGTGAACCACATCATCGAAAACAAAATCAAACGTGAAAAGCTGGTGGTGATCGGTGTCTGCTGCGACGGAATGCTCGACAAGCGCATCCTTGCAGGTAGAAGCCGTGAGGAAGCCGGCGCAGAGGTCGATTCCGTCGAGGAAGCGGACGGTCAGGTTACGGTCAAGGCCGGAGCCCTCATTTGGCAGGCTCCCCGGGAAGAACTGCTCCAGGACAACTGCAAACGATGTCGCCACCGCAATCCCGTTCTCTATGATGAGTTGGTAGGCGAGCCGGTTACCGAAAGAACGGAAGACGATTACGAGGACGTCAAGCGGATCGAAGCCATGAGCCCGGACGACAAGTGGACGCATTTCGAAGAGATGTTGTCCACCTGTATCCGCTGCTATGCCTGCCGCAACGCTTGTCCGCTCTGTTATTGTCCCACCTGCTTCGTGGATGAGTCCCGGCCCCAGTGGGTCGGCAAGAGCCAGGATCCGATCGACATCCGCACCTTCCATTTCCTGCGCGCCTACCATTGCGCCGGAAGATGTACGGATTGCGGCTCTTGCGAGCGGGCCTGTCCGATGGGCATTCCCGTTCGACAGTTTACCCGGAAGCTCAACAAGGATTGTGAGGAGCTCTACGGCTGGCAGGCCGGCTTGTCGCTCGATCAACGTCCGGCCCTCGATACCTACAGCCCGAACGATCCGAACGATTTCATCCGATAACCACATTCTGCTAAAGGCTTCGACATATGAAGGTCATACAGATCAACAAAACCGAGTGGCAGGGAGGTCTCGACAAGGCCAGGTCCGGCTATGGCCTCTACGGGCCGGTGAGACAGGGGCAGGACGATCCGGTGTTCCGCCCTCTCGGTCCGGGCGAATACCCTGAAATGTCTTTCAAGAACACCAAGATGTCTCCCAAGGAACTGGTGCATCCCCAGAGTGAACCCCTGTTTCGATATACCCTGGATCCCAACGCACCCGATCACGATATTTTAAAGGAAGTACCCAAGGATGCCTCTCCCAAGGCCCTCATCGCCGTACGTCCCTGCGATGCGGATGCCTTTCTTCTGGTGCGGCGCAACTTCGACACCCCTGTGTACAAGGATCCTTACTGGGTTACCGCCTACGAGTCCTTCACCAAGATCGGACTTGCCTGTAACCAAGCCTGCAGTGCGACGGCATTCTGCACTTCAGCAGGAAGCGGTCCGTTCAGCAATGCAGGCGTGGATGTCCTGCTGGTCGATTCGGGGGATACCTATCTGGCCCAAGTGATCACGGAAAAAGGCGGGCAATTCCTCGATGCTTGCGGCTTTACCGCCCCGGCAACGGATGGGGAAGCCCGGATCGCTTCGCTCCAAGAAAAGGCCGAAGCGACGATTGCCTCGAGCGTCCATACCGACAAGCTCCGGGAGCAGGCCACCATCGAGCTCTACGATGCACCTTTCTGGGAAGATGTCGCCTTCGCCTGCATCAATTGCGGCACATGCACCTACAGCTGTCCGACCTGCTGGTGCTTCGACATCCAGGACGAAACGCACGGCAAACAGGGCGTCCGGATGCGGAACTGGGACAGCTGCATGTACCCATTGTTTACGTTGCACGGCTCTGGTCACAACCCCCGCGGCACCAAGGTGCATCGGGTCCGTCAGCGGTTCATGCACAAGCTCAAGTATTATGTCGACAAATATCAGGACGGCATTCAGTGTGTCGGTTGCGGCCGTTGTATTCGGCTGTGTCCGGTCAACATCGATATCCGCAACGTCTGCAACATGATGAACGGATATACGGCCTGTGCCTGTGCCGCATCGTAGGAAAGGGGGTGAGAGGGTGAACAATCCATATTTGCCATATCCAGTCAGAATCGACGACATTGTCGTCGAAACGGAAGACAAAAACCTGAAAACCTTTACCTTCGTCTTTCTCAATCCCGAAGACGAGGAACGGTTCGCCTACCGATCCGGTCAGTTTGCCGAACTGTCCATCCCGGGAAAAGGCGAAATCCCGATCGGCATCGCCTCGTCTCCGACCGAAAAGGGATTCGTCAAATTCACGGTCAACAAGGTCGGTCTGGTTTCCTCCTATCTGCACAACATGAAACCGGGCGACATCATGGGGATCCGCGGGCCGCTCGGGAACAGCTATCCCTGGGATATTCTCAAAGGGAAGAACGTCGTCATCATCGGCGGCGGCTTTGCCTTCACCACGCTGCGCTCCTCCATCGTCTACATGCTGGCCAACCGGCAGGATTTCGGGAAGATCACCGTCATCTACGGTGCGAGAACGCCCGGAATGCTGTTGTACCGGGATGAACTCATGGCCTGGGAGCAGCGGGACGACATCGACATGCACATCACGGTCGATGGAACGAACGACCCCAACTGGAAATACAACATCGGATTCGTCCCGACCATCACCGAAAAGAAGGCCCCCCAGGCGGATGACGACACCTATGCCATCATCTGCGGTCCGCCCATCATGATCAAGTTTACCCAGCCGGTGCTCGACAAGGCGGGATACGCCCACGATCACATCATCATGTCGCTGGAAAACCGAATGAAATGCGGAATCGGCATGTGCGGCAGATGCAATGTCGGAAAGGATTTCGTCTGCAAGGACGGGCCCGTTTTCACCCTGGCCCAGCTGAACACCATGCCCAAGGAATATTGATGCCGAATGTTGGAAAAGGATTTTCTATTGACATCCAACCGGGCATGGGTTAATAGTCCTCTCTCTTAATGTATCCAAGCACAGGCAGATGTGCCGTTTTGAACCACTTACTTCAACAAGGAGGGTTTCATGCCGGAAGTCGAATTCAAAGGTAAAAAATTCGTGGTAGATGAAGACGGTTTTATCGATTCCTACGCCAACTGGAGCGAAGACTGGGTCCAATACGTCAAATCCCAAGAAGGAATCGAAGAACTCACCGATGAACACCGAAAGGTCATTTCGATGCTGCGTGAATACTACGAAAAGAACGGAATCGCTCCGATGGTGCGTGTTCTTTCCAAAGTCACCGGCTTCAAACTGAAACACATTTATGAACTCTTCCCGTCAGGCCCCGGAAAGGGAGCTTGCAAGATGGCCGGTCTTCCGAAACCGACGGGATGCGTCTGATCGCTTCACCGAAGTTCCTTCGCTGTCATGAAAAAGGCTCTGGACCATCTCCAGAGCCTTTTTCATTCGGAGGGTAGGTAAACAGGAAAGGATGGTGGACTCGCAAAAACAAGTCATCCGCTTTTCCTTTACTTGCTGCCTCCTGCTTTTGTACTCCTTTCCGTTCAACGAACCTTCTCTGGTCAGGCCATATGATTCTTTCCGTCCAATCCCATCTACGCATCGAACTCATCGATATCACGGCCGAAGTGCAGCGGGTTCTGAAGGAATTGCCCCGAGTATCCAAAGGGATTTGCCATGTGTTCGTCCGTCATACGACGGCCGGCATCACGATCAATGAATCCGCAGATCCCGATGTCTGCCGGGACCTGATCGACTGGCTGAACCGCATGGTGCCTCATCAGGCCGGGTACCGTCATCGCGAAGGCAATTCCGATGCGCACATCAAATCGAGCCTCGTCGGCGTTTCGGCATGCATACCCATCGAAAACAACTTGCTGCAGCTCGGCACCTGGCAGGGCATTTTTTTCTGTGAATTCGACGGACCTCGGAAGCGAAGCGTCCAGATCGATGTCCTGCCATCCCCCCTGCCCATGGACGTGCAACCATGATTGAAATGGACGATACCGACCGCCGGATTCTCAACCGCATTCAATCCGACTTTCCGCTGACATCACGACCGTTTGAAACGATCGCACAGGAACTCGGGCTTACAGAACCAGAGGTGATCCGGCGTCTAACCCGCCTGAAGGAGGAGGGGATCATCCGTCGTATCGGCGGCAATTTCGTGCCGGACAAATTGGGATATGTCAGCACCCTGTGTGCGGCCCATGTGCCGGAGGATAAGATCGCCGCCTTTGTGGACGCCGTCAACCGCAATCCCGGAGTCACCCACAACTACTTGAGAGACCACCACCTGAACCTGTGGTTTACCTTTATCGCACCCTCCCGGGAAGCGATCCAGGAAGCACTCGATCGCATTGCGGCGGAAACCGGCATTACTGAGATTCTCAATCTTCCGGCGACACGGGTGTTCAAGATCCGTGCGCAATTCGACGTGTAGTCGGAGCAATTGGTGAAGAAGGATTTACGGATCGTCCTGGTCAGCTGTTCGGCCGCGGTCGGCGTCATCGACGTCAATATCCGGACCATGACCCACTGGATGGATCGGGCAAAGGATGTCCATGCCGATATCGTCTGCTTTCCGGAACTCAGCCTGAGCGGTTATGGCCTCAAGCCGGAAGCCGTTCGTACCGGTCCGGAAATCGACGATGTCATCCTCGATAGCTTGCGGAGGGAAGCCCGGCGCACCGACATGATCCTTCTTGCCGGGTGGGCAGCATATCATGCTTCTGGAAGACCGTGGATTTGTCATGGAGTCGTCACCCCTCAAGGGAAAACGGGAATCTATCGAAAAACCCATTTGGGGCCGCCGGAGCGTGCAGCGTATACGGCAGGGGAGGACGTTTCGGTATTTCGACTCGAAGATGTGACGATCGGAATTCAGTTGTGCTATGATGCTCATTTTCCGGAGCTGACATCGATCATGGCCGCAAACGGAATGGACATCCTGTTCGTTCCCCATGCCTCCCCTCACGGATCGGGGCGTAGCAAGATCGAGTCCTGGAAACGGCATCTCGTCGCACGAGCCTACGACAACGCCGTTTTCGTGATGGCCTGCAATCTGAGCGGGACGAACGATTCCGGGCTTTCATTCCCGGGAGCAGCCTTCGCTATCGACCCTTCCGGACTGGTCATCGACAGTGCGGCATTGGATCCGGAAGGCATGATGGTTGTGGATGCTCGGGCAGCCGCACTGCATGCCGTCCGCAACCATCCCATGCGGTACTTCGCCCCGAACCGACGGCCGGAGCTTTATGGAAATGTGGAAAAGCATGGGGTGATTGATATATCGTAACAGTGCATGATGCGTCGTGCGAACGTGCGAAAACTGGATTGACGCGTCGGGTTTTTATCGACAGAAGTGGCAACATCCTTAGGAACATTCACAACGTTGATGATCGGAGGAACCATGAAAATTGTCTGTTTGTTGGGCAGTCCACGACCGAAGGGCAACACCGCGTATCTGGCAGAGCGCTTCTGCGAAACGGCCAGGCAGGCCGGAGCCGAAATTGTCACCTTTTCCCTGAACAAACTCACTTACAAGGGTTGTCAGGGGTGCATGACCTGCAAGACCAAGCTCGATCGGTGTGTGCTGAAGGACGATCTCGAACAGGTGCTCGATGCGGTTCGGGATGCCGACATTCTGGTGATGGCTACACCGGTGTACTACGGAGAAGTGACGAGCCAGATGAAGGGATTCATCGATCGTACCTTCTCCTACCTCAAGCCGGACTACACCACCAACCCAGAACCCAGCCGCCTGAACCCGGGGAAAAAGCTTGTCTTCATCCTTTCTCAGGCCCAGCCGGACGAGAAGCAGTTCGCCGACATTTTCCCGAGGTATGATTATTTCTTCAAGTGGTACGGTTTCCAGGACAACCGGTTGATTCGGGCCTGCGGTGCGATGGGACCGAAAGACGTCGCATCCATGACTGCGGTCGTGGAGAAGGCGGAGCAGACGGCCCGAGAGTTGGTCCAATCGGCATAGAAGAGGGAGCATTCTCGGCATGAGCGGGATCTATCGGCTGCACAATCCGATAAAAACCTATGCGTGGGGCTCGGAAACCGCCATTCCGGAGCTGATCGGCATTCCTACCGTACCGGGACGTCCGGTTGCCGAGTGGTGGATCGGCGCCCATCCCCTGGGGCCTTCCGAAATCGAACAAGACGGCGGTCGCATACCGCTCGATCGCTGGATTGCCGATCATCCCGAAAAGAAGCTGGGAACTCGCGTTCTCTCCAGATGCAGCGGTACGTTCCCGTTCTTGCTCAAAGTGCTGGCTGCAGCTCATCCCCTATCCATTCAGGTTCATCCGGATAGGGAAGAGGCTGCAGCTGGATTCCTACGGGAGACGGAAGCAGGCATCCCCCTGGACGATCCGAGACGCACCTTCAAGGATTCCCATCCGAAACCCGAATGTGTCTGTGCCCTGACCCCGTTCTGGGTCATGTGCGGATTTCAGCCGATCGAGGCGATTCAGTCGCAGTTCGAGCCGTTTGAAGCGCTTCTTCCAACGGATGTGCTGCGGAATCGCTCCGAGCCTGTTTCCGATCGATTGCGCAGCTTTCTGAGAAGCCTTCTCGAGATGCCCTCTCATCGAAAGAAACAACTGCTGCAGGCGCTGCGAGAATGGCTTGAGCATCAGCCGACATCGGAAATCACCACCGAATGGGTTCTCAAGCTGATGGGTGCCTACCCGGAAGATATCGGGAGTCTCGCCCCGCTTTTCATGAATGTCCGTTGCCTGAAACCGGGTGAAGCGCTTTACCTTCCTCCCAAAACCCTGCACGCCTATCTGGAGGGAATGGCCATCGAAATCATGGTCAATTCCGACAACGTCGTTCGAGGAGGACTGACCCCGAAGCATATCGACATTCCGACACTTCTCGACATCGTGCGTTTCGCTCCCCAGTCCCTCGATGTTCTTCAAGGCACCCCTTCGGGTTCCTTCGAGCGGGTGTATGAAACACCGGAAGAGTCCTTTCGCCTGTCGCGTATCGAGCTCTCAAGTGATGCCTCTTGGGCAATTCCTTCGACACAAGGCGTCGAAATCTTTTTGTGCACCGAAGGAAGGTTCGATGTGTCGGAATGGAGGAGCGAGGACGGAAAGACTACGATTCAGAAGGGGGCCTCGTTTCTGATCCCCGGAGATTGCCCAGGGATTCAGATCAAGGGATCGGGAACGCTCTTTCGGGCTTTCGTGCCTGGATGAGACCATCATTTATCAAAAAGTTCCGGATAGGTTTTCTTCTTGAGGTCCCGGTAGATTTTCTGGGACGGTGTCATCGATGCATTGCGTTCCGCATCGATCTTCTTCCAATCCTCTTCAGGATGTTTGTGGTGGTGATGATGCTTGTGGGATCGATGGTGATAAGGCCCGTCGCTGGAAGCTTCCGATTCCGAGGATGAACCACCTCTTGGAAGTGCAAATCGATTGCTCCCCATCTCCACATAGCGTTTCCCGTCGATGATGATGTACTTCCCAATTCCTGGTGCCGAATAGATCGGCTGGATTGTACCCGTTGAAAGGGTGGTCGTTCCATCCGAAATGACGGTTTCGGACGTGGTCCACCCGACGATGGAATCGGACCCCCAAGCTGGGCCCGCCCATACGAAGAATCCCGAAAGAATGACCGCTACGGTCGAACAAAGCCGCTTTGATGCCATGTAAGGCCTCCTTTGTATGATCGGGACGAATGACATGGTTTAGTCGGGATTTGAAAAGACATGCATTTTTACGTATAGTAGCCCTGCGTGATGTGCTTTTCAAATGGATTTCTCGTTGCTTTCTCTCCCACCATATCCCTTTCGATTCGGAGGCTCCCATGTCTCAAAACCCCCGCTTTTCTCCCCGCTTTAATGTGGACAACCTTTGCGGGTTAGCGGACCGACGCAAGCTGCACGCTCATGCCACGCACGACGCATTCGGCCATTTCACGCTCCATCGCCTCATCACGTACACGACACTCTTTTTGCTCCTGTTCTTCGCTTCCGTTCGAGCCGACGAATCTCCTTTCGTGTTCGGTCTGCTTCTGGTCGGCCCCCACGACGACCACGGATACAGCCAGGCACATTATGAAGGCGGCCGATACGCCGAGCAGACCGTCCCCAACACGAAAATGATTTATGTGGACAAGGTCAACCCGGCAGACCGAAAAGGGGTCTCCATCCCCCAGCTCGTGGACGATATGGCGGCAAAAGGCGCCCGCCTTGTCTTTGCCACATCCGATGACATGAAGGAAGGGATTCGTCAGGCTGCGGTGCAGCATCCGGAAATGTATTTCGTTCACTGCTCGGGAGATGATGTCTTGACCGGAAAGGCACCGAAAAACCTGACGAATCTGTTCGGAAGAATGGAATACGGACAGATGATGTCGGGTTTCGTGGCAGCCATGACCACCCGAACTGGCAAAATCGGATTTGTAGGAGCACTCGTCAATTCGGAAACCCGAAGGCTTGCCTCATCCTGCTATTTGGGAGCTCGCTATGCATGGACCCAGGTACGCAAGCAACCGATCGCCGACCTTCGCTTTGAAGTGAGCTGGATCGGCTTCTGGTTTCCCATACCGGGTGTCACCAAGGACCCTTCGGAGGAGACGAGACGGTTCCTGCAAGATGGTTTCGATGTGATCATTTCCGGAATCGACACGCCACACGTCCTTCAGACAGTGGCTCAAGTCCGAAAGCCGGATAAGCCGGCATGGGCGATTCCCTACGACTATGCGGATGCCTGCGCCATTGGACCGAACAGCTGCCTGGGAGTACCGTACTTCAACTGGGGACCGGGTTACGTGAAGGTCTTGAAAACTGCGATTTCGAAGAATTGGAAGTCGGAATGGCTGTGGCTCGGTCCGGATTGGTTGGATATCAACAACAGAAACAGCAGCACGATCGGATTTCAAAAGGGACCGGCTTTGCCTGAGAATGTCGCCAAGGAACTCGACTCCTTTGTCGCCGGAATGGCCAAAAGCTCCATCGAATTGTTCACCGGTCCCCTGCTGTATTCGGACGGAAGCGCTTTCCTTCCGGCAGGAAGAAAGGCAAGTCTTCAGGATATCTGGTATATGAAACACCTGCTTCAGGGAATGACCGAGATACCGATGCCCGAAAAACGCTGACGGAAGTCGCATATTTCAAACAGCGACCACGATGCTTTCACAGCTGATGGACTCGCAAAAAGTCGCCTCTTACCAATTTCCTTCCAATGCCGGGCTTCCAGCAGGAGGGCGGGTGGTGTTTTGCGAAGCAGCGGAAACGTGTTTGAAGCAGCCGGAGATCGTTGGATCGGGCGGACGCGCTTCATCTATTTTGGATGGAAAATCCGGATGTTGCCTTTCAGAAAGCCATCTTTTCCATCTTGGCCATCCGCCCGATCCTACGAGATCGGGCTGCTGAGTTTTTCCGCTGCGCAAGCAAAATGCACCCGCCCTCCTGCGGGTTAAACAAGAGCATCTGACCTTTTGGGAGTCCATCATAGAAGATTCCCCCGAGGAGAACCGAATGAATTCATCTACGATCGAAACGGCCACATTCGAACAAGGGCCTATTCGGCCGCCGAACGAAAGCCGTAGCCTTCTGCTCCGAATTACGAGAAACTGCCCCTGGAACCAGTGCCTCTTCTGTCCGGTATACAAGAACCGAAAGTTTTCCCTGCGAACGGTGGAAGAAATCAAGAACGACATCCGGACGGCGAAGGCCATGGTCGATGACATTCGCCGGTTGTCGTGGCGGATGGGAAAGGCCGGTGTGGTGGATGACACAGTAATCAGCTCGATCTGGGGAAATTCCCGTTACAGCTCCTGCTATCAAGGGATGGCGATGTGGCTCTATTATGATACCGGGGCCGTCTTTCTTCAGGATGCCGACAATCTGGTTATGAAAACGGACGATCTGGTCGAGGTGCTCCAATTCCTGAGGGAGCAGTTCCCCGATATATCCCGCATCACGACCTATTCCCGTTCCCGAACCGTCATCCGGAAAACCGTCGAAGCCCTGAAGCGCATCCGAGAAGCCGGACTCGATCGGGTCCACATTGGGTTGGAATCGGGAAGCGATGCGGTGCTGAAATTCATGAAAAAGGGCGTCAGCGCAGAGCAACATATCGAGGCCGGTCGTAAGCTGAAGGAAGCCGGAATGGAGGTTTCCGAATATGTAATGCCCGGCTTGGGTGGAAAGGCGCTATGGCGTGAGCATGCCTTGGAGACGGCCCGGGTCCTGAACGCCATCGATCCGCATTTCATCCGATTGAGAAGCCTTCGGGTGCCCAAACGGGTTCCCCTGTATGCCAATCTTCAGGAAGGCAGCTTCGAGATGCAAAGCGATGACGAGGTCGTCGCCGAGATCCGCCTTTTCATCGAATCTTTGGAGGGAATCCACAGCACCATCACCAGCGACCACATCATGAATCTTCTGGAGGATGTGGGTGGACAACTGCCTCAGGACAAGGAACGAATGCTCGCCGTCATCGACCGGTATCAGAACCTGTCTGAAAGGGATCGGCTCATCTATCGGGTCGGCAGACGTGGCGGAGCCTTCCGCAGTATCGACGACATCGACCACGACAGGTCCACCACCATGCGCATCGAAGGGCTGATTCAGAAGATCGAACAGGAGCGAGGGAAGGAGGGGGTGGAGCGGTTCATCGCCGAAATGGTGGATCAATACATCTGATGAAGTTCCAAGAAGTCGTAGCGACTTCGGATGCATAGGGGCAACAGTCAACCAATCCTATAACCTCTGCCCGGTAATGGTCGGCTATTGACAACATTTTCTCATGAAAGATTCATCGATACATACTCTCTTATCCACTTCTTTCCATAAACTTTCATGATATTGTTTTCTATTGTTTGAGCAGCACAAGATCACACGTACACCATTGTCTTTCGCCTTTTTTACTGCAGGGACAAAATCGCTGTCGCCTGCAACCAATATTGCCGTCTTGATTTTCGATTTTGCACTCAAATCAACAAGATCAATACTCAATAAGACATCGACCATCTTTTGACTGAACTGATTGTCTCCCCTTTTTTCTGTTTTTCCGAGCTTTATTTCAAAGCTGTCTTGTCTATCCAGAAACTCTATGAATTTTTGGAAATTTCGATACCGATCTTTTTCTTCATCTGTGGGCTTAGAGGATTGGTAAGGTGGCGATGTATAATAATATGCCCTAAGCAAATCGTCACGGCCAATATGCAACTCCTCCAAAATTTGATCGACCAATCGGGGCACATGAATCTTGTAGTTTTGATTGATAAAGATTTTCCGGACATATTCACCATCGATCATAATGATGGTATCAGGCATGCTATTTTTTTCTCCTAAACTAAAAAAAACCCCGCTTCATTATCTGAAACGGGGGGATCATATAACTTTCGCTATCCGAGGATAACGAAAGGAGTATAAAGCAAACAGGCTCATTTGGGTTGAGCAGATAATTCCATATCTGCCATGTTCATGTCAACATCAATATTTCACCTCTGAATCTCGATATTGCCATTCATCACTGGATTGATCAGCGCCCCCAAGCCGCTTATCCGACATTCGACGACATCCCCCGCCCGCAGCACAAGGGGGGGATTGCGGAAAAATCCGACGCCTGCAGGCGTCCCCGTCGAGATGATGTCTCCAGGCATCAGGGTGATGTCTTCGCTGATGTTTTCGATCAGGGTAGGAATGTCGAAAATGAGATCCCGCGTAGAACCATCCTGCATGATCACTCCGTTGACAAGGGTTTCCAGCCGCAGATTGCCGATATCCCCGATTTCGTCGAGGGTCACCAAAAACGGACCCATCGGTGCAAAGGTATCGAAGGATTTTCCGCGGAACCACTGAGAATCGGCGAATTGCGCCTCACGGGCTGATACGTCGTTCATGATGGTCAGGCCGGCCACGACATCCATTGCATTCGCTCTGGACACCCGTTTGCATCGCTTCCGGATGACGACGGCAAGCTCGACTTCCCAATCCACGTCCTTGCTGCTTCTGGGAAGTACGATGGGATCGTATGGCCCGGTCAGCGCGCTGGGTGCCTTGGCGAAGAGCAAGGGCCGAACCGGCGCATCGAATCCACCCTCTTTGGCATGTTCCGCATAGTTCTTACCGAGGCAGATGATCTTGCTGGGGGAGGCCACCGGAAAGGTGAGCCGTGCTGTCGGCAGGACCGCATCTGCTGGTTTTTTCAATTGCCATAAGCTCAGTTTCTCCAACCACCCTTCCTCAAAAAACCGCCCACCGATATCCGGAATATCGGAAAACCCCGTCCTCAAATCCAATATCCCGTCTTCCAGCCACAAACCGGGATGGATGCCGTTATCGGAAACGAATCGAACGAGCTTCATGGAAATATCCTTTCTCGAAAACAGGGATCATGACGGCTTCGCAAAAAGTAGGTGAATCTCCAGTGAGCCGCATGGGAACGGCTATGCCTTTTAATGCTGCAACGGAGGGATGACTGTGCCATGGTTTTTCGGATGGGATTCGGTATGCCCCAAAACAAAACGACCCCCGGGATAGCCACCCGTGGGTCGTCTGCAAAAAGGAGGAAAAAGATGAAGAATTATTAGGTTGCTCATTGTTAATGCAATCGGAGTGCCACACTCTCGGATTGGTTGCAATTTTTTATTTCTAACGATTTCGATTAGTTAAAACCTGCTACCACCACCCACCTGTATGGCTCCGCATCGCCATATTCATCGTTTTGAACCAGTCTCCTGAGGTATTCAAGTCGAATCGCCTTATCTCTCTGTTATCATTCGCTATTATTGATTTACGCCTCTTTCCCAGCGATTCAATTTTTTGAACACCTGGTCGAGATTTTGAACCCTCCCCTCCTATAAGAGGAACGAGGTCAACACATAATCGAACACCAGGATGAGGACGCAGGACATGACGACTGCAGTCGTCGTGGACATGCTGACCCCTTTCGATCCGAAACCCCCGGGCCGCGTATGCGTCATGTAGCCCTGATAACAGCACACCATGGCGACGATGACGGCAAATACCAGGGCCTTGATGAAGCCTCCGTTGACATCCACCATTTCCACACTCGACTCGACCCGAGCGAAATAAATGCCGGGGTTGATCCCCAACATCAGGGAGCCGGTCAAATACCCTCCGATGATGCCGATGACATCGAAGAGCGCCGTCAACAGCGGAAAACTGATGAGGGATGCAGCGATGCGGGGGCTGACGAGAAATCGGATCGGGTTGATGTTCATGGTTTCGAGGGCATCGATCTGTTCGGATATACGCATGATGCCGATCTCGGCCGCCATGGCCGATCCCGCCCGACCGATAATCATGATGGCCGTCAGGACAGGCCCCATTTCCCGGATCATGGTCAGGGCCACCGCCGCCCCCAGCAGTCCTTCGGACCCGAATTTCACCAGGGTGTAATATCCCTGAAGCCCAAGCACCATTCCGGTGAATGCACCGGTCAGTAGAATGACGAAAACCGACTTCGTTCCGATGAAGTAAATCTGCTCCACAATCTTGTAGACCTGAATCGGCCAAGAAAACATGTGAATCAGGCCCCAAAACAGAAAAATGGACATCCGCCCCATTTCCTGAATGGGGTGAATAACGGATCGGCCCAGGGCGGCCAACGGCTGGACAAAAAAGGAATCGGCTGTACGCACCACGAGGTCTCCTTACGGGTCTCCTCCGCCGGAGGAAACAAGCTGTCGAAACAATCGGTCGTATCCTTCCACCATGGCTTCCAACGAAAAGGACGCAAGCACTTTTTCGCGTGCCCTTCGCCCAAAAACCGCCCCTCTTTCGGGATGATCGAGCAGATCGACGACAGCCTTCAGAAATGCGTCTTTGTCGTCGGGGGGAACGAGAAACCCTTCCTTCCCGTCGGTGATCAGCTCACAAATGCCCCCGACAGCCGAGCTGACGATGGGAAGCTCCATGGCCATGGCCTGAAGGATGGCATTCGGAAGCCCTTCATGCAGTGAACAGAAGACAAACAGATCCATTGCCGAAAGATGTCCGGCGACATCCTCGACATAACCGGTAAAAATTGCATCCCTCAAGCCCAACTCCTCGGCTTGAGAACGAATGGCATCGAAATCGGGACCGCCGCCGACACACATGAGCCGGGTTCGAGGATATTGCCTGCGGATCCGACGGAAGGCATCGAGGAGAAACGGATAGTGTTTCTCCTTTCGAAAATTGGCTAAGGTTCCAATGACCGTCTCGGCGTCATCGATCCCGTATCTTCTCCTATAGTGTCCGCGGGAAGTCAAGTTTTTCCGGAACCATCCGGCATCGATGCCGTTGTAAACGATATGAATGCGCTCCGAAGAAACATAACGGGTTTCGATAACCCGCCGGATGAAATGGGCATTGCACAAAACGGCTGTCGTGCATCGCAACAGGATGCGAAGGGCCAGTTTGTGCAGGAACGAGAAATTGTGAAGCAGATCGACGGTGTGGTGAACGGTGATCACACGGTTTCCGGAAAGCGCACGGATGGCGGTAGCCAGGATCAGCCCTTTGATGTCATAGGAATTGACGATCCGAATGCCGTTACGCCGAACGTATCGGTAGATCCGCAGCAAGGCCGCGATATCCAGATAGGCCTTTTCCACAGGCTCGACGAATACCGTCACATGACACGGACAGGCGAGATACTGGGGCAGAAGTGTCAATTTGCGGCTGGTGACACAGATGTGCATCGGCCGATCTTCGGGGAAGGCCCGCGCCAGATCGAGCAGGCGAAGCTCGGGTCCGCCGGGCTCAAGATCGTAGATCAGAAAGAGAATGGGAACGGCGCTCATGGCGACCAGAGAGATTTCGATGAAAACAGGAGTCGAAACGGCGCAACGGCTGCAAACGCATATAGATAGACGACCGCACGGACCACTCGGGCCGCCTTTCCCATAAGCGTTCCTGAAAGACGTTCCGGAATGGGCGCAAACGCAATCCCCAAAATTCCCGAAAAGCCCACCAGAAATAAGATCGAAACCACATCCCGGATCAGCAGGGCACAGATCACCATGCAGATTCCCCAATAGGGAACGAGCAGTCGACAGATCTTGTGAGAAATGAACCGAAACCAGATGGGGCTCTTCAGCGGATGCGCCAACCTCGGTTCAAGAACGAGCAATTGCCAGTTTCCGGCCAGGGTGCGGACCTTTCGTCTTCCTTCCTGCTGCATGTCCTTCGACACCACGTCATAGGCCCTGGCTTCGGGATCGAACACGATCCGGTATCCCTGAAGAGCCGTCTGCAAGGGAATCATCACATCGTCGAGAATGGTGTGGGACGGAATCGGCCGAAACAAGGATTTTCGAATGGCATACACGGCGCCCGTAGCACCGGCCACCGAGCCGGTGCGGGACTCAAGCTTCCGAACCCATTTTTCGAAACTCCAGTAGGAACCCATCTCCACCTGGATGTCGCTGCCTTCTGTCGTTTCGAACACAAGTTCACCACTGACGCATCCCACCTGGGGATCGGCGAAATTGAGCACGAGCTGGAGAAGGGTATCCTGGACAAAGCGCTGCCGCGCATCGCAAAAGACCAGAATATCCCCGGTGGCCCGTTCGGCGGCCGCATCGACACCGAAAGCCTTCCCTCTCGAAGGCGTATGCCGGATCAGAAGGCAGCCGCATTCGCCGCAATGGGCTTGCATCCAGGACTGTACCCGAAGCGACGTATCGTCCGTGGATCCGTCATCCACAACGATGATCTCCATTTTGGAAGGCGGGTAGGTCTGCTCCAGAAGGTTGGCCAGACGACGCTCGATCCGCACCGCCTCGTTTCGGACAACGACGATCACCGAAACGCTCGGAAGCATCTTCGCCTGTTGCGGACATTGCTTATGGACGGGCTTGGGCCGGATTTTCGACAGCATCCACAGCCACAAGGGATAACCGATCAGCGTATAGCCGATCGCAAAAAAGCAGCACCAGAACAGCAGCTTCACACCTTGGTTCCATCCGTTTCCACTGCGGGTGACACCCGCCAGATATCACGGGCATATTCGAGAATGGTTCGGTCGGAAGAGAATTTTCCGATTCGGGCGACATTCAGAATCGTCTTTTTCCACCATTCGGAGGGAATACTGTAATCGTTCAGAATGGCTTCATGGGCTTGAACGTAGGAGGGGAAATCGGCCAGATGGCGATATTCATCCCCTTTTTCGAGGATATGGTAATAGATCCACTGAAAGAGCCCCGGCTCCCTCGGCGCAAACCGGTTTCCCCACAAGGCATCCAGCACCCGACGAATACTGTCGTTGTTCATGTAAATATCCACCGGGTTGTAGGATCTACTGCATATCTGATCCTGAATCTGATCCGCCGTCAGTCCGAAGATATACAGGTTTTCGCTTCCGATCTCTTCTCGTAGTTCGATGTTGGCGCCGTCGAGGGTGCCGATCGTGACGGCCCCGTTCAGGGCGAATTTCATGTTTCCGGTACCCGAGGCTTCCTTGCCAGCGGTCGAAATCTGCTCGCTGATGTCCGCAGCAGGAATCATCCTTTCCGCCAAAGAAACCCGATAGTCCGGAATGAAAACAACCTTGATCATGTCGTCGACACGGGGATCCTGGTTGATGATGTCGGCCACATTGTGGATCAGTTTGATGATCTGCTTGGCAGCCCAGTAACCGGGGGCCGCCTTGCCGGCGAAAATGTACGTCTTGGGATGTTTCGGCACCCTCCCGTCTTCCACCATAGACAGGTACTGGTGGATGATATGGAGCACATTGAGCATCTGACGTTTGTATTCGTGAATGCGCTTGGCCTGGATGTCGAAGATGGAAAACGGATCGACCGCGATACGTGTGGTGTCGTAAATGATTTTTTGAAGCCGCAGCTTGTTCTTGTATTTGACCTGTGCGAAGCGTTCCTTAAAGCTTGGATCGATGGCATATGCCTCGAGCTCCCTGAGGCGATCGAGATCGGTGATCCACTCGTCTCCAATGGTCTCCTGGATCAGCGCCGCCAGCAGGGGATTGGCCTTGAGCAGCCAGCGCCTCTGGGTGATCCCGTTCGTCTTGTTGTTGAAACGCTCCGGAAACATGTCATAGAAATCCGAGGCTACCGAAACCTTCAACAATTCGGAATGCAGCACCGAAACGCCGTTGGTCGAATGGGAACCGATCATGGCCAGATGGGCCATCCGCACCTGTTTTTCCGGCCCTTCCTCGATGAGCGACATGCGGCGAAGCCTGTCGGTGTCCTGCGGCCAGCGCACCGAGACTTCCGATAGAAATCGGTGATTGATTTCATAGATGATCTGAAGGTGCCGGGGAAGAACGGTTTCGAAGATGGATACCGGCCATTTTTCGAGGGCTTCCGCCAGCAAGGTATGGTTCGTATAGGCCAGGGTGGACTTGGTGATTTCCCAAGCCTTGTCCCAATCCATGGCCTGCTCGTCCACCAGGATCCGCATGAGCTCGGCGACTGCAAGGGCCGGATGGGTGTCGTTCATCTGGATTTGGACATGATCGTGAAGATGCTCGAGCGAGGGATGCAACTGTTGATGTTTCCGGATGATATCCCGCAGCGAGCAGGCGACGAGAAAATATTCCTGGATCAGCCGAAGTTCCCGCCCCGTTTCGATCGTGTCGCTGGGATAGAGGATTTTGGAAATGTTTTCGGATCCGATTTTCTGCTCGACGGCCTTGAAATAGTCGCCGGTATTGAAGATCTGGATATCGAATTCAGCGGAAGATTGGGCGGAATAAAGCCTCAAATAATTCACCGTTTTTCCGCCGTATCCGGCGATAGGAATGTCATGAGGCACTCCGATGATTACCTTCCAATCCAACCACATCGGGTTGTAGTTTCCAAACAGGTCCTGACCGTGTTCGATGCGACCGTAGAGCGGAATGATGCATTGTTCTTCAGGTCGAGCGATGGAGAGTGGGCCTGCTTCACTGATCCATCGATCCGGCTTTTCCTTTTGATAGCCGTTTTCGATATCCTGCCTGAACAGACCGTATTCATAGAAAATGCCGTATCCGAAACCCGGGACACCAAGAGTCGCCATGGAATCGAGGAAACAGGCGGCAAGCCTTCCAAGTCCGCCATTCCCGAGGGCGGCATCCGGACCCTGTTCGATGACTTCATCAATCTGGAAACCGATGGCTGAAAGCGCTTTTCTGCAAGCCTCATCGATACCCAGGTTGATCATGTCGCTTTCGAGCAGGCGACCGATCAGAAATTCCATAGAAAGATAATAGACTTTCTTGGCGTTGAGTTTCTCGTACCGGTTCTGGGTGGCGATCATGCCTTCGATCAGGCGATCCCTGACACTGTGCGTCAAGGCATAAAAGGCATCCTGAAGGCTCGCGTCTTCCAGACGTTTGCCCAGATCATAGCGAATATGCCTGCAAATGGCCCTTCGCAGGCTGTCGGCATCGTTTTTCAACGCTGTCGTTCCGGCACATCCTTTCATGATCGCCCCCTGAATCGGATGGTTCATTTGACGGCTTTGACTGCATGGTTGTTGCCGAAACTTACAACAACCGAAAAAGACCGCTACGCCGTCCGATCTTCATCAATCCCCCTCGCCCCATTCATTGAACAAGGCTTGGGACTGAGTTCTTTGCGCATTCCCGCCGCATGAGCAATTCCCGCATGAACAAGGATAAACAATGATGGACTCGCAAAAAGTCGAATGCTCTTGGTTGACCCGCAGGAGAGCGGGCGCATTTTGCTTGCGCAGCGGAAAAACTCAGCAGCCCGATCCAACGATCTCCGGCTGCTTCAAACACGTTTCCGCTGCTTCGCAAAACACCACCCGCCCTCCTGCTGGAAGCCCGGCATTGGAAGAAAATCGGTAAGAGGCGACTTTTTGCGAGGCCATCATACATTACAGCTTTTCAGCCCAATACCCGATAGACCTCGACCGGCTCATCGAACCCTTTCAATACGACAGGTCCGACCTTCTCGATCGTCATAGCCTTCCTCAGGCAATTCCGGGTACTTTCCCCGATCAGGACGTCACCACCTTTCGCCAATGCTTGCAACCGTGATGCCAAGTTTACCGGCATTCCGATGGATGTAAATTCTTTTTTCCGAAGCGATCCTAAAACACCTGAAAAGACATCTCCACTCGCAATTCCGATACCAATTTCCAAGCGAAACGGGCTTTGGGAGATCTCGCGATTGATCTGCCGCGCTTTCTCTTGCATGGCAACGGCTGCTTTCACCGCATGATCCGCATGGTCTTCCAAAAACCGAAAGGCACCGAATACCGCCATGATACTGTCACCGATCCACTTGTCCGTCACCCCATGATGCTCATAAACGATTTCCCCCATGGGTCCGAAATAATGCCGGTTGAGGAATTCGGCGATTTCTTCCGGCATGCGGTTCCGGCTCATGGCCGTAAACCCCCGGATATCGGCAAACAGAATGCTTGCTTCCTGAAACCGGGGAAGCTGGGCATCCGGCGCCACCGCAATTTCCCGATAGACCTCTTCGGAAACGAACTGTCGAAGCCGTTTTCGGGTCTGAATTTCCCGAATTTTGGCCCTTAGGTCGACATTCTCGAAAGGTTTTGTCAAAAATCCGTCAACCCCCAAGTTGAGGGCATCGATGGCCATATCCATGGTGGCATATGCGGTCAAGACAATGCGGGTGATTTCCGGATACCGCCTACCGATCACATCGAGGGTGGCAATGCCGTTCATGCCCGTCATTTTGAAATCGCAGATCACTGTCGAAACAGATGCGGCATGGTTCTGCAGGAAGCCAATGGCTTGTTCACCACTTTCGGATACATGGATGACATAGGGCTCTCGCTTCAAAGCCCGAACGAGTGCTCGACGAACCCCTTCATCGTCATCGATGATCAACAGTCCGTTCATGCACACTCTCCATCAAAAACGCCGTCCCTCGTTGAGCCCCTGAGGGCTGCATGTCAAATCTGACGCTGCATTTTCCGATTTCACGATCTGATACCGACTGTCCATTGCTTTAAGGATATCCGTATGGATTGTCAATAAAGATCGCTCAACCGGATCTCCTTTCCCTATAGAATCACATCATCCTCTGGGGTGATACGTTTCATGAATGCGTTTGAGCTGATCCCGAGCGATGTGGGTGTAAATCTGCGTGGTCGAGATATCGACATGCCCCAGCATGACCTGAACCGAGCGGAGGTCGGCCCCGCCCTCGATGAGATGGCTTGCAAAGGAATGTCGTAAGCTGTGCGGAGAAACCTTCTTGGTAATCTGAGCAGCTGTGAGACATTGCTGAAAGATTTTCCAGAATCCCTGACGCGTCATGGGTTTGGCAGCCCTCGCCAGAAAAAGATATGGACTGTCCTTACCCTTCAGAAGCCTTGGCCTTACGAGGTCTCGATACAGCAGAACCTTTTCTTTTGCGGGTTCGCCCATCGGAACGATCCGTTCCGCAGCCCCCTTTCCGGTTACCCGAACGAAACCCGCCTCCGTATGGACTTCGAACACCTTGATGTTCACGAGCTCCGACACCCGAAGCCCTGCCGCATACATGAGCTCCAGCATGGCCGCATTGCGCATCCCCGTCGGTGTCTTCACGTCGGGAACCTGAAGCAGCCGGTTCACCTCATCGACGGAGAGCACATCAGGCAGCCGCAGACCGGTTTTCGGGAAATCGATGGTTTGCGTCGGATCCGTTGCCAAGCGTTTTTCCCGTACCAGAAATCGATACAATCCCCGAATACTCACCAAGTGCCTGCAACGGGATCTGGCCGCAACCCCCTGGCTGCGAAGCTCGACCAGATGTTTCAGAACGATCGCGGTGTCGTCTTCAGAGAAGCATGTCCGCCCTTCTTTCTTGAGGATTTCCGCATACCGACCGAGATCTGCCGCATAGGCTTCGACTGTTGCCTTGCTGAGGCCTTTTTCCACCTTCAGATACTCCAGAAACCGATCGATCTGGACGAAAAGGGATCGATCCGTTTGCCTGTCACCGCTCGAATTCATCTGGGACTTCCCATGGATGGTCTCGCAGAAAGTTCAACATATGGACGGCTTCGAAAAAAGGCCGAAGGCAAGGAGTGCAAATCCCAAGGAGTGAGGCGCACTTAGACGTACGCCGCAACGACGAGGGATGCAGCACGACACAGCATCCGGCCTTTTTGCGAAGCCGTCCCCATTGACTTTTCAAGACTATCTGGCATACACAATTCATTCTATTCTTTCCTTCCGTTCGTGCCGTTTCTCTCCACCCCTTGCCAGGGAGGTGCTCCACCATGGAACTCGTGAATCAGCACACCAAACGCATCATGGAAGGCTGCAAGGAAAGGGCCCGCTCGGCAGGTCTCCGCTTCGGAGAGGAAACCCTCGAATACATCGTCACCAACCGGGATCTCATCGAACTCACACCGAAATACATGATCCCCACCCTGTACGATTATTGGGTGCACGATGTCGAAGTGCTCAAGGAAAAGGGCCGATACGAGCTCTATCCGAACAATCCTTACGAGACGGTCATCAACACACGACCGGCCATTTCCTATTACAACGACAACAACCCGGACTGGCTGAACGTGATGATCTTCTACCACGTCTTGGCCCATATCGATTTCTTTCAGAACAACCTCTTTTTTCAGCATACATGGGACGACGATTTCTGCGGCCGGGCCCTTTCCGACAAACGCACCATCGCCCGCCTGCGCAACGAAAAGGGCCGCTGGGCCGATTATGTCATCGAATTCGCTCGCAGCCTCGACAACCTGGTCGGTTACTATTCCCTGCTTTCCCAAAAAGACCGACCACCGGCCACCCTCACATCGAAGAAGCTCGACTATTATTTCGACATTTTCCTGCAATCGATCAAGCGGGTCAAGACGCCCGAATATCTCAAGGAAATCGATCACTACAACGACATTCGACAACGTTATGGCGAATCGGCGGATCAGATCTTTTTTTCCGAAGTCAACAACCAGTATCCCGAATTCGAGGCATTTTTCAACAAGAGTCTGCAGGCGCCATCCTGGAACCGCCTCGATCCGGTTCAATACATCCTGGAACATTCCGAATTTTTGAATCGGGAAGAAAACCGTTGGATGAAGCTCATCGTTCAAATCGTCCGGGACACATCCCTGTTTTTTCAGCCGCAGATCCGCACCAAAATCATGAATGAAGGTTGGGCGAGCTTCTGGCATGAAAAACTCTTCCTGTCGGACGACCGCATCCGGGGCCATGAAGTCGATTTCGCCCTGGTCAACGCCAAGGTCACGTCTCTGCCACGGGTCGGGTTAAATCCGTATGCTCTGGGAATGCGGCTCTTTGCCTATATCGAAGAAATGGCGGACAGGGGCTGTTACGACTGGTCGTTCGACCGATTGTCCGACGAAATCGAGCGCAGCCGTTTCGATCGTTCCACGGGAAATGGCAGGGAAGCCATCTTCGAGGTCCGAAAATACCTCAACGATTTTCAGTTCATCACCCGTTACGTGGACCAGTCCTTCGTGGAGCGACATCGGTTGTTCGTCGTCGAAGAACGGCTGGATGAACAGCGCATGGTCTGGCAGTATATCGTAAAAAGCAGGAAGGCGGAGGACTATCGACAGATGGTGATCGATTCCCTGTATCATCCGCCCTGCATCGAAATCCCTCCTGAAAAGCAGGAACGAAACATCCTCTACCTCGATCACCGATTCGAAGGAAAACAGCTGGTCACCGAATTCATCCCATCCGTGCTGATCGGTGTTTCCTATTTGTGGGGAGGTCCGGTGAAACTCGAAACCAGCGAATGGCTGGCAGATGAACCTGTCATGTCGTTTTCGGGGATGGGTGTCCCTGAAGAAGGAGAAGCCCCTCCAGCCAAATGGAAACGGGTTCTCTATACCATGACCGATCGGAAATTGACCAAAACGGTTCTGAGATAACGGCTGTCGCAAGCTTCCAAATCAAAGGCCGCCCTCGGACTTCCACCCGAATGACGGCCTTTGAAACACCCTTGTTTGTACGGTGTCGATGTACCACCGTTCAAAACCGCACGATTTACCGCGCCAGAACGATGTTCGGCTTGATTTCCACCAGCTCGACATCCATGATGAGGGTTTGACCCGCAAGAGGATGGTTGGCATCGAAGGTCACCTTGTCTTCCGTCACGTTCTTGACCATGACGTTGAACACATCGCCATCCGGATTGCGTAGCTGAAGCCCCAATCCGATCTCCAGCGGAACGTCGGCCGGTAAAAGGCTTCGATCCAACTCCATCACCCCTTCTTCATGATAAGGGCCGTACGCATCTTCGGGAGCAATCCGAAGGGTTTTCTTTTCCCCCTCTGCCATACCGAGAATGCCCTGCTGAAAACCGGCAATGATGCCATCGGTTCCCAGTTCAAATTCCAGCGGTTCGCGATCGACGGAGCTGTCGAAGATTTCTCCGTTTTCCAGTCTTCCTGTGTAGTGTACCTTGACGTGATTGCCGATTTGGGCCGTGATCATAGGACTGCTCCTTGTGGTTACGGGTCGTGCCGACTTCCCTGAATGACGACACCCCTGTTGATGGAATTCCTGTTGGCGGAATGAGAACCCGTCTAAGAACGCGTTCGACGGACCGGAAAATCCATTCGGAGGCTCCGGGTGCAAAAACCCGGTACATGCGAAGGGTCTTTTCGAGTGGTTACCAATTGGACAGGAAATATGTGCACCACTTTAACCATCGGAAGGGAAAAGATCAAGGAGGGATTTTTTCGGCATCGATGGACTTTTGGCGAGCCCGTCACATTTTGATGGGCTCGCCAAAAGTCAGTGAGTCTCCAAAGAGCCGCCTGGGGACGGGCACACCTTTTTCGCTGCATCGGAAAAACTCAGCCGCCCGATCTCGTAAGGGCCGGGCATGGTGCCAGACGCTCCAGGAAAGAGCATCTCATTGAAATAGCAAGCTTTTCAAACACAAGCCGAAGCGTTTTGCATACCCGGCCCAACGAGCTCCGGCGGCTTCAAACAAGTTTCCGCTGCAGCATCAAAAGGCGTACCCGTCTCCAGGCTCAGGCCCGGAACTACCCGAAAATCGGGGGTGGATCGACTTTTGGCGAGCCCGTCACATTTTCCGGGATCGAACGATCGATACGAAGAGCCACACCCCCAAGACGGTGGCAATCACATAGCCCGTCAATCCCAGCACCCCGGTTGCCGTCAACCGGTGAATCCCCCACAGCTCGACGGTCACCTCGAACACCGTCTGACTGGAATTGAGTACCAGCGCTCCGGAAACGGTGGAAGCGGCTACGATCAGGCCGATGATCAGCCGGTTGACCCCTTTCTCGAACCCGCTCTGAAGGGCTTCGAGCCCGCTGTGGTGCAGATTCATCCGGCCGTCACCCTCCGCGGCCCGTTTCAGGATGCGGTTTACCCATTTGGGAATATCCCGGGCATGGCCATAGGCGTCCCGGATGTCCCGGGAAAAATTCCGCGATAGCGTTGTGGCATCCAGCCCCTTACGGACGAGCCGTCTTGCGAAGGGCTTCGCCTGTTCGAGCAGGCTGGCGTGACTGCCCAGAATTTTTCCGAGCGCCTCGGTCTGAATGATGGTCTTCAGAATGAGCAGGATATTCCGGGGAAGCCGGATGCGATGCCGCAGCACCAGTTGCATGATCTGGTCATAGACATCCCGAGCGGTGATGGTCCTGAGACTTCTGCCGTAGAAGGGTTCACAGGCATCCATGAAATCGGAGACGAATTCGGGTTGTTCGGCCTGCTTTTCCGATAGAATGCCCGCGCGAACCAGGGCATCGATGACCATGTCGTAATCATGCTCCGCAAATCCCAGAAAGAGCATGCCGACCGTCTTCATCAGAAAGGGATCGAGATAGCCGACAATGCCGAAATCGACAAGCCCGACCCGGCCGTCCGGCATGACGATGGTATTTCCGGGGTGGGGATCCGCATGAAAAAAACCGTGAACCATCAGCTGCCTGGAAAACGATCGCAGACCGATGTTGGCGATTTCCTCCGGATCAATTCCCATGGCACGGATGGCTGCAACCTGGTCCATGCGAACCCCTTCGATGAATTCCATCGTCAGAACCGACCGGCTGGTTATCTCCCAATACACCTTCGGAATGTGGATCTCATCGATGTCGCGGAAATTGTCGGCGAACCGTTCCATATTTCCGGCTTCGATGAACATGTCGAGTTCCCTGAAAACGGTCCGCTCGAATTCCTCGACGATGTGGACGGCACCGACCAGCCGAGCGGCATCGAAGAGAGATTCGAGTCTTCCCGCCATCCGATACATCAAGCGAATGTCCTTCTGGATGGTCTTTCGAATGCCGGGGCGAACGATTTTCACGGCAAGAGGCCGACCTTCCAACGATACGGCTCGATGCACCTGGGCCACGGAAGCGGCAGCCATCGCCTCAGGTTCGATGGACCGAAACAAAGTTTCGATCGGCCCAAGCTCGCTTTCGATGATCGAACGCACTTCGGAAAACGGGATGGCAGGCACCTGATCCTGAAGCAGCGATAGCTCATCAATGAAGGATTTCGGGAAAATATCGGCCCGGGTACTCAGTAATTGCCCCAGTTTGATGAAACTCGGGCCCAATTCCTGAAGGGCTTCGCGCAGATGACGGGGTGCGACGGCCAGCATGGAAGCCGATGCCGAACCATCGACTGTTCGACGGAATCTTCCGAAGAGCCCTTCGACAAGCCCGCTCATGGCATGTTGGCTCATCACCCGGGCAATGGCTGCGGCTCGGGTTGCGCCGCCCAGTTTTGGATGGGAAAAAGGGTTCATGGCCATGGCCGCTTTCGCTTATCCGTTTGGTTTTTCGAACACTTTCTTTCCGTTTCATACTGTGTTACAAGAACCGGGTCAACGAGAAACGACTGCGAGAAACGACTGCGGACGAATCCTCCCCCGATCCCCCGAGAGGACGCTCCATGCTGAAAGGTTCGGCAACATGCGATTGAGACGTTCGACACTTTCCGTACCCGGGCACCGGGAATCCATGCACGACAAGGCCGCCGGAAGCGGGGCCGATGTCATCATGCTCGATCTGGAAGACAGCGTTCCGATCGAAAGCAAGCTCGATGCACGACGTGCGGTCATCCGATCGATTGGCGAAAAGGACTGGGGCAAGACCACGCTGACGGTTCGCATGAACGCCATCGACACCCCCTTCGGGTATCGAGACCTGATCGAAGTGCTCGAAACCTGCGCCGAGCGGATCGATGCCGTCGTCGTCCCCAAGGTGGATCATCCGGGCGACATTCATTTCGTCAGTCGATTGATCGACGGAATTGCCCGGCATCTCGGAAAAGAGCTCGATGTCGGTATCGAGGCAACCATCGAATCGGCTGAAGGCATGGAAAACGTATCCGCCATCGCTGCAGCAAGTCCCCGCCTGAAAACCCTCGTTTTCGGTATCGCGGATTATTCGGCATCCCTCGGTGCACGGCTCGTTTCCATTTCCGGACACGGCGAAAACGAGGCCGACATTTATCCCGGCCATCGCTGGCACTACGCCATGTGCCGCATCGTAAATGCAGCTAAGGCCAACGGATTGTTGGCCATCGATTCCCCGTACGGCCATTTCCGGGATCTCGACGGCCTGGCACAGTCTGCACGAATGAGTTGCAGTCTGGGTTTCGACGGCAAGTGGGCCATTCATCCGGGACAGATCGCAACCATTCACGCCGTCTTCACGCCGACAGCCGAAGACATCGAGCGGGCAGGCCGGGTACTTGACGCCTTTACCGAAGCACAGAAGGAAGGACGTGGAGCGGCCAGCCTCGATGGACGAATGATCGACCAGGCCACTGTGCGCATGGCGCGTCAGCTATGGAATCAGGCTGTCACCCTGGGGCTGGCAACCCCGAAGGCATATCCCGAAACCCCATGAAAACCCGTTTTCCCATCATTCTGGCATCCCAGAGTCCCAGACGCCGCTACCTGATGAAGCAGGCCGGAATCGAATTCACCGTCATTCCCTCCGAATGCGAAGAGCGGATCGAACCCGATCTTTCGCCGGATGCCTGTGTGGCTCAACTGGCGGAGCAGAAGGCCAGGGATATCGCCATTCGGCACCCCGAGGCCTGGGTGATCGGCGCAGACACCATCGTCGTCATCGACGGAAACATCCTCGGCAAGCCGTCATCCAAAACAGAGGCCGCATCGATGCTGCGACGATTGAGCGGCCGAACCCATCAGGTTCTGACGGCGTTCACACTCATCCATTGGGCGACGGACAAGCATATCGGCCGTACGGTTTCGACGGATGTGCTGTTCAAACCCCTGTCCGATGCCGAAATTGCCTGGTACATCGCAACGGACGAACCGTTCGATAAGGCAGGCGCTTACGCCCTTCAAGGAATCGGTGCCTTCATGGTGAAGGCCGTTTACGGATCCTATACCAACGTTATCGGACTTCCCATATGCGAACTGATGGAAACGCTTGTCGCCGAAGGAATCGTCGTCTTGTCATGAACCTTGACGGCTTCGCAATAAGTTGTTGTGCCCCCGATTTTCGGGTTTTTCCGGTTCCCTTACGCACGAGATGTCTTCATGATCACTCAGAACATCGCATCGATTCGTGAACGGATAGAACGAAGTGCCCTTCTCGCCGGGCGAAGGCCGGAAGAGATCCGGCTGGTAGCGGTCAGCAAGACGGTATCTGCAGATCGGATCCGAGAAGCGGCAGCCGCCGGGTTGCGCATTTTCGGTGAAAACTACATCCAGGAAGCCCGCGACAAGGCCGCCGCCCTTTCCGATCTTTCCATCGAATGGCATTTCATCGGACACCTGCAAACGAACAAGGCCAAATATGCCGTTCGCCAGTTTGCCCTCATCCATTCGGTGGATTCGGCCCGCCTGGTTGCAGAAATCGATCGAGAGGCCAAAAAGGCGGGGAAAACCCAGGATATTCTCATCCAGGTAAACGTCGCAGGCGAAGCTACCAAAAGCGGCGTCGAACCCGATGCACTCCGCCCCCTGCTCGAGGAAGCCGCCGCATATCCCCATGTTCGGGTGGTCGGCCTGATGACCATGCCCCCTTACAGCGAAGATCCGGAAGCCATTCGACCCTATTTTCGCGACCTCAACACCCTGGCCAAACGATACACCGGTGTCATCCCAGGCATCGATCTACGGGAACTTTCGATGGGAATGAGCCATGATTTCGAGGTAGCCATCTCGGAAGGCGCCACACTGGTCCGGATCGGAACGGCCGTTTTCGGAGAGCGATCATGAACCTCCTGCTGCACACCTGCTGCGGTCCCTGCACCATCTATCCGCTGAAGGTGCTTCGAGGCGAGGGGTTCACCATCACGGGATTCTTCTATCGCCACAACATCCATCCGTTTACCGAATGCCGCAAACGGGAAGATACGCTTATTTCCTACGCTGCTTCGGTGGGATTGCCGCTTGTGGTGCAAGAAGGATACGATCTGGAGGGATTTCTGCGAAACGCCGTCTTCCGGGAAAAACACCGCTGCGATATCTGCTACCGTTCCCGGCTCGAAGAAACGGTCATCCGGGCCAAAGACGGCGGATTCGACGCCTTCTCTTCGACGCTGCTCTACAGCCGATACCAACGGCACGATCGGATTCGGGAAATTGCAGAAGCGCTTTCCACCGAATACGGCATTGCCTTCATTTACAGGGATTTTCGTTCCGGATGGACTGAAGGGATCGCCGAATCCAAACGCCTCGGCATGTACCGGCAGCCCTACTGCGGCTGCATCTACAGCGAAAAAGACCGCTATTATCGGGAGAAAGCCTCCTCATGACTCCTGCATTCGCTTTCTTCACACCTTCGTAAGGAACGGGAAGGGTGTTCGGTCAGTTTTTCCTCTTTATCGTCGTCCTACTGATCTATACCTCTTACAGACCGCCGGAAACGCCGCCTCTGGAAGCTCTGGAAGCGGCTGGACTGTTTGCGGCTTCCCTCATCGGATTTGCAACTGCCGGGAAGTGGTCTTTCCGAAGGCTGACCCTTCAGCTGCAACGGCTGGATCCCTTTCGAGCCGACGATCTGTTGCAGCGACACCAGACCCGTTGGGAAATCACGGCGATTCTGCTGTTCGCCCTCGATGTCTGGGCGTTGCATCTTCCTGCTTTCACCCAGCGCTGGGCGCCTTTCCGGGTGTTTCCCACCCTCGAGGCCGTTCTGTTTCTCACCGTTTTCTTGGCTCACCTGATCTGCGTATGGACCTGGGTCTATCCGATCCAGCGGAAGATTTTCCAAAACCCGTTGGGTTTTCGGGATTTTTTGAAAAGCCAGCTGTTCTTCGGCATCCCGGTGTACCTCCCCTGGCTGGCGCTTTCTTTCGTCATGGACATCGTTTCGGCGCTGCCCTTCGAGCAACCGGCGAAATGGCTCCAAAGCCCGCCCGGTCAAACCACGATGTTTTTCGTGTTTCTGACAGGGGCCGGGATTGTTGGACCTTTTTTGATTCAGAAAGCCTGGCGGTGCACTCCGCTCGAGCCGGGATGGATGCGGGATCGAATCGAAAGGCTTTGTCGAAAAGCTGGATTTTCCTATGCCGAAATTCTCTACTGGCCGATATACGGCGGCAGAATGATCACCGCAGGGGTGATGGGTCTCGTCAAACGCTTTCGGTACCTTCTAGTGACCGAAGCCCTGCTGGAACAACTGCTGCCGGAAGAAATCGACGCCGTCATTGCACACGAAATCGGTCACATCAAGAAGAAACACCTGTTGTTCTACTTGCTGTTCTTCGCTGGATACCTGCTCATTTCCTATGCCCTATTCGATGTTCTTCTCTACGCGCTGCTTTACATCCGGACGTTCTTCGATCTTCCAGACATCATCGGAACCGATCCGGTCGGACGTCTTTCGACGATATCGACCGTCTGCTCCATCCTCCTGTTTCTCGTGTACTTCCGCTATGGGTTCGGCTTTTTCATGCGGAATTTCGAACGTCAGGCCGATGCCTACGTGTTTACGCTCTTCGAAAGTGCAAGGCCGCTCATTTCAACCCTTCGAAAGATCGCCTTGTTCAGTTATCAACCGATCGACAAACCCAACTGGCACCATTTCAGCATTGCAGAACGCATCGCTTTCCTCGCCCGATGCGAACTCGACCGCTCCTGGATCCACCGACACGACCGGAAAATCCGTATCGGCCTTGCCTGCTACGTGTTGGTGCTGCTCGCTTTCGGATCCCTCACCTATGCCCTCAATTTCGGAGATACGGGAAAACGACTGAACCAGCGCATGATCGAACACATTCTCGTAAAGGAAATCGAGCGAAATCCAGACGACGCAAAGCTCCAAGCCTTTCTGGGAGATGTCCTGCAGAGCCGAAAGGCTTACGGTCCAGCCAGGGAAGCCTATGAAAAAGCCATCACCCTGGCGCCCGACAATGCTACAGCCCTGAACAATCTGGCCTGGATGCTGGCTACCTGTGAAGACAAACGCTATTTCGATCCCAAAACGGCCGTATCCCTTGCCGAGCGGGCCGTACGGATTCAGGATACGCCTCAGTTCCTGGATACCCTGGCCGAAGCCTATTATGCGGCCGGAAGAACCGAAGAGGCCGTTGCGGCCGGTAAACGGGCACTTCAGTTGGCAACCGGCGATCGCCGCTATTTCGAGGCCCAACTGAAGAAATTTCAGCAGGCGCTCTCCCCCGTGAAACCACCCGAGGCCACCTCCGGTGGGATTCGGTGATGATTGATGGACTCGCAAAAAGTCGCACTACCCTTGATTTTGGAGTTTTTCCGGGCCTAAGCATGGGGGGAGATACGCCTTTTGATGTTGCATCGGATACTTGTTT
>CAZJXF010000024.1:0-34703 GCA_964549995.1 uncultured Desulfatirhabdium sp. | reverse complement strand
TTCAAAATAGCCCTTGATGGGTTCTCCAAGACTCATGATCAGTGCGACTTCCTGCGATACTGCGTGGGATTTTCGGCTGAGCGCCTCGATACGGTGGGCTTCGATTTCGACTCTGCAGTGCTTGTTCCAGCAGCGTTCATGCAGAGCCACCTGGTTTTCGTCGTAAAAGATCTCCACCCATCGGTTGTCCGCCTTGAGGATCACGTTCTTCGAAACAAGCCACGGCGGTACGCTGTAGGTGTTGCAGTCGAAGGTTACACAGAAATCCTTGTGGACCTTGAGACTTCGGATATCCCGACAATCCGGTAGAAACTCCGGAAGAGGCCGAAGTGCTGCAGGATCAAATCGTACGACAGGCCGCTCCGCCGTCGTTCCATGAATCCGGACATTGGCGGTTTCATCCCGCCAGCGATCGGCCTGTCGCTGGAGATCCAGCAGATTCTCTGCCTTTCGAAGAGGCCAGAAGTTCTGCTTGATATAGCCGATGCCTCCCCGCTCGATCTTGCCCTTTTCATGCGGGGCACGGACATGACAGGGCTTGGGGATGATATGAAAGGGTCTGAGGAAATCGAGAAAGGCTTCGTTAAACCGGATAAGAGGTCCATCTCGATCGATGACGGCAGTGAGCATGTTGTCGGTGACGATCTGCTTGGGGGTTCCGCCAAAGAAGCAGAAGGCATTGAGCAGACCCTGATGTACACAGGCTTGGTTCATTCCATGAGTGAGCTCGAGATACAGCATACGGCTGTGGCACTCGATGACGGCCATGCAGTAGAGCTTGCGTCGAATGGATCCATAGCTCAACGTTCCAAGCTCTCCCCAGTCGATCTGGAACTGCTCTGCCGGCCCGGATTCAAACCGGATATAGGCACGCTGCGACTTCGGCCGATGTTGCTTGAGATAGTCGTAGAGAATCGTTTTGGAGCCGACATAACCTGCCTCTACGATTTGTTGGCGGATGATCTCCCCGCTCAAAAGGGGATCTTCCTTCAACAGGGCAGCGATCTGCTCTCTAAAGGGGGCAAGCTTGCTTGCTTTCTCCTTTACAGGACAACGCCCGACATCGGGGTTTTCCAGATACTTTCGCACCGTCTTTCGGGCAATTGCCAACGATCGGGCAATACTTCTTTCAGAATGACCCGCATCGTTCAGGCGGTGGATATCGAAGAGCATGCGCTTGTCGATCACAAAGGGCCTCCTTTCGGTAACGATAGAACCTGAAACAGCCCTCCGTCGAATGCGATGAGGTCTTTTTCGATCAGAGCATCCCTGGCTTCCAGATATTCCTCCAGTCCCAGATGGAGAATGGAGCAGATGGAATCGTAGCTGTAATACGAAATTCCGTTTCGATCAGAAGCCAGCACCAGAAACAGATACAAGAGGATTTCGTGATGCCCAAGGCGCTTCAGAAATCCATCCGATACGAAACGATGTTCGATAAACGCAAAACTTGAAGAGATTTTCCGAATCCGTTCCGGCTTCAACACCCGTTTTCGAATCATGATATCCTCCTTTTGGGATGTACCATACCAGAAGGAAGATGAGGATGTCGAACGAGTCCTCTCTTTGCAGCGCTTATCTTATTGAAAATATAATGGCTTTTGGGGGTGACGCGTCCATCTTTACACCATTTTCACCAATACCCAAAATAAGACAAGGCCCTGATATAATAGCAATATAAGGCTGTAACGAGTCCATCTTTGCAGCACTTCCCAAAGATGAACGCGGTTTTCGCCATTTTTGCCAATAATCCAAATGGTTACTGAACCATCGTCTCTGACACTCTCTCTGATTGGCCCGATAGTCGGGATCGGCTCTAAGTTTTTCTTTTTGCCACAACCGCTTTCGCTCCCGCTGGCAGTTGGGCGCTGAACAGTACAGCTGATGTTTGAGACGGGGATTGGAGCGAACGAGCTTTCCACAGCACCGACACCGAAGGGTTCCCATGGCATCTTCTCCTTTGCGTATGCAAGGATAGCCACAGAAGAAGCCACAGATCAAAGATGGACGCGATGCGGGAAGAAGAAGGAATTTGCTACCGCAAATTTGGGAAGAAAATGGAAGGGGAAGTAGAAGTGAGAAATGGCTACCTTTTCACCGGAAAAAATGGCTCACTTTTCAACCGGAAATGACAGGAAAATATACGGGCAATCTTTTTATGAACGCCATTGAAGCCGAAGGCCTTACCAAACACTACCGGGTTTACAATCAGCCCATCGATCGGCTGAAGGAGTCCATCCGCAGACGACCCTTTCATCATCTGGTCAGCTCGCTTCAGGATGTCAGCTTCCGGGTTGCCTTCGGGGAGACGCTTGGCATTATCGGTGACAATGGAGCTGGGAAATCCACCCTGCTCAAAATTCTGGCTGGAACCACGCAGCCCACCTCTGGCCGTCTTGTGCGAAGAGGCCGTTTCGCTGCACTCTTGGAACTGGGTTCTGGTTTCAATCCGGAATTCTCAGGCCGGACCAATATCCACTTGAATGCAGCCCTGCTCGGACTTACCGAAAAGGAAATCCGCGCTCGGGAAGGCGCAATCATCGCCTTTTCGGAACTCGAGGAAGTGATCGACCGGCCGGTGAAAACCTATTCTTCGGGAATGCATGTGCGGCTTGCCTTTTCCATCGCTACCAGCGTTGATCCAGACGTTCTGATTGTGGATGAAGCGCTTTCGGTTGGGGATCAGCATTTTTCACAAAAATGCGTGGAGCGGATGATGGGTTTTCGGGATGCTGGAAAGACCATCATTGTATGCAGTCACAGTATGTTTTTGATCAATGAATTGTGTGAGCGTAGTATCTGGCTGGATCACGGACGGATACGTGCTATGGGCCAGACTTCTGCTGTCATTTCCGAATATCTTGCCTATCTTGAAGAAAAAGAACGGCCTGCGGAAATTAAACAAGAGCCGGCATCGGGCTGTCTTCCGGAGGTGATTGTTGAAGATATTCGGTTTGAAATTCCGGGGAAGGGCGAAAACGTTTCGTTTGTCAGACAGTTTGAACCTCTCTCCATCCGGGTGGACACCCGATGCACCAACGGTGATTTTATCGGGCATGTGGCCATTGGGTTGATGCGAAATGACGGCCAGGTGGTTTTTGCAACGACTACCAAAAGTCAGGGACTTGATCCGGTACGATTTTCCAATTGTAAAACCATTCATCTAACCATTCCTCGAATGCCTATTCTAAAAGGTTCCTTCCGGGCCAAAGCCATTGTGGCCGATAAGCACATGCTTCGGGTCGTTAATGAAAAATCAAGTGATCCCCTGATCGTCGAAAGTGAACATCCGGAGTTTGGGATGTTCTGGATGGACCATCAATGGCAGTGCTGATCGTAGTCGTCGCTTTCCGGGGGGAAAAGACCATCGAGGCGACTATCGAGCGGGCCCTTAATTCCAATGTTGGTGCAGATGTCCTGGTGATTGACAACGCATCCGATGACAACACCCCGCAGATTCTGCGATCTATAAAACATCCTCGCATACGGCTGATCCGAAACGATCGAAATCTGGGCGTGGGAACTGCTCTCAATCAGGGGCTGCGGCAGGCAAGGGAATACGGCGCCGATTGGATGATGGTGCTGGATCAGGACAGCCTCCTGACTTTCGACACCCTCCAAAAGTTGCTTGATGCAGCCAACATGCTGCTCCATAGGTCTTGTAGACCTTTATCCGCATTGTTTCCTACTGTTCGCTGTAAAAGTTTTCCGGATGTTCACCATGATCCCATGAATTGGACGGGTAGCGGGTTTAAGAACGTTGTGCCGTCGGAGGCCCAAGGTACCGGGACGCTATGGATTCCTGTCGATACATCGATCAGCTCTGGCGCCCTTTACCGGCGCGAAGCCCTAGAGGCCAATGGCGGGTTCAACGAGGGGTATTTTATCGATTTTGTGGATCATGAATGCCACCTGCGGCTCCGGCGGGCTGGATATGGCCTGTGGTGGGTTCGGGATGCGGAAATTTTTCATGAGCTGGGTGCCATTCAGAAAATGACGGATACTGGCCTATGGATCGAGCATGCGCCTTTTCGGTATTACTATATGGCTAGAAATATGGTCCGGGGGTATTGGGCCTTTGGCGGGATACGGGCCCTTTGGGGATTGTGGCGGGAGATTCAAAGCCATATTTTGCGAATGAGGCGATATGGCGAAAACGCCGCAGCATGTGAACATTATTTGATGTTTGGGATAAGAGATGGGCTTTTGGGAAGGACCGGTCCGCTGCCTGCAGCGCTTTGATTATCGGTATGCATTGCCCTGGATGAGTTGCCTGCCGCTTGCAATCGGGCAACGACTGGCTGAAGTGAGAGGCCTTGTTCATGCCGCCATGGATTACGACTGGCGATCGGTTGCCATCGGCTTTCGCTACATCCGAAGCCGAACTTATCAGGCAATGGGTATGATCCGACCTGAAAAAGGCAGGATGTGGAAGATGGTGAAAACCGCCCAGCGTTACGTTCACAATTCCCGGGAAGAATGGCAGGCGTGCCTTTTCCCCCGGGAGGTGATGGATGCAATCAATCGGCAAAGCACGGTGGAGGGGCTTGATGGGCTCTTAGCCATTCAGGCAAACGGCCAGGGCATGGTGATGGTGGGATGCCATCTCGACAGCTTCTGCATGGGCATGGTGCTGATGGGGATGAAGGGCCTTCGGGTGAATGTCATCAATACCATCGGTATCGAAGATGAACGCATCCATCCGGATGTGCGGACCTTCTATCAGGAAAAATACCGGGCGATGGAACCGCGGATGAATGGGCTGATGGAATACCATGAAACGAATCTGCCCTTTTTCTATCAGGCCCTTGAACGGGGTGAGACCGTGGCCCTGATGGGAGATGTACCCGGAAGCAAATCGAATGTGTGGATCCCCTTTCTGGGAACAAGGCTTCGGATGCCGGTTGGCGCCTGGCACATGGCCAAGCGCACGGGAAGTCTTATTGGGGGATTTGTGTGCATCCATGAAGGCGTTGGCCGATATCGGGTGGTTACCTGGCAACCCCGGGAGATCGATCCCCGGAGCCCGGAGAAGACGCTGGTCCCGATTTACCGCTTTTTGGAGGAATGGATCCGCCGTGCGCCCGATCGCTGGGTTGCAGCCGATCTGCTGCCTGCGTATGGGTGACGGCTTCGCAAAAAGGCCGGATGTCCCTCGTGCTGCATCTCTCGTCGTTGTAGCGTATGTTTTATTAAGGCTTATTCCTCGGGGTTTGCGCTCCTTACCTGCGGCCTTTGTTCGAAGCTGTCCATATGATGGATTTTTTGCGAGTCCATCATGGCTGATGTGATGGTGGTTGTGGGTGAAGATGGGATAGGGTTGGGGAAAACATGATTCCCTTTTTTGAAGTCAATCGAAAAATGGATTGCCATATCGGCAATTCACCCGAAGATCTCCTTGCCAGAGAAATGGGCAGGCCGCCTTTCCCCGTTACGACTCTGGCAGGGGTCATCCTGGTTCGGGAGTGGGCATCGGAGCTTGCCGACGGGCGAATCGGGCTCATTTTCGATCCCTACTTCTGGTTTGCCAAAGACTTGTGGAGGAAATGGATCGGAGCTGTAGAGGCCGACAGCGGTATATCCTGCGGACTCGATGCCCCCCTTGGCAACCAGAACCCCGCCTGGCGAACGGGCCTTCATGTCCCGCTTTACGCAACCCTACGTCAACTCGAGAACGCTGCCCGCCAAACCGTAAAAAATCCGCTCTGGATTGGTCAAACCGTGACATCAGCTTCGGATTGTATCGTCGTGATTGTCAAGAGCGAAATGCTGCGCGCTGCTCCAGAGGAACTTCAGCTTAGCGATCTTCCCAAATTCTGGGCAGACAGTGCCATGTCCGTTCGGCTGTTTTGTCGGGGGTGGCTGCATGCATTCGGCGCCGTGGCAGAGGAAGGCTGCCGGGAAGATTTGCTGGCCATGACCGACTGGCGCGGCAGGGTGCTGGAGCTGGGTTGCGGGGCAGGGCGGATGGCAAGGCGCTGCCGCGAGATGGGCAATTCGGTCTGGTGGATGGGTGTGGACCGGGATGCCGGGTGTCTTCGGCAGGCCGGATTGCACGTGGACGCATCCTTGCGATGCGATCTCAATGCCGGATTGCCGCTTGCCGACAACGTCCGTTTCGATCGAATCGTTTGCGCCGATGTGCTGGAGCACCTGTCCTATCCATGGCGCCTTCTTGCCGATCTTCGTCACCATATCCATGATGATGGCTTTCTGGTGGCGTCGTTTCCCAATATCGGGCACTGGTCGGCCATCGAGGATCTCTTATCAGGCC
Source organism: uncultured Desulfatirhabdium sp. (assembly GCA_964549995.1). GTDB lineage: Bacteria > Desulfobacterota > Desulfobacteria > Desulfobacterales > Desulfatirhabdiaceae > Desulfatirhabdium. Next base: position 28,429 of record CAZJXF010000024.1, on the reverse strand, counting down.
GCTGGGATGAAACCCCATCGGGGCTTTGTTGTGTAAGCCATCTGCGGTTTGGCACGAAAACCACCTGGAACCGGTGGCTGCAGAGATCCGGCTGGGAACCAGTTCACTGGGAAGAAGAGCGCTTCCCGATGCCTGCGGAATGGCATTCCTTCATTGACCATTGCCCGGTGCCGAAGGACTTTGATGCTTTGGAAACCCTTCGTTATCGCGTTTTATCAAGGCCGGGATGATGAAGAGGTATCCAGCCTTTCCGCGAAGTCGTCACATTTGCAAAACCAAACAGCACGTCCATATTGTTCTGAGGAACGTCAGATTCTGGATTGCGCCACAGAGAGAGCGATAGGGCAATCGCTCATTGGAACAGCCTCAATAGGGAAAAACGTCTCATGGTGCATCGAAAAAAGCTGCCCCCCGGAATTCAGAACATTCGTGAAATCCGGTTGGGAAAACATTGTGTGAAAAAAAGTTTTGCGGTGAGGCGATATTTGGAATGATGCGAATTCTGGTGAACGCCATTCCCCTCACGGGGCTTTTGACCGGCATTTCCCGGTATGTCCGGCAACTCTATCAGGAAATCGAAACCTTCCCTGATGTCGAGGTCTTCTACTTTGACGGGAAACGGGTCCACAGCCGGATGCCGGATCAGGCGGCACCGGAGAAGTGGATCCGGGACACCGCCACGATCTGGAAGCTGCCAGTCCCCGTTGTATTTACGATCCGATCGCTTTTCTGGCTGAAATACGAATGGATGCTTCGCCGCGTGTGCCGCAGCGGTCGGTTCGATCTGTATCACGAAACGGGCTTTCTCCCTGCGGCGCTCGAAGAAATCCCGACGGTCTACACGATGCACGATCTGTCCCTGAGCAGGTATCGGCACACCCATCCACTCGAGCGCGTCTGGTTCAACGAGGTGTTCTTCCCGCGCCGGATTCGGTATGCCGCTCATCTGCTGACCGTATCCCAGTTCGTTCGCAGCGAAATCATTGAAGCGCTGCACCTTCCCGCAACCCGGATCACGGCGATCCACCACGCGCCTGCTCCGCTCTTTCAACCCCGGTCTGCCGAAGGCATACGGATGGTTCGGGAGCGGTTCGGTATTTCCGGAGATTATCTCCTGTTTGTCGGATCCCTTGAGCCTCGAAAGAATCTGCATCTGCTGATTCAGGCCCTGCGGAACTCCTCTGTCCGGCCCATGCTGGTGCTGGCGGGCTGGGAAGGCTGGGGGGACAAGGGCTGGCTCCAATCCGTTGCCGGATCGGAGTTGGAAAAACGCATCGTTCTTACCGGCTATGTGGATGACGAAACGTTGGCCTGCCTGTACAGTGGTGCAGCAGCCTTTGTCTATCCCAGCCTCTACGAAGGATTCGGGCTACCCATCCTGGAGGCAATGGCCTGCGGGTGCCCCGTCATCTGTTCCCGTGCAGCCAGCATGCCGGAAGTGGCTGGAGATGCGGCGCTTCTGATCGATCCTGCGGATGCGGACGATCTGAAAGCGTCCATCGAGCGTCTGATGCCGGATGAGGTCTTGCGCAACCGCATGAGGGAGCGAGGTTTTGCGCGGGTCAGGGAGTTTTCCTGGAGAAAAGCCGCTGAATGCACCGTGGAGGTGTTTCGTCGCGTCATCGAGGGATGACGACGGTCGTTTTTAGCGTGAAACTGATGTAGTCTGCAGTGGGCAGTCGCAGGGGTTTCGGGCCACACTGCCGACTGCCGACTGCCGACTACCCACTTTCTTAAAAATTTGGAATCCATCTCTTCCCGGTTTTGGAAATCCGGGCTACAGTTTCAGTCTTGGGGTTGCGACACCGCCCTGAGCATTCAGAAACTTGATCTCTACTATCTCCCTATCGTCTCGGTTTACGGAAACCCAAGCCCATGCTCTTCGGAGAACTGCTGCTCGAAAAAGGCCATGTTCAGCCCAAGGATATCGAAAAAGCCCTCCAGTACCAGACCAAATACGGCGGGTTGATCGGCACCATTCTGCTGAACATGGGCGTGATTACAGAGGACATCCTGTTTCGTACCCTGGCCGAACAGCTCGGGTTGCGCTTTGCCGCGGAGGATGTACCTACCAAACCCGATGCCGGGATCGAATCGAGGCTTCCTGGGCTGCGCTTCTCGTTTCTGACGCAGAAAGGCTGGTATCCCGCCGACATCCGGGAGGATGGGACGCTGACGTTTCTGTGCGCCAATCCGCTCGAATATGAAGTTCTGCAGTACCTCCACCAGCAGCAGGTCCAATTCGAGCCCCTGCTGGTGACCAACACCCGGCTTCGGGAAATCGAGGCTGAATGGCAGTTGGCGAGGGAGGCCACATCGCTCGAGCAGATCGAGTCCCTCGACTTCCAGGAAAACGAAATCGAGCGGCTGCGGGAGCTTGCCTCCGAGGCGCCGGTCATCAATCTGGTGAACGTGCTGATGTCGAAAGCCGTCGAGCGTGGGGCCTCGGACCTGCATTTCGAGCCGTACAACAACCTGTTCCGGGTACGGTTTCGAATTGACGGCATGTTGCACGACATCGATTTTCTGCCCATCAAGCTGCAGCTTCCCATCATCTGTCGTGTCAAAATCATCTCGGGCATGGACATCGCAGAAAGCCGCAGGCCCCAGGACGGCCAGATTTCCACGCGGGTGGCCGGAAAGGACATCGACATCCGGGTGTCCACCCTGCCGCTGGCCAGGGGGGAAAGTCTCGTTCTACGGTTTCTTGTCAAGGAATCGATCAGCTATGAGCTGGGCAGCCTCGGACTCGAGGATGACCTGGTGCAGTTGCTTACCGAGGACATCCAGCGAACGGCCGGAGTGATCCTGCTGACCGGGCCGACGGGCAGCGGCAAAACGACCACCCTCTATTCCTGTTTGAACCAGATCAACAGTGAAACCAAGAAAATCATCACCATCGAAGATCCGGTCGAGTACCAGCTCAAGGGCATCAACCAGATTCAGGTACATCCCGATATCGGCTACGACTTTCTGGCCGCCCTGCGAAGCATCCTTCGGCAGGACCCCGATGTCATCATGATCGGCGAAATCCGGGACGGCGAAACGGCTCGCGTGGCCATGCAATCTTCGCTCACCGGACATCTGGTCTTCAGCACGGTGCATACCAATGATGCCCCCACGGCCTATACCCGGCTGATCGATCTGGGGCTGCAGGAGTTTCTGATCAACTCCGCCCTCATTTCCGTCATCGCCCAGCGTCTGGTGCGCAGGCTTTGCCCTCAGTGCGCCAGACCGCACGAATCGGCAGATGCCATCATCCGCACCTACCGCCTGGAGGACATTGCGCGGCAGTGCGGCATCGATCGGATCGATATCCGGCGGGCTGTTGGATGCCCACATTGTGCCAACACGGGATACAAAGGCAGGATCGGTTTGATGGAATACCTGCGATGTGATATGGATATCCAGTCCATGCCCAAGGACGATACCTTTCCCTTGCGGGTCAGGGAGCAAATGAAGCGAAAACACATCCGGACCCTCATGGAAGACGGCCTGCTGAAGGTGATTCAGGGCAGAACCACCGTGGAAGAAGTGTACCGGGTTTGCGGGTGATGAAAACCTTTCAGTACCTTGCCTTCGATACAGCCGGAAATGCCAGGCAAAGCCGCATGAATGCGGGAGATGCCCGAAGTGCGCTCCTGCAGCTCAAGCAGATGGGGCTCACCCCGGTTCGCCTCACCGAAGTGTCCGAAAACGGTGCCCGGAGGACCTTTCGTCTGTTCCGGCGTTCTGCCCCCGGGCTTGCCGACATCGAACTGGTCACCTCCAAACTGGCCATGCTCCTGAAAAACGGCGTGAAAATCGATCGCGCGCTGGAAGTCGTCCGAAAGGGTATCGCCAGTTCCACTCTCGAAGAGCTGCTCGAATCTCTGCATGCGGACATCCGTCAGGGGGTTCCCCTTTCCCGGGCGCTGCAGAAGCATCCGCAATGTTTCGATCCGCTCTATGTCAGCGTCGTCGAAATCGGCGAGAAAACCGGCAATCTCGGCAATGCCTTCCAGGACCTGGCCGCAAACCTCGCCTTTCGAAAAGCCGTCCGCAGAAAGACCCTCGAAGCCTCGTTCTATCCGGGCTTCATTTTTTGCCTGTGCTGCCTGGTCATCTGGTTCATGTTCGACTTCATCGTTCCCAAACTCTCGGTGGTGTTTCAAGGGATGCGGGATTTGCCTTTTTATACCCTGTTTCTGCTGCGCTTCAGCGAAGTGTTCCGCCAGTATCGTCTTCTGGTTCCAATCATCGTCGTATCCCTGTTTTTCGGCTACCGGCTGGTTCGGAACCGTACCTGGTTCCAGCGGTCGCTGGCGGCCCTGATGCTCTGGATTCCGGGTGTTCGCTCCATGCTGCTCATGCTCGAAAAGCTCCGGTTCGTCTCATCCCTGGCCATTCTCCTGAGCAACCGGGTGCCGCTCTCGGATGCGCTGACACACGCCCTGCGGGCGGTGTCGAACATCCGGGTGCGCCAGTACCTCGCATCGGTCAACCAGGACGTCCGCCAGGGAACATCGCTCAGCGAGGCCCTGTCTAAGACAGGCCTCTTTGCCGGCGAATTCGACAGCCTGATCGAAATCGGCGAGCAGACGGGCAGTCTGGCCGAGGTCTTCCAGGAGCTGGCAGGCAGGCTCAAGGTCGATTTCGAAAACAGTGTGGCCGACATGATCCGCTGGATCGAGCCCATCATGATCGTCGGCATGGGTGTCATCGTCGGCGCCGTTGTGATCGTGATGCTGCTCAGCATCGTCTCCATCAACGAGGTCGGCATCTGATGGTCGCTTCGCTCCTGATCGTTCAGGTCAGCCGTCGCACGGGTGAAAGGGCGAGTGCCGGGTTCACCTTCATCGAGCTGTTGGTGGTGCTGGCCCTGATCGGTCTGAGCGTTTCGCTGGTGAGCCCGAGGATCGTCGGGTTTTACGAGAAGATTCTGGTGCGGCAGGAGGAAAGGAGTGTCGCGGAGCTGGTCGATGGACTTCGGATGAAGGCGTTTTTGCGGCAGGAGCCGATCCGGCTCCTATTCGAGGGGAATCGGGTCGCCCTCGCTTCCGGCAGAACCCTGCTGCGGTGCCGTCTGCTCCAGTTCGAAGGATCCACCGTCCGGATCAACGGCAACGGCTTTTGTGAAGAATCCACCGTCCGCTACCGGGTGCACGATGCCGAAAAATCGCTTCAGCTCCCGCAGGACTGAGGGCTTCACCCTCATCGAGGTGCTGGTTGCCGCCGTGCTGCTGTTTTCCGCCGTATCCATCGGGTTTCTCGCTTCCCGATCGGCTCTCGATGTCACCGAGCGGGTGAGCGCCCATACCGCCATCGCTTCGGCCCTGCCTGCAGTCGTCGAAGATGTCCGCAAAGGCCTCAACGACGATGTGCGTGAGGGAAGCGGGACTTATGGGCCGCATATCGCGTACGCCTATACCGGCGTACCCCTGCGCAGCCAGCGAAACCTCGACGAAATCGGCGGAGACGGGCTTCCGGTCCAGTACGGGTTCTACCAGCTCACCCTCTTCGATGTCTCCCTGCGCATCGAATATCGCCGTTGGCTTGCAACCAGAAATCAGACCTATCGGTATCACGAATTGGTCTGGCGTCTGGTGGAGGAGTGAACCTACTCATGCGAGAACGAAGCGGCGGCGATTGGACCCGGCAGGGCTTCACCCTCATCGAGGTTCTGGTGGCGCTGACGTTGCTCACCTCGGTGGTGGTTCTGGCCTATATGGCTCAGAACCTTTTCTTCGAGAAGTGGCAGTCGATCCATGAAGCCGGAAGCCGGGCCGTTGCATCCTATCGCAGGCAGACACTGCTGCGCTATGCCGCCGAGTCCATTTGGGAATATTACGTGACGGACCCGACCTCGCAGTTGAACCAACGGTATTATCCCTATTTTCATGGAAAGACCGATGAAGTGCGTTTCGTGACGCTTTCATCGGTGTTTTTCAAAGGTCATGCGGCTGCGGCGCGCCTTTGGTTGCGGCATGCCGCAGACAGCGGTGAGCTGGTCTACGAAGAGGCCGATCTGCGAACGCAGTACATCCGCTTCGATACCGACACCCCGCAGTACGGCAGGCAGTGGGTGATATCAAGGGATGTGCGCCACGTCCGGATCCGCTATTACGGGCGGGATCGCATCGAATGGAATCCGCAGAGCGAATCTTTCGTGATCGTCAAGGGGTGGTTCGACGAATACCATGGCAGAGACAAAATGACGACACCCGAAATTATCGAGCTGCGCTACGAGGATCGGGACGGGCAGCAGGTGCTGCGCTTGCATGTCAAAAGCCACAATCCGTTCAAGGAATTTTTCTTCAATCCCCAGGAAGGAAACGATTGATGGATGGGCCTGCTCCGGCCGCTGTGGCTGCGGTTTCGGCCGAAAGGGCGGATGCCGGCTGCATTGTCCGGAACCATCGGGGGGCGGCCATACCGATCGTTCTGGTCATCGCCACCCTGATCACCGTCATCGCCGTCAGCATCACGGTCTTCATCCGGCAGCAGATCGATATCACCCGGGAAATCCGCCTGAGAAGCATCGCTTCGCTCAAGGCTCACAGCGCCTTGAACGATGTGCTCTTCCGGTTGTGCACCGGATATTTCGAGCCCTATGCCATGGCCTTCTGGGAAAACGATGGAAAACTCGTCCGATGGAACCTCTATGGCGAGGCGGTGAACCTGCCGGGGGATGTGGTGCTGAAACTGCGGGATCTGTCGGGCATGTTCTCGCCGCTCTTTCATGCCCAGGACCTGGAGGTGCTCAGCCGGCCGCAGATTTCTTCCTTTTCGTTTCGAAAAGACGCCTACTGGCTCGACAAGCTGCTCGACTGGCAAGACGCCGACGATTTTCGCCGGGTCAACGGGGCGGAAGCCTTCGACTACCGAAGGGCGGGCCTCGCCTATGTGCCGCGAAATTTCTATATCCAGTGCCTTGACGAGCTGTATCTGCTCAAGGACGTCGATCCGAAGCTCTGGGAGACGATCTGGCCCGAAATGGTGTACTGGCGGCCCGGGCCCACCAATTTTCTGACGATGGACGAGGCGGCCCTGCGGACGATCCTCAAGAACGATTCGCAGGTTCAATCGATCCTGCAGCAGCGCGAGCAGCGGGTGCTCACTCCCTGGGTCTTTCAGGGGCTTACGGGAATCCGGCCATCCGAGGATGTCGTCTTCCAAACCTACGGATGGATACGGGTTGCCATTGAAGCCCGGGAGGAGACGGCTGTGGAGCGCATCGATGTCACGGTGATCAAAGGCGGGCGGCAGGGAGGCCCGTATTGGGTGGCTGAATGGAAACGATGATTCCGACATGGTTCTGGCAGCGCTTCTGGCGATCGTTTCTCTACGTCGGAAAACGCTTGTATCGCTGCCGGCCAGGCCAGGTGGAGGTCGTGGTGGATGCGGCCGCCGCCAAACCGGCCCGGGTCGTTGTGCTGGGCAAGGCGCACTATCACGAGAGTGTGCAGTATTTCGCCTTCTCTTCGCTGCGCGACATTCGATCGGCCATCCGGATGGACATGCCCAGTTATTGCCCTTTCGAAACGGATCGCATCCTGATCCGGAAAGTCGATCTCGATTCCGGCGGATGTCGGGTGAACCTGTGGTTCGTTCATCCGGACGCCGAAAGCCTCTGCAGAAGGCTTGGGGCATGGGTGGGGATACCGGTTTCAGCCCTGTTCAGCCTGGGGGCGGAGCGACCGGAGACCCTGATTCATGCCGCATTCGACGAGGAGCGGCTCTGGATGGGCATCGATCGGTGGCGGCTTTCGCGAAGCATCGATGCCGCAGACGACACCGTGGATCGGGAAGGGTTCTGCCGGATGCTGGGCGGCCAGTCCCTTGCCTATGAAACCCGAATCGTACCGGATCGTGACAGCTTCTTTCGGCAACTGGCCGATGCCTTTTTGCGGCTTTCTCCGATCCAGATCGCACCCTTTCTGCGTTTCGAGAAAATGTCCCTTTCCCTGGATGCCCGCGAAATCCGCCTCGCTGCCGGTGTGGCTGCCGGTCTGTTTCTGGTGTATAGCGGCATTCTCTATGCCATGCTCGAGGTAACCGGTAATCGATTGACTGCCGAAAACCGCCGGATCGAAACCCAGGTTCAGGGGCTCCTCGACGTTCAGCGGCAGATCGATGCCGTAGCTGCCCAGAAACGTGGTCTGCTGGAAAGGCTTGGCGGCTACGTGCCTCGAACGACGCTTCTGATGACCATCAACGAAATCCTTCCGGAAAATACCCGCATCTATCAGACGACCATTTCCGGCTCCCAGATCGAGCTGAGCGGCGTAACCCCGAACGGCACCGCCCTGCTGGAAGCCTTTTCCGCCCATCCGGCGTTCAGGAACGTGCGCTTCAGCGCCCCTCTTCGAAAAGAAAAGGCCACCGACTACGATGCGTTCACGTTGAGTATGGTTTATGATGGCGCAAAGGCAATAGGGAAAAGGGAAGGATAGGCGCGATTTTGACCGCCCACTGCCGACTGCCGACTGCCCACTGCCCACTGCCCACTGCCCACTGCCCACTGCCCACCGCCCACTGCCGACTGCCCACTGCCCACCGTCCACGAATTCCTCTTGTGTTCTCCGTCCGGATATGGCAAACATGCAGCTCATGCAAGGCTTTTCCATGACGGCGTTGACGCCGAGGGTTCGGATCGGGCTGGGTGCCTGTCTTCTCCTGATCGTCCTGAAATTCTTCTGGATGCCTTTCGACGAATGGACGCAGGATCACTACGAGATCATCGGCCGCATCCACCGATCCATCGAAAAAAAGCGCTTCCTGCTCCAGAACGGGGATGCCCTGAAGGCTGCCCTCCAGAAGGAAAAGGCATCGCTCGATCGGATCCGCTCCTATGCCTATCCGGATGCCGCCGATCCCCAGGCCGTGCAGCTTGCCCTGCAGAAGGACATCGAGGTGCTGGCCCAGCGGTTCCGGATCAAGATCGTGAACACCGAATGGCTCTATGCCGCAGACGGGCCCGTCATTCTGGCGCCGATCCGGATCACCTGCGACGGCGCTCCCGGCGACATCCTGAGCTTTCTGGCGGGCATCGAAGGCTACGAGCGTTTCATCGGCATCGAAACCCTCAAGCTGCTCACTGCCGGCAAGGGGGAACGGGTCGGGCTCACCCTCGAGGTGACGGCCCTCGGGGTCAAGGCCGTGAAGGCATCCTGATGCCGTTTTACCAAGGATTCGACGCATGAAATGGGTGTGGATCGCAAACGGATTTCTGGCGCTGCTGCTTGGCGCGCACCTCATGCTCTGGGCCTATCGCCTGCAGCATCTGGGCCGGGTTGCCGAAAATCCCCCAACCGTGCAGACGTCTGCCTTCGAGCGTGTTCCACTGAGCGGGATCGACACACCCAAACGATTCTTCGGCATTCCCATCGAATCGCCTGACACCGGCGCCGGGCAGGATGCGGAGGCTCTTGCCCAAAACCTGAAGGTTCCCCCCGAGCGGGAAGAAACCATCCGGATTCGGGGCATCTTCATCGAGAATGGCCATCGCACGGCCTATCTGTCGAGCGCGCCCGCTGCCACAAGCAAGAAGGGGGCCGTCTCGCCCAAAGACGAAGTGTGGGCGAAGGTCACGGTGGGAGCCGCCATTGCCGGAAAAACCGTTCGGGCCATCGAGCCGGATCGGGTGATCCTGGCTGGGCCCGAGCAGCCGGCCATCGAACTGCGCATGTACAAAACCCTCACCCTTTCTGTGAAAACCGGATAACATGGGATGTTTCTTTCGATCGCGCCTTTGGCCTGCAGCCATCGTTCTGGCCATGATCGCTGCAGGCTGCACCGGGCCCAACCAGCGCGTCAATGAAAAAATCCGGGTTCCGGTGTATGCGGCAAACCCATCGGCGGTCTCGGCGCCCCAAAAGCCGCTGGACGAAGATGCGCTCAACATCCATGGCGAAACCCGTCGCAGCCCTACGCAGGAGCGCCGGCTGCAGCCTTTCGGCGACCTGCTGGAAGAGACGCCCAAAGAGCCGCTTCTCGAGACCCATTTCAGCAAGGAGAAGATGCTCACGGCCGTCATCGACGAAATGCCCCTCGATCAGCTCATTCATCATGTCTTTTCGGAAATGCTCGGGGTCAACTATGTCATCGACTCGCAACTGAAAGATCTCAAGCGGCCCATCACCCTCAAGCTCAGCCAGAAAGTGAGCGAAGCCCAGCTCTTCGACGTGATGCGCGGGGTGCTGTCCCAAAACGGCATCACGGTCTACGGGAAGGACAACATCTTCTATCTGGTTTCGGGGGAAAAGGATCGTCGGATCACCGTCGGCATCGGCCAGAAAGTGGAGGATATTCCCGTCACTTCCGGCCAAGTGCTGCAGGTCATTCCACTGAAATATGCCGATGTGGAAGCCATCTTTTCCATGATGCCCCGCTCCCAGGGGATGTCGGTCATTCCCGATTTGCGAGAAAATGTCTTTGTGGTCACAGGCTCCCGAGAGCAGGTGGAATCCGTGGTCCGGACCGTGGAGCTTCTGGATCGGCCGGCCATGAAAGGCCGGTTTGTGGCGATGTTCACGCTGAGCTACTGGACGGCCGTGGATATGGCCGATAAAATTGCCGAGCTGCTGACGCAGGAAGGGATTCCCGTTGCCAAAAGCCCCGGCCAGAAAGGAGTGCAAATTTCGGTGCTCGAGCAGCGCGGCGGGCTCATCGTGTTTGCTGCCGAAAAAGGGTGGCTCGATCGGGCAGCCTTCTGGGTGAAGCAGCTCGATGTTCCGGCCGAAGGCGAAGAGAAACAGTTCTTTCTTTATATCCCGAAGAATTGCCTTGCCTCGGAGCTTGGCCAGACACTGTCCTACATTGTTCAGGTGACAGCTCCCGAAAAAAAGGAGAAGCCCAAGAGCGTCATCAAAAGGCCTTCGCAAAGTTCGATGAAAACCGGTATGCGCGGCATGGGCGCTCTCTCGCAGGCCCGTGAGACCGTTCAGAAGAAGGATCAGGAAAAGGAGACGGAAAAAACGGCCACGCCCGAAAAGCAGAAGCTGCTGATGGAAGATGTTTCGGTGACTGTGGACGACAAGAAGAATGCGCTGATCGTCTATGCTTCGCAGCAAAAATACCGGATTCTTGAAAATCTGCTGAAACGGCTTGACATCATGCCCGTTCAGGTGATACTGGAAGCCACAGTCGCGGAAGTCACTCTGAAAGACGATCTCAAATACGGGCTGGAATGGTTCATCGAGAACTATTACAAGAACGTTGTCGGCAACATGGGCACCTACAACAAGCTGCAGCTTGGCGGCAATGTGTTCAACTACACGGTGCTTTCCGACTATCAGAAATATCGGCTGCTGCTTAATGCCCTTGCCACCGACAATCTGGTCAAAATTCTCTCCAGCCCCAGGGTTACGGTGCGAGACGGCATGACAGCCCAATTGGTGGTTGGAACCGAGGTGCCCATCATCACCAGCGAAGCGGCCTCGGGATCCGTCATTACGGACGGCACGACGGGAATTCTCCGATCGGTGCAATACCGCAGCACGGGCGTCAGCCTCGAAGTCACTCCGACGGTGCAGGCCGAAAATATCGTGACCCTTGAAATCAGCCAGGAAGTCAGCGAAGCGCAGACGAACACCACGTCCAACATCAGCTCGCCACTCATTCTGAACAGGACGGTGTCCACCGAAGTGGTGGCTGCAGACGGGCAGACGGTGCTTCTGGGCGGCCTGATCAAGGAGAACAACAGCCAGACGGAGGTCAAGATTCCTATTCTGGGAGATATCCCCGGGTTGAGCTATCTCTTTAAAACCACTAGCAAATCGAAGGATCGCACGGAGTTGGTGGTCATGATCACCCCCCGGATCGTGCGCACCACCCAGCAGATCGATGAAATGCGGGATGCGATGTATTCCGCTTTTAAATATATGGAGACCAGGCCCGAATGAGCGCTGATAGGACCCTGCCCGAGAGGAAGGCTGCAGGTTTCTGTTGACAAACATGAAAGGCATTGCTAATGGTAAGTGCAATATATTGGTGAAAAGTGAAACCAACGGATTGGTCATTGAATGAAAGGGGGGATGGACGCACGGATTGATACAAGATTCCGGTATTGATGTAACGCGATGTTCTATAAAACATTATCCAAAAAGGAGGAATTCGATGAAAAAAGCAAGTTTGTGGCTCGTTATGATGGTGTGCATGACCTTCTTCGCCACGAGCGCGATGGCAGCGTGATGGTGGACTGCTCCGGTGCCACCAACTGTAAAGGCGTTGTATGGTGCAGTACCTGCTCAGTTAACCAATGCGGCTGGTTCTGCAAACGCAGTCATTACGGTCCCGGCAGGAAGCGGATTGTTGAATCAGGACATTATTAGAATCACGCTCACAAATGGTTTGAAATTTGATGGTACACCTCTACCGACTCTTACGGTTGTTCCTGCTGTAGTAAACCCCCCAGCACTTCTGAGCGGTGGGAATGCTGGTGACACGGAAGCCGTATTCCGCGTTGATTCGCCGATTCCCGCAGCATCTACAATTACACTGAATGTAAGTGCTGCCATGTTTGATTTGAGAAGCATTCCGAGAGGGGGGAATGCGGATATCATCTTGAACATGACTACCCAAATGGGGGTTCAGATCGGAAACAAGGATGATTCCTTGGCGAATGCTGTGAGCCCTGCAGTTTATCCATTTGCATCGAGAGACGCTATGGCCGTTCTAGTAACTGGGCAAAAAGATACTGCAGACGTTGCTGCAGGGTCAGGACCCTATACCAAATTTGTAGGTAATCTTACAGCAGGCACTCCTATCCCCATTACCATCACACACCAGGGTGCTGTTGGTGGTACTGATTATCCGAACCTTCCTTTTGCAGTAAACAAAGTTTTGATTACCGTTGAGGGAGACTTTACAGGTATCGCAACTCTGGGTGCAACAGCAGGTTTTGTAACGGGCTCAACTGAAACGGGTGATATTACTACCGGCGTTGCCAATCAATTCAAGATTATTGGTAACAAGGCTTATGCCGTGAATACACTTGCATGGGCAGTTGGTGGTGCTCAGGCATTTGCGCTTACCTTTAATCTTAACGGGACGACGCAGCAAGTTGCACGCACGTTTACGATTAAAGTGGAAGAGTTGGGTGAAGCGGGCAATTGGCTTCCCACATCCTTTTACGGTCCGACCCAAAATTATGAAATTGTGCGAAATGGTGTCAGCTTCAGGGCAAATTCAACAGGGCCGTACAACACCATCAAAATTACGGATACGTATGGAAGCCTTGGTGCCAATGGTGGTGTTGTCCATATCACCGGATATGATGCAGCAGGCAACCTGATGCAGGAACTCGCTGGCCTTCCACCGATTATTCTTCACAGTAATGAGACAATTACACTGAGCGGTGCCGATATTGCCGCAAGGTTTGGCGGTGTATATCCCGTGCGTTTGGATTTCGCAGTAGAGACGGTGCGAGCGCTCGTCAGCAACGTCAAGAAAAGTCCGGATGGCTTGAACAATGTCGTGTATAACTCTAACTTTGGAGAAGGTGGTCTGTAAACCATCCGTGGTTTCTTGTTAATATCGCACAATCAAAAGGCCATGCTCTGCAAACAGGGCATGGCCTTTTTTCGTACAGCACAAATTAATGATGGATTCGGAACAAGCTTAATTCATGGCGCGCCATTCCAGTTCCGGGTTTGGAATTCTGTACTGCACCAAGATCCCCTTCACTGATCAGACAGGGGACCAGGGACTCCATGATTGAAAAAAGGGAATGACTTGCTGAATTTAAATAACACCATTTTCAGTGAGTGTCTGTTGGTTTAAGAAGCGTTTTCGGGATGGATAAATGCCAAATGATCGAACATCGTTTGACTACCCACACGGCGGATGGCGAGGGAGTGCACCCGTCATCATCGGAGGAGTCGGTGGCAGCGGAACTCGGGCGCTGGCGGAGGTTATCCATCAAATAGGGTGGTTCATCGGAAACGATCTGAATGAATCGAACGATTTGCTGTCCTTTACCCTGCTGTTCAAACGAAGTGCCTGGTATCGCCGCATCGGCCGGAGAAGGTGGCGCAAATGCCGGATCGGGCTGAGGTTGTTGCGCCGCTCCGTGCTGGAAGGCAGGAGGGCGTATTCCGTAGGGGATATCGTTTTTTTGCTGCAGGCAACGATCGATATCTACCGCAACGGGCACGACTGGAACGGAAACGGCCGCGGGCAGTGGGCCATCGAGCGGTTTCGACGAATCTGGTCATCCCGGGGACTGCCTGCCGATACCGATTGCTGCGGCTGGGGCTGGAAGGAACCGAATACCCATTTGTATCTTTCGGAGATTCTCAGGTTTTTTCCGGAAGGCCGGTACATCCTGCTGATGCGAAACGGTCTTGACATGGTGTACAGCAGCAACCAGGCACAGGTTCACAACTGGGGTCCGCATTTCGGGGTGGATGGCGAATGGCTGAGGCAAAATCGCGAGGAGGCCACTCTCGAATACTGGATCCGGGCCAATGAGGCGGCCATCGATACCGGGCGGCGATTTGGCCCGAATCGATTTTTTCCGCTGCGGTTCGAGGCACTCTGCCTCGATACCCGAAACACGCTCCTATCCCTGGCGCAATTTCTCGGCATCTATCCGGAAACGGTAATGCAATGGCGCCACCTGATCCGCCCACCTTCGAGCATCGGCCGGTTCCGAAACCATGATTCTGGCCGATTCGACCCCGCCCAACTGCAAAAAGTCCGTGACATGGGGTTTGAAGTGCATTAAACTTCTGGCAAGCATCCAAGGCCGCCGGAAGTGGCCAATGGCTGCAAACGTTGAGCGCCGTTGCCACGGCCGCGTCAAATCCCATTGGAATCGTCGCTTGCACCCATGCTTTCTCGAACCCGTCAGCTCATTCATCTGTTGTTTCACACCGTTCGTGCCCGTCTCACCCACGAGCTTCGACTTTTCTACCTGCATTTTCTCTGGTGGTTCATCGAGCCCATTCTCGATATGCTGATCTATTACGTGGTGTTCGCCATCCTGATGAAGCAGGGAACACCGAACTATGTCCCCTTTCTGCTGATCGGAATCGTGTTCTGGGCCTGGTTCAACCGTTCGCTGCAGAACAGCTCGCTCAGCATCCTGCATTCGAAGGTATTGATGGCGCAGATGAATCTGCCCAAGGCTTTTTTCCCGATCGCCACCGTGTGCCAGGACTTTGTCAAACAGGTTTTCATCGTCCTCATTCTCATCGTTTTCCTGATCTGTTACGGCATGCCCATTAAAATCCCCTGGCTCTGCCTGCCGCTGCTCCTTTTCATCCAGTTTCTGTTCATCATCGGTATCGGCATCCTGCTGGCCGCCATTGTCCCGTTTTTCCCGGACCTGAAATTCATCATCGCTGCGGGCCTCCAGTTGCTGTTCTTTCTGTCCGGGATTTTCTTCGACATCGATAAAACGGTCATACCGATCCACCGCCAATATGTCTACCTCAACCCGATGGCAGGACTAATCCGCAATTACCGAATCATCCTCATGGAGGGGCAGTGGCCGGACTGGGTCTATCTGGGGGCATCTTTTGCAAGCGCCATCCTGATCCTTGCACTTGCCCTGCTGCTCGTGAGGCGATTCGGCCACATCTATCCGAAGATTGTCGTATGAACACCGATTCCGTTCTGATCCGATTTGAAAACGTCCGCTGTACTTATCACATCAAGCAGGGGCTCTTCCGCTTCAAACCCTACCATGCCCTGCGCAACTCCAGCTTCGAAGTTCGGCAAGGGGAAACCTTGGGCATCATCGGCCGAAACGGTGCAGGCAAAACCACCATTCTCAAGCTGATGTGCGGCATCCTGAAGCCTGATGCCGGCCGAATCCATATCCGTAAAGGCATCGTCATTTCGCTTCTGGGCATGCAGGTGGGGTTCGATCCGGAGCTTTCCGGAAGGGAGAACATCCTGCTGGGCGGGCTGTATCTCGGAATTCCCAAATCCCATATCGACAGCCGGATGGATGACATCATCGCCTTCAGCGAACTGGAGGCCTTCATCGACAACCCGATCAAGACCTATTCCTCCGGCATGCGATCCCGGCTCGGATTTTCCATCGGGCTGGAACTGGCACCCGATGTGCTGCTGATCGACGAGATTTTGGGGGTAGGGGACTATCGGTTTCAGCAGAAGGCGACCGATGCCCTGCAGCATAAAATGAAAAACGGAAAGACCGTCGTGCTGGTCTCCCACAACCTGCAGCAGGTCGAATCCCTGTGCGACCGGGTCGTCTGGATCGAAAACGGAGAAACCCAGGCGGAGGGAGACAGCAAAACCGTGCTGGAGCGTTACAAGAGCATGGATATGCATCCACAGGATGCAGAGGCGCACTGAGGAAGAAAGAAAAGCCTTTGTCCTCGTCGGGTTCAATGAATACCATTTCGAAATCCTTCCCACCTCGTTATGGGATGGGCCTCATGGCATTGCTCGTGCTGGTGTGCGCAGGGCTTCGATCGGGTCCGGACGGGGTGGGGCGGTTTATCGTTGCAGGAGATCGCTTTGTCGATTCTGCCGAATTGCCGGTTCCGCTGCGTGTGTATCCCGGCGCCGGATATGACGGGCAGTTCTTTTTCCGGATGGCTCTCGATCCGTTTCGCATTGAAAAAACGGGTTTGAGAATTTCGATCGATCGGCTGGACTGGCGATGGCAGCGGATCGGGTTTCCCGTTCTCGCCCACGTCCTGTCTCTGGGGCAACAGGGGTGGACGGCCTGGGCGATGGTAGGTGTTAATGGACTGCTTCTGGTCGGTGTGATCGGTTTGATTGGGGAACTGGCGGGCTTTCGGGGGGAATCCATGCTGCTGGCCATGACGCTCGGCGGCTTGTGGATGTCCTTCGGCCGCAGTTGTGCGGAGATCACGGCTGTATTTTTTCTGCTGCTCTGCTGGTACGGCTACGATCGAAACCGAAGGCTCCTTGCCGTGCTGGCTGGTGTGGCCGCCGTTCTGGCCAAGGAAACAGCCCTTGTCGGGGTGATGGCTGTGGCGTTGTGGGAGATGATCGGGGTCCTTCGGACAAGAAGGCTTGCGGATGGTCTGAAAGGGATCGCCTATGGAATTCCTGCGGGTGTGATTTTGCTGTGGAAATGGGTGCTGCATGAACGGGCAGGGGTTTCGGGTTTGGCCGGAAGCGCGGATTTTGCCTTTCCTTTCGCCGGGATCGTCCAGAGTGTTGTACTGAATGCCCATCGGTATCCAATTGTGGATTTTGCCCTTTGGGCGATGGGCGTTATCTGGATCATGTGCTTGGCTGGATTCGGGCTGAGAGTCATCGGGCTGCATTGGGGCGGAGAGAGGGGAGGAGGGGATGCGGCAGAATGGTTTGGGCTGCAACGGCTTACGGGGAAATGGCAGGGTTGGCCATCAGTGGTGGAACCGATCAACAGGGGCGGGGAAGATCCGGTCGTGTTTTTTGCCGCTGTGACAACTATGATATGGGTTATCGGGTTGATCTTTTTTTCAAAAGACATCTGGGAAGATATTTGGGGATACCTGCGTGTGACGGTGGATTTTCAGGTGAGTGGGGTGCTGCTTCTGGGACGATCCGGGGTCGATATTCCGGGATGGTTTCGATGGACCTGGTTGGGTATGGGCCTGATCGTCTATTTGTGGGTTTGTTTTCGCATTTAGGAAAATAACGGATTCTACCTGGGCCAGCCGGTCTTGGTTGAAAAGGTGAGAAGAAGAAAGACTGATACCCCTGGAAGATAACATGGAAAAAGAAAACAAACGTCAGCGAGCGGTTCTGGTTCTGGGGATGCATCGAAGCGGCACGTCGGCCGTGGCCGGAGCTCTGGCAAGTTGCGGCATCGATTTTGGAAAGCGGCTCATGCCACCCGAGCCGGGTGTGAACGACAAGGGCTTCTGGGAGCATATCGACATCGTTCAGATTCACAATGATTTGCTGATGCAGCTCGACTCTTCATGGGATGACGTGCGGATGCTTCCGGATGCCTGGGAACGATCAGGGGAATGTGAACAGGCAATGGAAAGGCTTCGGGAGGTGATCTGTCGTGATTTTTCGGATGCCTCGATCTGGGGCATGAAGGATCCGAGGCTTTGCCGGCTGCTGCCGCTTTGGATTGAATTGCTTGAACGACTTCGAATAGATGCTTTTTATGTTGTCGTGCTCCGTCATCCGGGGGAGGTGATGCGGTCCTTGATGAAGAGGGATCGATTTTCCGCTGAAAAGGCTCTACATCTGTACAAGCTCCATCTTCTTGATGCGGAACAGTGGACGAGAGGAAAAAGACGTTGTTTTCTCGATTATGCCGATTTTCTGCATCATCCAGAGAATCAGATCGAGTGGGTGTTGAATCAATTGGGGCTGCACATTGAGGAACAAAATCGCCTTGAAGTCCATGGAATTGTCGATGCCAACCTCCGGCATCATCGGTTCAATGAAGAGAATGACTTCGATCAAATCGATGGGTACCGAAAAGTTGTCGAGCTGTATGAAACATTGAAAACCACTGAGCAAAGGCAGGCGGTGCTGTCAGAGGTGGAGCAGATACGTCAGGCCTGTTGTTTTCCTTACAGTGTTCTGCTGAAGGTTTATCAGGAGCATATCGAGGAAGTATACAAGCGATTGAGAGAACAGACCGAATATGCCCTGTCGCTGCGGGAAGCGAAGTCAGCAACGGATGAATACAATGAGGGCCTTCGGTTGACATTGGAGGAGAAGGAAAGGTACAACGAGTCGCTGCGCAAGGCATTGGAAGAGAAAGAAGGTTATGCAGAGTCGTTGAAGAAGGAGCTGGAGCGGAAGCATCAGCAATGGGAGGAGGAATCGGGGAGGCTACGGGAAGCGAAGTCAGCAGCGGATGAATACAATGAGAGCCTGCGGTTGACATTGGAGGAGAAGGAAAGGTACAACGAGTCGCTGCGCAAGGCATTGGAAGAGAAAGAAGGTTATGCAGAGTCGTTGAAGAAGGAGCTGGAGCGGAAGCATCAGCAATGGGAGGAGGAATCGGGGAGGCTACGGGAAGCGAAGTCAGCAGCGGATGAATACAATGAGAGCCTGCGGTGCACGCTTGATAAAAAACAATCCTATAACGAATCCTTGCAGCAACTTCTCGATGAAAAGCATGAGGAAATTTCGATTCTAACCGGTCGCAATTCCTTGCTCGAAAAGGAGTTGAATGAATTGAAACAACAAATTCTTGTACGATGGAGTGCAGCTATCAACTCATTGTTGAGGTAGGCATTATGAAAATATTGATCGTCAGTCAGGCGAAAACAGGAAATACATGGACAAAGAATCTTTTGTCCGCAGTGTATCGTCTGCCGATAGTTGATTTTCCAACGAGCATTTACGATGAATCGGTTCATGGCCTTGGTTCCAATTGGATTTCCCAGGCTCATCTTATCCCTAAAATTGATTTGATCGAATGGGCTCAGAGCAATTCAGTTACACTGGTAACATGTATACGGCATCCTGCTGATGTACTGGTTTCCCTGAAATATTATGTGAATAATTATCGGAATTCTCCGGATATGCCTAAAGAATTGATTGAGGTATTTTGTACTGAGCGGCAGGATGAGACGGAAAGCATTTCGCGTTATCTGAAGGAGGCCTATTTTCTGGATGTTCAAATGAATGTCCTGTGGTTACTTTCCGGAAAGTCCATTATCGTTCGATATGAGGATTTATGGCGGGATCCGTTTGAAGCGCTTAAAAAACTGACAGATGAGATTTCTATCGTATCTCAAGGGGATATTGATCGCGCGATTGAAAAATGCGATATTAACTTGTTACGAAAATATCCGGGTAATGACAGCAAGTTTTTTCGAAAGGGGCGGGTTGGAGATTGGAGAAAGGAATTACCAGCCGAACACATTGATATATTCAAGTCCTACCCCCCCTATCCTGCTCAACTGAGGTGTTTGGGGTACACAATGGAAAAGGATGATCCATTAACAACGCTTCCTGCCAAAGAGCGAAAATTCCGGAACCCGTTTCTGGGCATGTCCACTTTCAGCAACGGATTGCCCATTCCGGTAGTGGTGGTAGCATTTTACATCGACCTATCAGAAAGCCAAAAACGGCAGTGGCCCGATCCTCTCGATGCAGAGGAAAAACAAAGCTTTCTACATTATGTAAATGCGTTGATGGACGAGACGGGAACGTCATATTCAGAGAGGCCTGGGATATCCAGACTAGCCAAATATATCTATGATCAAAGAAGGGATGTTCAGAGCGCCTTTCCAGATTTGCACGGAAAAGACCGGATTTCGTTCATCGAGTGGTTTATTCATCAAGCCAAGAAAGAATATGATTTGGGTGAGTTTTTTACCGAGACTATGAGGGAATCATTTGTTCACTGGGCTACGATGCCTGCTGAAACAGATATGGTAATGCCTGGAGTACCGTTGTTTCAAAAACTGGCTAATCGAAAAAAGAAAATCACGTGGTTTAGGGAGGATGGCAATGTTGATGGACAGGGACAAGGTGCAGTAGCATCCAAGCCGTTGATTGCTCAAACATCGAATCCGGTAGTCAATAATTATATGATGAACATTTATCGTAATAGAACGGACTTGCAGAAAGCATATCCGGATCCCTTAGGTGAAAATCGATATGAATTTGTCTTGTGGTTTATTTATATAGGTGCGCAAGAGGTAAACTGCATGAAAGAAATCATTATCGATGTCGTGAATCGATGGATACCATCGGGACAAGTGGCCATTTAAATCAAACCGGAAGCGATAAATGATAACATCGGTATTCACAATTGTATCTAGGAATTACTTCCATTTTGCCAGAACCTTAATGAACTCCTTGGCCTCGGCTCATCCGGAATGGGACAGGTATGTGCTGCTGGTGGATGAACATGACGGAACGTTCAATTCGGCTCGGGAGAACTGTACAATCATCGATGTATGTTCCCTGCCATTGCCGAATTTCAAACAATTCCTTTTCCGATACAACATCCTGGAACTGAACACAGCGGTCAAGCCCTGGATGTGTGAATGGTTGTTCGAGCGTGGGAGTCAGCGGGTGATTTATATGGATCCGGATATCTATGTATATCGCCGGTTGAATGCTGTCGAAGATCTGCTGGATCAAGGGGCGTCGATTGTGCTCACACCGCATCTGACAGGCTTTCTGGATGACGATCTGCGTCCGACGGAATTGGATATCATGCGTTCCGGCGTTTACAATCTTGGCTTTATTGCCTTGAACCGGCATCCCCAGGTGGATGCGTTTTTGCCCTGGTGGCAGAAGAAGCTCGAGTTCCAGGCCATCGTTGATCCGGATGCCGGCCTGTTTACGGATCAGAAGTGGATCGATTTGGTTCCTGGCATGTTTGAAGATGTTCGAATTCTGAGGCACCCTGGCTACAACGTGGCTTACTGGAACCTGAAACACCGCCGGGTCCAGCTCAGGAAGGGGGACTATTGGGTGAACGGTGAGCCGCTTGTCTTTTTCCACTTCAGTGGGATCAATCCAATGCAGCCTGAAGATTTTTCCAAACATCAAAATCGTTATCGGTTATCAGAAATCGGGGATGCGAGAAAACTTGTGGAGCAGTACTGTAATACAGTCAAACAGAACGGTCTGGAGGAATGTTCGGCCTATCGGTATGCCTTCAACCAGTTTGACGATGGGACCCCTTTGAACGATTTGATCCGAATCTGCTATCGGGAAAATCCCCACCTGCAGGAGCTGGCAGGAGAAAACCCATTTGCTAACAAAGCGATCTATAACTTGCCAGCAAATGGCATATCCGGTGGAAACCCGATCATTACCGAACTGATGAAAACGGTGTGGAACCGTAGGAAGGATTTAAGGCTGTGTTTCCCGGATATTCAGGAAAAGGATCGCTGGGGGTATGCCAACTGGTTTGCTCAGGGTGCCGGTATCGATCATCGATTCGATGATAGCTTCATCCTACCTGTCAGAGAGGATCTTTCGAAGCTGGCGGTTTCCTCCGGGAAACCGGAAATGAATATCGTTTTAAAGCAGAAGGATGAATATCGGATTGGCGAGTTTCTGCAGTATGACGACAAGGAGTTCATTGTCAACGCATACCGCGGGATTTTGCGTCGGCCTGCCGATCCGTCAGGTCTCGACCATTATTTGTCGGCTTTGCGAAAAGGGCTCTCGAAGATCGAAATTCTGGCGAGACTTCGTTTTTCTAAAGAAGGCAGAAAAATTGGGGTTGGAATTTCGGGGTTGTTCTGGTTTTTTCTGTTGGGGCGGCTTGGAAAATGGTTGCCTTCGATTCATCGAAATTTTTTTCGAGATTTCGAGGACCGATCAGGCTATCAGCGCATTCAGACGGGTAATCATAAGGACGATCGGAGGGAGGCGAGGGGAGTATCCTATGGAGGCTTTTACCATCCAGGCAACATGAAAGCAGGCTTGGCCTGGATGTCTCAGGAAGGATGGGTCAGGGTCGGCCGTGTCCAGAAGGGAGATAGGCTCCGCCTGATCGGGAATTACGATGGGGCTCCTCACCGCAAGGCATGCGGGAAGGATCTGGTTCTGGATATTCGAATCAATGATGTTACCGTCGGTTCAATCGCTTTTGAGGATAGCGGTGAATTTGACAGAACCCTCTTGATTGAGCAGGAATGTGAAGAAGGCGTTCTTCGGCTATGCGCCAATCAGGTGTTCGTTCCTGCCGAACTGGAGATCAATGAGGATCGGCGGAAACTATCCGTGAGAATCGGCAGAATCGAGGTAAACGATTACTGCATCCTGAATTTCAGCGATTCACAATCGCCGTATCGGCACAAGGCTCGAGCAGTGGAAGGCATCAACATTACCGGTTATGTCACTTCGGAACATGGGGTGGGGCAATCGGCCCGGATTGCTGCCGCCTGTTGTGATGCAGCCCGGATACCTTTTGCTATGGTGGATTTTACGGTTGGTAATGTGTGCCGGAAATCCGACGAGAGCTATAAGCATCATATCGTTGAGGATAATCCTTTTCCGGTCAATCTGTTGCACATTAACGCTGATCAAATGCAGGTTGCCTGGGAAACCCTCGGCCAGGATTTTTTCGAAGGAAAATACAATATCGGGTATTGGGCTTGGGAATTGCCGGAATTTCCGGATAAGTGGGCCTACGCCTTTCAATATGTTCAGGAAATATGGGTACCTTCCACCTTCATTCAACATGCCATTGCCCTGAAGGCTCCCATTCCGGTCATCACCATGCCGCATGCAATCGATATTTCGATGGAGCTGGATTTGACCAGAAGGGATTTGGGGTTACCGGAAAATAAGTTTCTTTTCCTGACAATGTTTGATTTTTTATCGGTGCGGGCGAGGAAAAACCCCAGGGCTGCGCTGCAAGCATTCGATAAGGCATTTGGGAGTATGGACGATGTCTGCCTTGTAATCAAGAGTCAAAATGGCGATCGGTGCCCAGAAGAATATGAGGAGCTGAAGTCCTGGGTTCAGGGGCATGACAATATGGTGCTGATGGATCAAACGCTGAGTCGGAAAGAAATCTATTGTCTGGAAAACCTTTGTGATTGCTTTCTTTCGTTACACCGCGCCGAAGGGTTTGGGCTTGGCCTTGCCGAATCCATGTATCTCGGAAAGGTGGTAATTGCAACCGGTTGGTCTGGGAACATGGATTTCATGAACGCAGAAAATTCAATTCCCGTGAAATATGAACTGATCGAGATACAGGAAGATATCGGACCCTACAACAAGGGGCATCAATGGGCGGAGGCGGATGTCGATCATGCCGCCTGGCAAATGAGACGAATTGTGGAAGATAGTTCTCTGTATCGGGAAATTGCAGCCAAAGGTCAATGGACGATTCGATCTTTCTTTTCTCCAGATGCTATCGGAAAAAGATACGTCCAACGCCTTAACCATATCCATCGATGATGATCATAATTTCAAAGGATGATGATTGCCAAAATGGGTTCGATATTATCAGGTTTGGTTGGCTATCATATCGAAGTGAAGGCTCCACAGCCTTCTAGGCGACGGAACCTTTACTTGCTATAGGTTTTGATCCGATGCAAAGGTTTCGTGATACATTTCCTTTCGTTTTGATTGTTTGTTTCTTGTTAATAATTTCATCTTCCATAATTTTAAAAATATCAGGATTTCAATGGATACCCAATAGCGAAGAAAATCGGAAACTCGCTGAAATTCCCATTTTCAATGGTTCAGTTCAACATTATATCAAGAATTATGAGAAGTATTTTAATGATCACTTCGGATTCAGGAATGAACTGGTTCGGCTGAACAGCTTGGTTATGTTAGCACTAAGAGTATCGCCATCTTCACAGGTCATTCTGGGCAAGGATGGGTGGCTTTTTTATGATGGACAACCAGGTGAACGGATTATTGATCTGTATTATCGCGGTACTAAGCCGTTCACTGATGATGAATTGAAGGCATGTCGTTCCGTTTTGCAAGAACATCATGACTGGTTGGCGCAGAGGGGAATTAGATTCCTATTTGTAGTAGCTCCCGACAAGGAGAGCATTTATTCCGAATTTTTGCCGAATATTCATCGTGTAACCTCCAAAGGTAGGCTCGACCAGCTGATAGAATACATGAAGAAATATTCTGATGTTGAAGTATTGGATTTGCGTGAGTCATTAATTAATGCCAAAAAACTTGGACTGCTTTTTTTAAAACAGATACCCACTGGAATTCTTTGGGAGCCTATATTGGTTATGTTACAACAATTGATACTATTGGTAAGTGGTTTCATAATGTTAAACCAATCTCCTATAGATGCATTGACTATAAAGAAAGAAATCAGCCTGGCGGGGATTTAGCAGCGATGTTGGCATTAAGAAATTATTTTAGGGAAACTGTACCTTATCTTATTAATAATTGTGTCGAGAAAATCGACATAATTTTACAAGATGAAAAAACTAAGATTACTGCTGTTTCTTCGGTTTCATTACCTAAGGCGATTATTTTTCATGATTCATTTTGCCAAGCAATGCAACCATTTCTTTCACATAATTTTAGTCAAATTCATTATTTGAAACAATACGACTTTGACAGGCATCTAATTGAAAAAGAATCTCCTGATGTAGTTATAATGGAAATGGTAGAAAGAAATATAGGAACGTTATCCAAAGATGTTTTCGGCAAAATGGTTATGATTCCTCTAAACAATCGCGAAAAAGATCTTTTACAGCTAAAAATTCAGAATGGAGAAAACCCAATTGCTCTCCAAAATGTTTTATGCGATGAATTGAATCAGTTGAAAGAGGAATCTTGTTCTTATTGCAGAATAGATACGATAAATGGTGAGAAAATCAATGGTAAGAGAGCGGTCAAGATATCGAAATCGACTGGCCTGAGATTAGAAGGTTGGGCTATTGATAAAACTACCGGTATGGTTCCAGACCGTATTTATATAAAACTTACGGATGTAGCGCATGATACGTCGTATTATGTTGAAGCAACTCGTTACGAACGAATGGATGTGGCAACCCATTTTAATAATATCCAGTTTCGCAATGCTGGCTTTAAGGTTTATGCTTCAATAGATAGGATCTCTGTTGGAACGTATAGGGTTAGCATTTTGCAACAAGAGTCCGATAGAAAGATGCTTTGCGAACCTGGTAATACTTTGCAGATAGAATGATTCCAGTCACTTAGTATGCTGTCTTTTTCTGGAAAACTGTGCCTAGGGTGTTATGAAAATGGCCAAAAATGAAATTAAACAATTAACAGGCTTACGAGGTATTGCGGCAATATCCATAGCCTTTGCACATTGGAATTTTTATAGGAATATTGATACTATTTTTATAATTTTTACCTGGCACAACGCAGCTGTCGATTTATTTTTTTGTTTAAGCGGGTTTGTTTTGTGTCTGACCAATAATAGTGGCGCAGGGCAACGATTACACTTTGGTGATTATTTTGCTGGTCGGATAGCCCGTATTTATCCTTTGTATATTGTGTCGCTCATATTTATGGCATGGTTTTATGTGATACCAACCGTTCAATCATTGAATTATCCAATAGAGAGCAAGGTAAGAGATTTTTTGATGCAAATCCTATTGGTGAATGCGTGGCCGTTAATCGGCAGTGGTGTTCACTGGAATTTTCCAGCATGGGCTGTTTCCATCCAATTCTTTTTGTATGTTATCGTGTTTCCCATAATTCATCATTTTCCGGAAAGATTTGCCAGTAAATTATTCGGAAATGGATTTTGGGTTGTTATATTACTTAATGTTATCTCTCTATTGCTGCTTTTGAAATTTTTTGATAGCAATATTTTTGCTGCAAAAGTTTATCGAGCTCGTAGCGAACTTTGCTACTGGGTTCCGGTTTTGCGTGGACTTTGCAGTTTTGTTGCCGGATGGGCATTGTATATTCTATACAAACAACAACACTTGCTCGTCCAAGCAATTGGAAGGGTTACGGATGTGATAACAGGACTTTTTTTGTCTGTATTGCTATTTTGTTACTTGAATTTGATCAACCCTAATTTTGTAATGCTTTTTTTTCCTATTCTCATTTTTGGACTTTTAAATGGCGAATCTAACACTGCTCGTTTTTTGGCACTGCGTCCAGTATTTTTCTTAGGCAAAATTTCCTATTCGATTTATCTGTGCCATATTCCTGTCAGTATTGTATTGGGTAACATGCTGCATCCTAACAAGGAGTTTTTGTCGTCATCGTTGTACTTTGCCGTTATGACTTGTAGTCTTTTAATTGCATCAACTGCTATCTATTATGGAATCGAAGAGCCTTGTAGGAGAGGACTTCGGAGGATTATTGCTGATGTTTTTAATTCGAATAAGTCCGTTCCTAAGTATAGAGGCAATTTAGGAGCCTTGCTCAAGAAAGTCTTAATCCTTGTATTTATGCTCACGGTTTTTATCGTTGCCTATATCAAAGTGATCTTTTTTAATCGGGATCGCCCTTTGAACATTCCGTTGAGCGAAGAACTTATAACTCAAGCAATCTTCCCATCGCTTGGAGTGAAGGGCTGGAGCTGCATTGAGGCATGGGGAGTTTGGTCAATTGGTAAAGAATCAATTATAATCATTCCGGTTGATCCTGTCTGGAAATTTCCAGTCAAGCTAATGATTAAGGGGCATTTCTTTGTTTTACCTCCAAATTACTTGTCAAATTCGGTTGAAATTATTTTGAATGAGCAACCAAGAAGGTTCTTATCTTCGTTAAAGGATAAAACTGAGTTTGAAGAGGAGTTTGTAGTCAACGAGGGGATAACAATTTCGGGAAAGCCATGCATAAAGGTAGAGTTTCGATTGGCCAATGCACGATCTCCTAAGGAATTAGGCATTTCTGATGACAAGCGTGAGATTGGAATAGGCTTGAGGTCGATGCGCTTAGAAATTGGAAAATAAAAACTCATCGATTAACAACTTGTAAAGAGCTTGTTAAACATTGATAATTTTAAAAATATAGATGAGTTGTTTATTGTCTCATTCGGGGAATGGGTGAAAAACCTTCGCCTTTAGGCGAAGACTTTAGTAGGCTTGCGGTATGAAGCATTACAGAAAAACTAAACGAGTTGAAATATCACATTGAATGGATTACGAAATAGCGGTTATGTGGACTAAATATTTGCTTATATCCGAATGGATTTGGATGTTTACCGCAATGTTTTTGTTAGGGTGTTCGAATTCAACCCAAACGGAAGCCAACTTAAATAAGAAAGAACTACATCTAAGTGTGATTCCGATGCAAAGACAAAAGCTACTAGTAAAAGGCGATTGGATGATGGAAGAATTACCTGAAGATGATTATAAGGCCAGGATTGAGCCTCAGATTTCTTATTTGGTTCTTCCCAAAAATACAGTCGGTCATGTGCCGATTAGAGTGACAAATTTAGGTCAATCTAGATGGTCAAGCCTTGGTGCGAAAGGCGACTGGGGGAAATTTGCCATAGTACTAAGTTATCATGTGATTGACCAGTCAAATATTGTCATTGTAAAGGATGGAGAGCGCTTCCCCTTACCGGATAACCTCTTGCCAGGGGAATCCGTTGTAATCGATGCTACGATCCCCCCCATTCATAATATGGGAACCTACTGGTTTGTTTTTGATATGGTTCAGGAGAATGTGAGTTGGTTTGAGGAGAAAGGCAGTGTGAGCGCAAGATTACTGGTATCTGTGGGATGATGCATAGGAACGGGAAAAGTGCATATATCCCAATAGATACGCATTATTTCCTAACAGAGTATTGTTTGGATAAACAGATTAGATAGATTTTACGTAACTATTAAGCACCAGACATGAAACTTGGGAATGTAATTTTAAACAGAAGCTGTAGTGCTTCTGAAGAAGTCACTCCTTGTTTCCGACATGTAGTCAAATAACTTCGGATACGGCAAAAGATTTTTGCCCCTTGCATCGATCGAAAGCAGCCCGATATCTTCTGCTGAACCTTGGTCATTCGCAGATCATTTTCAGCCTGGTTATTGGTGTTGATTTTCAAATTATATGGACTGCAATTTCCTGATTATTTTGAACTTCG
>CAZJXF010000023.1:0-34938 GCA_964549995.1 uncultured Desulfatirhabdium sp. | reverse complement strand
CAAGTGGTTCCCTCAAAACCGGAAAAATTGGCTCCTTTTTGGACCGGAAGTAACAATTTTCCTGTATTGTAGGCATCAGATGTGTATCGGCAATCATCGCTCCCTGCCTGGGAGGATCATTCGGGGCGAATTGGAATACCTGGCTTCTTACCGATCATGGGGTAATTTATAGCACATCTGCAAAGGCCTGACGAGTTTTTCCGTAAAACCATGCGCCGAGAAGGAAAGAAATCACGGAATAGCCCACGGCCATATAAAAAAGATCGGCGGAGAGATGATGCCTAAGCAGCACTTCATGATAGAGTTCAATAAAGGAGAACATCGGATTGATGCGCATCAGCATACGCAGCTTGTCGGAAAGCATCGTAACCGGGTAGACAACGGGACTTAAATACATCCAAAACGCAAGAAGGCTTCCGATGACCTGTTGAATATCCCGGACAAAAACACTGAGACTTCCGATCAGAATCACAATCCCAAGGGTAAAAAACATGAAAATCGCCGTTATTGGAATCAGCCATAACCACATGGTATGGGCATATCCAAGGATGACGAGATAGAGGAGAAAAACGCCAAAGCCCATTCCGTTCAGGATAAAGGTAACGGAAACGGCAGCCAAAGGGACTACTTCAAGCGGGAAGGCGACCTTGGTAATGAGATTGGCCTTACCGACAAACATACTGCTACTGTTGCCAACCGCCTCGGAAAAAGCCATCCACGGCAGAAGACCCGCAAGAAGAAACAGCACAAAGTTCTCCGTACCGGTAGCAGCACGTTGTAGTTTGATCTGAAAGATCACTGCAAACACGAAGATATAAACAATCATGTTGAGCAGCGGCGTGACGACACTCCAAAGCACGCCACCAATCGATCCGGCATATCTGCCCCGGATCTCCTGGCTAATGAATCCAAAAAAGAGTGTTGGATAACGAAAAGGCGCATACAACCACCCCATCAACATCTCATTCAACGTTCATTCCCCAAGTTTGGTATTCTCGCAAAAAGCATAATAATTCTGGGCAGGGCAGGCTGAAATTCACTGTGACTTCTTCATCATGGCATCAAACGGATTTGCAGGCGCTTGCCTTTCAGCCCCGGATGAACCTGCATTTTGCTGGTTTTGTTTCATCTGTTCAAGTATCTTGGCAAACGGATTGGCGCTTTGCTGGGTTGCATCTGGCGATGCTCCAGGAGAGGCGCTCGTGTCTGGCGGCGTGCTGTTACCATAGCCGAAAGGTGAAGGCTGCGCCTGAGAGGCTTCAGTGGAGGACTGTGCACCGCCCCCAGGATTTGCTGACGCCGCGGCGGGTTGGGTTGTTCCTCTTGCTGCAGGGATAGGGCCAGCATGCCCGGGTTGCGCCGGATTTGCTCCCGGCAAAGGTGTTCCTCCGGTATTCGGAGAAGGCTGGACTGCTGGGACAGGGCCTTGTGCGAGGGGCGCCTCTGGAAGGATGGCCGGTGCAGGCCTGTTTTTTCCAGACGAGAACAGTTTGAATCGCGTTACCGATCCCCCGTTGGCAACATCGACATAATTCGATCCAATTTCCTGAATCTTCAAATTGTCGATGGCATCGCCTGTCTTTTTCCGGATGGTTCGGTTTGTCTTTGCGTTTTCCTTGCTCTGAAATAACGCAATCCGATCGGAAGGTGTCTGTACGATCCCAACCAGCGAAAGACTATCGGGTTTGATTAACAGCAAACTTGCCTGCTGGGCAGTTGCAGCTTCCGCCTTTTCACGTACATCCGGCGTAAAGAGATGCTTGTCAACCATGCTCGATGCGAAAGCCCACTGCGAAGTCATTAGCATCAACCCCGCCAAAACCAACCCCAATGTAGTCCTGGACAAATTCATAGAATTTTCCTCACTATTGATAATCGATTTTTTCAATACGCTCATTCAGGCTTCAAAAGCCTCTTTGAGTAATAGATCGAACTTTTCTTAGCCATACCACGATCCTGATCCCGTGCCAAACATTTTTAAGTGTAATAGGATGGGATAGCGCGCCAGGTCACACAACAAAAAACAATGAAGCATGTACACCCTGCATTCTGCCCGGATTTCTATGCGTTTGCAGACACAGGGAAGTTTTATGATCATCTAATGGTAACCATACGAAAATACCCTATCCTGTTAGAACAGGATAGGGTATTAAACTGACAGGACGCAATTGAAAAAGAGAATAAACTTAGATACTAAGAAGGGCCTAAAATGTTTAAATTAAAATATTGGAGGCCATGCTGCTGCAATTTTTCCGCCTTCAAGAAGTAGCGCTTCAGCACCAAAGAAATTATTGCTTGCACAGAAAATATCATAAAGATCATCACCAAAACCTGCTTTTTTTAGGGTAATTAATTTCTTCTGATAAAATTGGAGTGTATATTGTTTCATTGTCTGTTCTTGACTATAGGTTGTATAATAACAATAGATATCTACCGGTTCGTTATAAAAATTGGAAAGAATCAGAATGTTGTTCCAATTAGTTTCAGATATCTCGGGGACAGCAGGAAACCAAATAAAATAATTGGCCGTTACCCCTTTCAAAGCAAGCTCGTCTTTTATCTGCTTTGGAATCCTTCCATCGTCTCCATAGGCTAAGCCTACAGCAATGACCAAAACCATCGCGATTGAAAGCAGACCCATCTTTTTCATTTCAGAACTCCTTTCCCTTTGAATTTGTAGGTAATCTCCTTCATCTTTGATGCTCTCGCAAAAAGCCTTCACTCTCCCCAAATACAAAATCGGTTACGATATAGCAATCTCAATTTACTGATTTACCGATTCTGCTAAATAGTAGGTTCGGTCTTTCAGGACTTTTTTCGGGTCGATCAATCTTTAAACCTGATGCTCCCCCCCCCCCCCCCCCCCCCCCTCGTATGATAATTTTGACCTCTTCTATCGCAGTACAGACCATTTCGAATTCTCAATCTCCGGGAATTCTTAACCACCCCCTTCCTAAAATTGAAAGCCGTTAGAGAAGCCTCGATTTATTAAGCAGATGACTTCTGCACCACAAGAAAAAAGACCATTAATAACAAGAGGTAAACAACTCAATCCTCTTAAACGATTATGGGAGACGAGCTCTTGGAAAGGGTTAGTAGAAAGATCTGCTTGAATCTATCTGGCTCCGGATGAAACCGAAGAGATTTATGGACGACATTATGATGGATTCGCAAAAAATCGCGTCATCGCTTACAATGATTTCTGAAATGGCTAAGCATTGATGGAGGAACACCTTATGCTGTTGAATCGAATTCTTATTTGAGCCACTGGAGATCGTTCAGTTTGGGGCATTCGGTATCCTTCATATCTGCTATTAAAAGAGCAAGCCATGGTATTTCAACAGCTTGTTTCCCTTATCAGACGGACCATTGCACTGTCAACTATTATTTTTAATGTTCAAAATGCGTTGTTCACAAAAGCACCAAAGTGCCAAAGCCCGTAATGGCTACCGGCCAGATACGTCCCATACGAGGCCAAACTTCAGCCACTGTTCTCGAACGCTCCCTATTCGAAATAACTACCAAATGTACATCTCCAGGAATGGCAGAATTCCTTTGTCACAGGCATTTATTGGCTCAACTGATTTTCGGCCAATAGATATCTCAATATTGAGAATACGTCTGCCATTCATACATAATTCATGACAAAACCATATGTTGTAATCCCGGCAGCATTGTTCCTTTATCATGTGGGGATTATCATTTCATTTCAACCTCTTGGTCTAAAGATATACCGATTTTCATCCAAATGTAAGAAAGCTTTTTCTTCTCATTTTTACAAGTACATCAAGATGAATTCTTTCGAAATCTTTCAATCATTTCCTGAAATGATGGCCTATTCAGGTTGATATACCACGTTCCCATCTTTTTGACCCAATGATCCCGAACCGTTTGTTCAATCCGTTCCCCACCTCTTTCGGATCCACCAAGAAAGGAAAGCTCCAATGTCACTATAACCTTAGCCGAATTCTCTTCACCCATATCGATCCGG
This sequence comes from uncultured Desulfatirhabdium sp., assembly GCA_964549995.1. Lineage (GTDB taxonomy): Bacteria > Desulfobacterota > Desulfobacteria > Desulfobacterales > Desulfatirhabdiaceae > Desulfatirhabdium. The sequence goes on along the minus strand of CAZJXF010000023.1, from coordinate 30,947 downwards.
TCAATTCGAAAGCCCTCCATTTTGATCAACCTTGCAAATTGCGAAGCTGGGGGATGAAATTCGGATGATTTACCGACAGTATCCGGATCGATCATCGACTGGATGGTTTGCAAATCGTCGGCCTTTTTTGCATTCCAGTACCGCACAATACGCTCCCTCAAATTCTCCAGATCCGATTCTTGATCGGTTTTCACTAGTACGGATGTACAGCAAAAAAGAAACGGAACCAGAAGTATCCATATAAACCGAATCATTCAAACGATCCTCCAATGACATGCGGTACAACAACTATTGGGCTATCCGCATCAAGAGATTCACGCATTAGGGCGACTGCTCCAAACATATCTTTTGAAGAAGAGATGACGCTGTAATATGTACAATCAGGATCATAAATACCATTCTGTAACATACGCTTTTCATAAGGATTCAGGGAAACATATTTATAGGTGGTCGTTCCGCAGTCATTCCCGATGAATTTCAGTTGAACATCAATCGAAAAGTTTTGTGGGTTTGCAACTACCACAATCGGGTTGAGACCTTCACTACGAACGAGATGGGCAAAGGATAGTGTCATATTGATCGGCTTGTCACTGACAGTGAATTCCACCGCATTGCTCGTGCCAGAATCGATCACAACAGTAACGGGCCCCGTTTTTGCTCCATCCGGAACAACTGCAACAATCAATTCATCCGACCAGGATGTGATCGGTGCTTCAATATTCCCATTGAAAAAGACCTTCCCCCCCAGCCCGCCAAACCCGGCGCCGTATATGGAAATGGGCGTATTGATCGGGCCCCTTGCCGGTTCAATTCTGTAGATATAAGGCCCATCAGCAACAGCGGATAACGATTTGAAGGCATTCACCCGTCCGCCAGTCAACACCTTTTCTTTCAATCCAGAAATCGGGTCTGTACTTCGTAAAATTCGATTTTTGACCTGGACAGCGCTCAGCGTTGGCGTTTTCGCCAGAATCAGTCCGGCCACCCCGGTAACGACAGGAGCGGACATGGATGTCCCAGAATAATAGGCGTAGGCATCATTAGGAACTGTACTGTAAATCTGAACCCCTGGAGCGGCCAGATGAACGGATTTAATACCAAAATTTGAAAAAGTGGCGAAATTGTCGTACGAATCTGTTGCTGCAACAGAAATCATGTTTGACAAGGAATAACTCGCCGGGTAGGACGGCTTGCCGTCGTTATTGTTCCGTTCATTGCCAGCGGAAGCAATAAACAAAATATCCTTAGCGGCAGAAATTGCTGATTTTTCGATTTCCGAATAATCGTATCCGCCATAACTCATGTTCGCGATTTGAACCTGGATTTTCCGAGCATAATCGATGGCTTCCAATTCATCGGTTATGAAACCATAGCCCTCGTCATTAATGATCTTCAAGGCCACCATCGTTACACTGAGATTTACCCCGGCGACACCAATGCCATTGTTCCCTACGGCACCGATAATGCCTGCCACATGCGATCCGTGTCCGTAGTCATCTTTCGTATCTCCTGTACCATCAACCGTATTGATTCCAAAATAGTTGTCGACATATCCATCTTGATCATCGTCGATTCCATTGTAACCTGGCACGCCATTGACATAATCTTCACCCGGATTCATCCAGAGGTTGTTACGTAAATCCGGGTGAGTGGAATCGATCCCGGAATCAATTACGCCGATCTTGATGGTCTTGCTGCCCGTCGATAAATCCCATGCTTTTTCGGACTGAATGATTTCATGCATGTATTGGGAACTGAGCATGGGATCATTGGGATGAAGATTCAAAAAGCGTCGATAATTGGGCTCAACAATCTCCACTTCATCCAATTGCCGCAGTCGCGCCATCGCCTGTTCCACCGTGTCGGTCTTTGCTATCTGGACGACGTAGGTATCACAAAAATCATAATATTTTAGAATATGGACATTCATGGATTTCAGCGTGTTTTCCAGAACCTGCATCGTACTTCGGTGCTCGATATCCATGCTTCGAAAGCGTACCAGCATTGCATCACTGCCATATCTGGCTGCCATGCTGATTTCAACGTTCGCAAGAATACAGGCAATGATCAAAACGATGAGGCGGATTCTTCCGAAAGAACATTTCATGTCTTCACTCTCCAAATCGGAACGAAATCATCCATGTTCATGATTCACTATTATTGGTGAACTTATGGATTCGTTTTTGTGCTTAAATTGAGCACCTGCTCTCCTTCGAGATTACGATAATAGAATGCTCCATTCCTAAGCTCAAATGTCGCGCTTTCAGAGCTCTTGCTGGGATCAAGCCAATATTCCGGCAGCAGTGAAAAGCCTTCATTGGTTGAATTCTTTACCTCGATTTCGCCGTTGAGCCAATCTATCTGGCAATTAAGGGACAGGGAATCAGTGTAACGGATAAATTCATAGGGTCTGTTAATATAAGGAATCAGGTTCTGAATTCGCCCATCCCTATATTCTACTCGCAGGGTTCCGTCCCCGTTATCGTAGAACTGGACAGTATCAGATACGATACCACTGTTCAATACCAATGGGTTGAAACGAAAAACGAAGATATCGGACAATCCAGGAAAGGTCATCTTGCCGACATGACCCGAATTGAAGACGAGCGATCCATTTTTCTGGTGTTGCAAAACTTGAAGGGCTTGCACAAATCCGTTCAACTCATCTTCGTTTGCACCTGCAGGGCTAAGCGATATTCGTATATTTTCATAAAAAACCTCAAGATTTCCGATCTGGCTCATTTTGAAACCATTGCCCTGATCTGTCGTCAAAATACGATCGATCATAAATGACAATACCGTATGATCACCAAAGGCCTCAGGACTTTTAAGGATAAGTGTATTGGCTGTTTGAAAATGCCGCACTTCAATGGTCAGGTCATCAGCAAGGGAAGCAAAGGCAGATTTCATCAAATCAATAATGGACATCGCCTGTTCAGTCTGGCCACTCAAAATATAAAACTGTTCTTCAGGATCCGTCAGCCCGCCCGAAGATTGAATGATCCCCGTAATATCGATGTCTGGATTGGCCTTTGCCTCTTTTTGAGAAAGGCTGCCTCCATAATGGGCCCTCAAGTCGACAACAAAAAAGCGGATGCACTGCCACCAACGCCATAGACATTCTTGCCTGCGCATTTCATTCGAATCTGATTCAACCTTCCCCATTCCACAGCAATAACGTTTTTTGCTGGAGTTGTAGCGACGATGATTGTCCCTGTCGAACCGGAGACGTTACCCCTCTTCTCATTGGTTTTGAGAGGTTCACTCGAAAAGGGTTCGGTAACATTGATGAGTGGTTCAGAACCGTCCGTTGTCAATGAATAAATATACTCGATTTCCGAGGCGTTAGCCGATTCCACCTGAATGTTTTGGGGAACGATTTTCCATGTTTTGAAATTTGGACTAATAACAGCGGAGGCCGGATAGATTGCATTGCCCGTCAGATCGATTCTATAACCATAATAGGACGTCTCCGACGCAACACCACGCACTGAATAACCGACCAATGCCAGTTCTATTGAGGTAACAGCACCATTGATACCTTCCAGGTAAATTGTCCCGGGGTTTGTAATTATACCTTTGTGACCCGGGAAACATGGGTTAAATGTAGTATCAAGAATCTCATATTCAATATAAGATGCATGATCACTTGTCACGGTAACTGAGATGGGCGACTGGAAGAAAGTGCCACTCGCCGGACTGGCAACCGGGCAACCGGGAGGGGAACTTTGTTTCATCACATCGGATTGAATTATCGTATCCATTCCCACTGATGCAGCACTGTTGGCAGCAGTTGTCATCAATGCAATCAACAGGATAGTCAGTTGAATTTTCAGTCGAAATTGTACATGCAATTTCATGATCATATATCCCCTTCATTCCTTTATCCATTTTCCCTATTGCTGGCCAAGGGCGAGCAGCAAAAAAAAAGGGGGCATGCAAACTCACCGGTTACATGCCCCTTTTTTTGCCTATGATGTCTTGTAATCCTTCACGATCAGGGATTCTTTAACACGTTCAAGTTTTGAGAACCTTCCTTGGTCTTGAAGATGGACATATCATTTTCGATGGTGATTACGGCAGAATCCGAAGTTTTGCTCGAATCGAGGAGATATTCCGGCCTCCATAGAGGAATGCTCTCCTCTTTTCCTTTTTTGATGCCAATATTGCCGCTCAGCCAATCGATTTGAGTTGAATAGGTTTCGTAGCCTTGGGTTTTTAGCCACTCATTAAAATAACTCACGAATTCGTAGGGCTTATGGATGTAAGGAATAATGGGTTGAACGAAGCCATCGCTATATTGAAGCATTGGCTTTCCATCCCATTCCTTTTTTTGCATACCATCGCTGCTGTCACCGAGTAGTACGGCTACCGGCCAGTACCGTATAACAATTTTCGAATTATTTGTCGTCGTAGTTGATGTCGCCGTAAGCATACCCACATGGCCATCATCGAAGGCTAACAGGTAATCATTTTTGACAAAATCTCTTAAGGCATCTTCATCCCAACCAGCCGGGCTCAGCGATATCCTCAGATTTTTATAGGTAAGATCGAGGTTCCCTATTGGACTGATCTCAGAACCGTCCTGTTTATCTGTCGTAAAGAGGTGATCCACAACCAATGGAATATATATTTTCTTATAATCATCGGTGCTACCGAGTCCATGAATTCGAAGCGTTTTTGCTGTTGCGAAAGATTCCATATCAACATCAACAGCAGGATTGTCCGGTTGCAGCATTGCCTTAATCAGATCGGCTATGGACAATGAGGCTCCAGCCCGTACCGTTTGTGTTTCCGCGCTCAAATTGTAGAACTTTACTTCCGGATCAGTGAGCCCATCTGCGTTTTTAATATATGGCGTAATTTCAACTCCAGGATTCTGTTTTGCGAAGTCCTGGGAAACAGGAGTTCCATATTTGGGCGTCAAATCGACATAGAACTGAAGATCGATTATTTCGCTAATGCCACCTGCACTGCTTTTGGCAGCACATTTCAAGCGAATATTGTTGATCGCTTTATCCGTAACGATGATTCCATTTCCGGAAATTCCAACAACAATGGCCCCTTTGTCAGATGGCACTAAAATCATCTTCCCAATGGGTGGGTTTACAGAAGAATCATAAGGCTTCGAGGGCTCTTGTGGCGCTACAGATCCTTCGCTTTTCGTGTATAACACCTGTATTTCCGATGCTCCCTCCGCTGATACAGAGATGGTGAGGGGCTGCGTAATGAATGTTTTGCCGGAGGAAATGGTCATCCCATCTATTTGCATCACTGGTTTGGCGGGCCGGCTACGCAAGTCCACCGTAAAATAAGCAGTGCCGCTAGGACCATAATCTCCTGATGCATTTTTACCGGCAGCCTTTACGCGTATTTTGTAAAGCTTGTTGTTCGTAACCCGAATTCCGGTTGAAGTTGTATCATTAATATCGATTTTTCCTGAGGAACCGATGATGGATCTCTTGGTCTCTCCAGGTTTTGGTGCCGACGATGGTTCAGAAATATCGGTAGGCGGCTCCTGTTCGTTATCCGTTAATACGTAAACATATTGAATTTCTGTAGCGAGAGCTGATTCCAGAGTGATCGGTGGCGGGTTGCTATAAAATGTTCCCGAATTCGGGGTGAAGGTGGCGACACCGGGAACCGTCGTACCACTCAGATTGATCGTATATGTATAAAGCTCTGAAAGGGCTGAGTATTCCTTTGTTTGGTCATTATATCCCCGAAATCTGACCTTGTAGGTTTTGGTTGTCCCGATATCTCCTGTTAGCTGTAAAACTCCTGGATTCGATAAGTTAATTCTGTACACAGTAATATCTTTGGGATCCAAACCATTCGTATTATATAGACATTCGATATTGGTGGCATTCTTGCTTTCGACATTGATTTTTGCAGTCGGTTCTTTGAATTCTTTGCTTCCAGGATTGACAATCGGTATTTCAGGCGTTTGGCTTTTCTGGATAATATAGGTGTGGACCTTGGACGGGTTCCCCATCATATTCCCGTTCATTCCTGCAAAGCGAATTTTTATATACGGCTTACCTTCTTGATATTGAATGGTAAAATCACCAGTTGATCCATTGACAGCAATTTGCGAGGTTGCGCTTACAACAGGGTCAATCTCTGGAAAATTCTTCTCTCCAGCAGCCATTTCGTAAACAATTTTGGTCGCATTACTCGAACTTAACCTCAGAGGCAATTGCCCATTGACGGTTTGACCATTACCTTCAGGTGTGACAGTCACATCACCTGCTGGCTTTGGTTCCAAATTGATGGTATATTCGAAGAGACTTTCATCTCCTTCCAGTTTCGAATTTTGGTTATACCCAGATGCTTTTACAACATAACTTTTGTTTTGATTGCTTTCACCAGAAATGGATAACTGGACTTTTTCATTCACATTTGGTCCGATAATGGAGCCATCCTGGATAATCTTGTTTGAATCAGCCTTATCAAACACCTTGTAACGAATTTCATGCGCTTTTAGGCAGGAGAGGGTAACCAAAAGCGGATTCTCGTATACGGTTTTACCGCTAACTGGATAAGCCTGTACGGCGCCAGGCTTTGCAGACGTCAAATCGAGCGCAAATCGAAGTACGCCGGTTTCCGCGTTGGATGACTTTGCGTTATCGCCAACAAATCGATATTTGAATCTGGTATACTTGCCGAAAGTTCCGTTCAATAATAGGCCACCACCATTTGGTACGGATCCGTCATGCTTTTCCTGGGTTGGCGGGACGGGATCTGGCGGTTCTGGGCAGTTCGTATTGGAATCACAGGCCGGATCCGATTTTGTGACATTATAATAGATTTCAGAAGTGCCCGGGCAGCTCACGGTGAGCTTTTGCCCATCTTTGAGCCATTCCGCCTCGCTGGCTCCGGCAAGCCCGCTCGCATAGTTTGGCGGTAGGGTCACGCTCGGTTTTGTAACGGCTCTATAGGTCTCGACGGGTGCGATATCTGCATTCCAATCAATCTGGCCACCTGCCCCGGATCCGTAATGATCCCACCAATCGTTGTAAATTGGGACTTCACTTGGATAAATGATGACATGCCACTGAATTTGAAAATAGTCGCTGACATATCCGCCTCCCACATTGACATACAACCAGCCTGCCCGATCGATCGAGAGACCACCAAGATAGTCACTAAGAATATAGATGGTGTCAACACCGGCATGATAAACATAACAATCTTTTTGCTCAAGCTCTGAAAGCGCATACCGTTCACGCCATTGCACTGTTGGATCATTCGGAATCAAGGTATCGTTTAGCGGTCTGATGTTGTGGCGAGCAACGGCGACGTTTCCGGTCGCTTCTACCACCCGCAAATCAATTAAAGAAGCCCCGGGTGGAACGAAAACACGAAAATGCCTGGTATAATTACCATAGCCTGAATAATATTTACCTGTAGAAATAAAAGTCCCTCCTTCCACTGGTAGACGATTGTATGGATTGTGAACGGTTACATAATCTGTAAACGGAGGTGAGGCGCAATATCCATTTCCTGCGGAGAATGCCATCCAGCAAGATATACAAAGCAACATTGCCACCCAAACAAGCCATCGATTCGATTTCATTCTGTACCTTCCATGTTGCGCGGTATTCTCTTACACGCAAACAATTATTTACTTATGCGAAATTCATTCAGACATCCAGGATTTAACTCGTTGAAATTATCCTTATCACAGCCTATCACCGCCAGACTTTCGAAGGCTTGCTATACAGGTAACCTTGGTGTGAAAAAATCTTCTTGCCCAAAAGGGTCCTCATCTGTCAAATCAAATTCGATCAAGTCGCAAATTATTTTTTGTAGCCCGGGATTGCAATCCCGGCTTTGAAACCCGGTCTACAGCTATCTTTCTGTTTCTGCATGATTAGATTTTCCGCTGTTCTTGCATTTTTCTAACTTCATCAACATCTCTGAAACCGGTAGATTTTTAAATTCAACCGAATGGCTTTTTAAACAGAAATAGTTGGATCTCGATATTCATCCATTTCGAGACCCAACTATTTTCTGTACGTCATCTGGTGTTCTTCACACCATTATTACAAGAACCTGCTTTGCTGATGCTAATTGCTGAATGGATAATACGGATACGCTACGCCATCAACAACTACTGGCGCATAGCTGTAAGCTGATTCAGCTTCGGCCCAGCCCCAGGCCTTGGCATTGGAGTTGAAAATGACCGCACTCGAAAGAACCGGACTACCCAAGTAGGTAATTGCATTCTTTTTCTCCCGGGTATCTCCAGTTTTAGGAGCACCTGTATTCGCCCAATTGTACCGGACCCAACCTTCAGCAAAAAGACTTCCGGAAGTATATACAATGGAGAACGGATTCACTTCGTAGCACATCTGGGGTGTTGTCTCTATGACCGGAGAAAAAATTGAACCCGGGTTTGTCGGTGAATTTTCGAGGAGGTCATAGATATTGTATCCGAACCGCTCGCATTTCTGGGCATCTGCTCCGGCAACCAAGGTCCAGTATGGGCTTTCTGTGTACGGTTTGTACGTTTTTGGCGCTGTACTATTATAGCCCGAGACTTTTGTGGGAAAATTAAAGAAATGCAAAGTCCAATCGCCTTCAACCTTGGCCAGATAGGGCAGGGCCACATCGAGAGAGGCTATCGCGGCTTCAACTTCGGCCACCGTGTTTCTGCTCAAAAGACCAAGATAGGTTTCATTCACAACATTAAGCTTTGCGGTATTGCCATAATCGGCAAACACTCGAGCGCGAGTAAATGTTCTGTTCACGCCATTGGAGTTCTCCTGATACCCAGTAAGCACATTCTTCGGGGAATAATACGGGTTGGAGGGGAGTACTGCAGGATCATCATATACAGCCTTGATTTTGCTCTTGGCAATTTTTCCATCGGTCTTGGTGATCGGGCCAGCAGCGGCATCAATCGCCGGAATAGCAACAGATTCAATGACCTCAACATACCCGAAGGTATTGCCATCGTTGTCCCAAGCAACTCCGCCTTTCGATGGTGTGGCCAACGGTTGCTTCACCGGAACCTTGTCTGCAAACTCGGTTGAGTTGCCAAGCATGCTGTCGTCGTTACAGACCAAGGTGGCTTTTCCATTCACCATTTCAATAGATGCAACCCACACATCATTGGGGGAAAGGTAAATCAAATGGTCCAGAACTTCCTGGCTCCAGTTGAAGGATCGATAGATTACCTTTGCAACAACGCTGTAATTGTTACTGGTATTGATGACGCTGATTTTGGAGGAAATTCCATTATCTCCCACCAAGAACCAGGGGAAAATCAACATGTCGCCTTTCCCATTGGGCGCCACCTTCACATGGTCCGTTCCATTGAAAGCCCATGCAGAGGATCCTACCATCATGGCGATTGCAAGCAATGCCACAACGATTCTCAATCTTTTCATTTTTTCCTCCTTTTGATTAATTGATCCATTCTTTCCTGATTTCTCCTCATTACGAATAGACGTTATCCTCTTTCTGCTTCCCCACCTCCCTTCACATTCGCCAATTTTTTGATCTTATAGGGTTTCAGTGGCTTCATACATGATCCAACCGAAAGAATCAACTAATTTTCGGTCAGGAACATATCTTTGATTGCATGGACCCACCTGCCATCGTAATAAACCCAAAAATCACGAAAATAAACATCTTTTCGTTCACCTTCCGAATTTTGGGTATCCATATTGAATTCGATATAGATCATACTATCCGATCCCTGCGATTTTTTGAGTATCTGGATGGTTTTCCAGTCGTTTCGTTCAGTGCCATAATAACTCAGATATCGACCCTTGATCACCATCTCGTGGATGTATGGGGCTTCCATTTTCCAGGCTTCTGCGCTATCGCCCTGTTTTCGCAACCCCCAATATTTTCGAAACATGTTTTCGAACGCCGAATCCGGCCACTGAAAATCCTCAGGACAACGAATGTCGATGGATGCTTTCTCTTGTTTATCGGGTTGGATTTCCGGGCTTATTTCACGGGTTGCGCATCCATTAGAAAAAAACAAGAAGAGAACCAGGATGATGAACAAATGCCATGTTACGGTTCTGGACATGAAACGCCTTCCATCAACCCTGTGCAGACCGAGAGATTGATACATGGTAAACTTCTTTGAGTCGAACAAATTCATTTTCCAGGATTTCCGGACGCCTGAACCGGACCAAATGCGCACGAATCTGTTTTCTAAGGTTTTCATCAAGTGGCATGAGATCATCCGGAGTAACGAACTCAAGGATACCTTTCGGATCGCGTTCTTTCAGGAATTTTTCGGGGTAGGCCAAATAGTACGTTTCAATAGCCGCATCACTGATGGGAAAATGTTCCATCACATGGTTCATGTAAATTATGGCAGCCTTGTTGTACCGATCGACCATATCTTTGACCGAGGGCCCACTGGCTTCGAAGTCGAAGGAGACTAGACCGAGTTTTTTGGCTTCCAGAGCAAACATGCGCATTTTGATGGCCACATTGAGATGTTCTTTATCGTTGGATTCAAAGCCCTTCTCCCGAAAGAATTCTTTCTGCGCCTCGATATCGTCTGTTGTTATGACAAAACCATCTCCCTGAGCAACCACGACGACAGGTTCAGCAGCAAATGCAGCGGCTGCCATGATGATCCATATTCCCAAAAGCAATGTTTGATATCGGTATCGCATGGTTTTCTTTTTTTATATATTCGTAACCCAATGAATGTGTCAAGAAATATTTATCGTGATAATGTGAATTCAGGGTTAGGTTTTATGTTTTAAGGGTTAAGGGTTAGGGGTTAGGGGTTAGGGGTTAAGGAATGGATGGGAACACTTTGATTTATGTGCGTATCGTCTTCCTTGGTATTTTCGTTCCCGGGGTGGCGACCCTCGCCATGAACATTTTTTAATACCTGAACGGAAACCCCGTTTGGAATACAACCTGCACGCAGGCGGCGTTCTGCTCTGAATACAGGCTTTCCGTTCAGGCGCTGTTTAGAAGATGCTCAACCATTACAAGATTCAACGATCTATTTCAATAGAAATCTGCGCAGCACAACGCTTCATTGCGGAATATTTCCTCCCGAATCCGGCTTGACAGCATTTCCGGTTTCATGGACGTATGGCTGCTGAGCTTTATCCAGACCACGAAAAGACCGGATTTTCTCAGAAAACTCCCGTGTGATCAAGTCCGCCTCGCCTTTGCTCTTGATGACCCTCGGAGTAATCATGATGATCAGCTCGGTTTTCTCGACCCCTTCGGTGCCGGCACCAAAGAGGTAACCGAGAATGGGTATGTCCTTCAGGAAGGGAATCCCCGCATTGCTTTTCCGGTTGTTGGACTTCATGAGCCCGCCGATGACGACCGTCTGCCCGTCATTGACGACAAGCGATGTTTCGGCCCGACGTGTCAAAATGATATAGTTGCTCAGTTCCTTGATGAAATCGCCAATTTCGCTCACTTCTTGAATGAGTTCCATCTTGATCCGACCGTTGGAGTTAATGTGCGGTGTCACCGTCAGCAGCACACCGGTCTTGCGATATTGAACCGTGCTGGTTACCTTGCTTCCGGTCGTCAAATCCGAAGTCGTGCTGGTTGCGGTCGGTATATCGTTACCCACTTCGATGACGGCTTCCCGGTTGTCGAGCGCAAGGATGTTGGGAGACGACAGAATGTTCACATTCGAATCGCTTCCGATGGCATACACCAGTCCCCTCAGGAATTCGACGGGATCGTAGATACTGAAAAAGAATCCCTGACTCGTTCCAAGCGGAGTTGCGTACGGGTTCTTGATCTGGCTGTCGAGAGCCCCCTGGATGGTATACTCCCCCTTATCGCTTCCGCCCAATTTCCCGATGTTCTTGTTCAGGAACCATTCAACGCCGTATTTGACCGATCCGGTCAGCGATATTTCGGCGATCAGCACATTGATGAGCACCTGCCTCGGCACGATGTCAAGCTGTTTCAAGACGTTCTGAACAACCTTATAGTCCCGGTTGTTGGCCTTGAAAATGATCGCGTTGTTGACCTCATCCGGAATGATTTCCACATAGTCCACCAGGTCCTCTACAGTTCCTCCGGCACCTGCCGCCCGAGACCGAACCAGCGTCTGCCTGGTTCCGGTGGCAGGCGTGTTTGCACGCTGCTGGCTTGTTGTTCGACCCGATGCGCTTAGACCGCCGGCCGCAGACGTCTGGGGGCTCGATGTACTTGACCCCGTCAAGCTGGATCGACCCGTTGCGGTTCGACTGTTTCTGGAGGTGCGGGATGTCGATGCACTGGATCGGGAGACCGATGAGCTGCCTTGAAAAATCTGCTGCAGGACATCGGCAAGCTCCACAGCTGTTCCATTTTCGACAAAATACACCCAGACATTCGTATCCGAATCTGTGACCTGATCCATTGCCGTCACCCATTCCTGAACGAGCGAAAGCAGGCTTGGCCAGCGGGTCAGCACCAGAATGGCATTCATGCTGGTGATGGGAATGACCTCGAAACTTCCCTGAACGGCGCCCTGTCTCGTATACAGCCCATTGGTCTTGAGAATGGATCCGAGATCGGTAGCCACAGTCGTTGCATCCACTTCTTTCAGCGGAAAGAGCTGCCACGACACATCGGTCAGAAAATCCACATCCAGCGCCCCCAGAAGAGTGGTGACCTTACGGATATTCTCCGCCGTATCTGTAATGATGAGGCTGTTGTGCACTTCATTGGGAACGATAGTGGCGCCCTTTGAAAGAAACGGCGTGACGTTCGCGACAGCGGCCGCAGCAGCGAGGTATTTCAGTCGCACCAGTCGCGTTACATCCCCGGACATTTCAGCGGAATCATCGAAAGTCAGTCCTGCTTGACCGGCACCCGCGCTGACTTGCCGCTGTACAATCTTATAAATGTTACCGGCCCCTTTGACGATGGCAAGGTTGTTCATCTGCAGGACATTGTTCATCACGTTAATGAACTCATCCCGGGTATAATCTCCCCGGATATGGAAACTGACCATCGCCTTCAGAGCAGGGTCCACAATGTAGCTCAAACCATACAGGTCATAGAGCGTCAGGTCGAGAACTTCGTACAGATCGGCGTTGTCAAAGGCCAGCTCGACATGAACGGGTGGTTCTTTCCCAGGAGCAGACGCAGCAGTCTTCGCCTTGTCCGCCTTCTGTTCGGATGGTGCAATGTATTTGATATTCGATGGCGGTTCGGATTTCTTTTTAACTTCCGGTTTAATCGGTCCTGGCTCCAGCAAGTCGGCCTGACCGGGTTGCTCCGGGATGACAGCCCGAACCAGCGGATTGGAATCCAACCGACCGGCTTCTAATTGTGTGGACTGAACCGCCTGACGAAGCGTACATCCCCAGGCCATCAGCCAAACACACAATGCAAGACCGGTCCATGCAACACAACGACATTTCATGAGATTCTCCCGGTTTCGACAGTTGTATCGTCTTTCATGGATTTCTCGAAGTCTCTCTTCCTCCGTTTTCGATCATCAGTGTCCCGATCTGCAACACGACATTGAGATCGGTTTCCTTCGTTCTTCTATAATGAATCGTCAGCTTCTCCACCTGAACCAGTTGCGGAATAGCGTCGATCTGCTCAAGGATATCCGAAAGGGGTTTCAGATTCGTATCAAATTGGATTTCGATCCTGGCCAGGGTCTGACTGCGGAATTTTCCCGCGGGAAGTTCCTTGTAGGTCTTAATGGCAACACCGTTTTTTTCGAATATCTGTTGAAACAGACTTTGCGTGGCTGCATGAACGTCTTCGATGCGCTTGCCGACGATTCGAAGCTTAGACAATTCGCTCAATCTGCGGTCGATATTCCCCTCTTCCTGAATCTGCTCCGTCAACCGTTTCAGTTTTTCGGATTGCCTGACAACCTTCTCCTGGATGCGCTCGATATCGACTTGCAGATCTTGAAGTTGACCGGACATGGGATCGTACCATTGCGCCCACCATACCAGAACGATGGTCATAAGAAGGGATGGAACGAGCAGCAGTTTGCGCTTATTTGGGCTCATGCACCTGGGTGTCCTGAGAAACTGCAGAACGGGGGGTGATCGAAATATTGAACTGTTCGACATTGCCTGGAGTTCGGCTGACCGAACCCATGAGCTTCACCTGATCGAACATTTCGGAACCTCGAATGGCTTCAAGCACCTTGAGCGCCTCAGGGCTTTGACCCTGAAGCACCATATCGGTACCGGAATAGGTGAAACGCGAAAACCAGGTATTCTCAGGCACCAGTTGGGCGATTTCATTGATCCATTTGAAGAGCTTCGGCTTCCCGGCTTGAAAGGATTGCATGTCGTCGATCAGTACCTTGGCCTGTTGGATTTTTTCAAGACGCTTTTCGAGCGGCCTTACCTGCTGTTCGATACCGTTGTATTCCTCTTTGACACTCTTCAGCCGGGCCTGCAGCTGATCGATGCGATGCTGCGTCTGCCATGACCACAAACCACAGGCAAAGATCGTCAACACGCATGCAACGGCCCACAATTTCCACCACGGGAAAATTTTCGGCTGAACAGGCTTCCCATTAAGCGAGATCGACTGGTATCCGGCCCAACCCGGTGCCAGTGCCGCCACTGCCGGGTTTTCCCAAATGCGGGGTAGATCCCTGCATGTGGGGATCGGTTTAAGCAGTTGCTCCGACACCCCTTCGTCCGTTCCATCCAAATGATACAGGGGCGCAGATTCATCCAGAACCGCTTCCATCTTCTTCCGGATATCCAATCGTTGACCGTTCTCCGCCAGGTCTTCTGGATCCAATAGGTAGGAAGCACGACAGCCACCCTTCACACAAACACCGGCCTCGATTCGATCCTCAGCCGGTAGGACATAGCCACAGGGCATCGGGCATTTCAGCAGGGAAAGCCAGCCACAGACGCCAATGGATATGGGAAATATGGCTCGTAGGTTTTTCTCGTGTCCCGTCTCTCGGAGGATATCGATCCAAGGTTGAATTTCTCCCCGTTCCGCATACAAGACCAGTGCCGTCCACCCCTTGGTTCGATGCTCCGGAAGAAACAAGATGTCGTAATGAATGGACTCGATGGGAAGGTGGGCGTAGATCCGGATGCTGTGCTGGACAGAGAGCACGGCATCTTCGATCGGCATGGCGGGCAAGGCGATATCCCGCAGATAAAACCGATTCCGGGGAAGACAGATGAAGATTTTCCGATTTTTTTCCGGCGGAATTGCATTCAGAAGGTCTCGTAAAACACTCGTCGTCTCACCAGGAATCGTTTGCTGGGGCTCTATCTGTCGGGTCGGCATACACAACCGAAAACCGAATTTATGCCGCTTTACGCAGACATAACTCATTCGGTTTTTTTCAAGATAGAACCCGAGATGTTGTGCTGAAAACACGATTCCCCTTATAAGAAAATAGAATGATCCGTAATTTCAAGGCCCCTATTTTGTTACGGGGCACAAGGTTGACGACTTCGCAAAAAGTCGTTGTGCCCCCGATTTTGGGGTTTTTCCGGGCCTGAGCATGGGGGAAGAACCGCCTTTTGATGTTGCATCGGATACTTGTTTGAAGCCGCCGGAGATCGTTGGGCCGGGCATGCACATTCAAGCCATATCTGTTAGAAGAACAGGCCGTTGAATTTCAAATGCCCCATCGTTGAAGTCTGGCCACATGCCCGGCCCTTACGAGCTCGGGCGGCTGAGTTTATCCGATGCAACGAAAAAGGCGTGTCTTCCCCCATGCGGCTCGCTGAAAACTCACTGACTTTTTGCGAGTTCATCAAGGCTTCAAAGCCGTCATTTCTGATAAACACGATAACGCTTCCAGTAGGAATTCTGCAAGCGATCATTTGTAAGGATCAACCGAGCCAGATCCTCCTTGCCGGCATTTTCTGGAAACACCAGGCGATAATCCTCAAGTACCTGATCCACAGCTTTGCCGATAGACAGGAAAATCACCGCAAACCAGTATCCATTTTCCCGATCAACGCTGATTAGAGTGAGGCGTTTGACATCGTTCGGATAAATGGTTACGGCATCCCAGAAATCCGGCTGTCGCTCGGCACTTTCCAGACCCAATGCCCGTTCGCTGAATCGCCGTCTGCCTCCGTCCCTTTCGGAACGAAATCGATCGCTCCCGGAAGCCACCTGCCCTCCCATGCTCGTTTCCAAATCATTGATTAGACCAGCAAGAGGATCCCCCCAAAACAACTCCTCACTCATCCCCATGACCAGAAGCACTTCCGTAAAGGTTCGAAATGGCCCGTTGGCGGGAAGGTAGTTCAAGTTTCGTTTGAGATAGTCTTCGTCTTCCGCGCCATAGGTGCGTCGTAAATCGTCCTCATCGATCCAGTCGAGCATGGCATCGGTCAGCTCATCGGCCTTTCGGGCAGCGTCCTTTTCCGATCCAGCGATTCCTCGCTGAATCAAAATGTTACGAATCAACTCCCGAAGCTTCGCATCATTCGAAACACCGATCAGCGTTCTTCTGGATTCCTTGTCGAGTCGGACAAACACATCGACATCATTGATCGTCAGGATGTTCCATGTACCTTTCCCACCTTTCTGCTCTGGAAAAGGAATGCTGCCGGACCGGTACAGGTCGATGATGGACTGGATCGTCTGATCCATCCGCACCTGTTCCATGGCCTGAATGGCTGAAGAGGCCTTATCTCGATTGTGGGCTACATGCTGGGCTGCCAGGAAACCGAGCAACACCGACACCCATAACACCACCACCAGGGCACTGCCTCGTTTGGATTTCATGGAGCCGTCGGAGCCAGATGAACGGGAAAAATCCACAGACCGCCCTGCCGCCCCTTCCCTGTTCCGACTTCCAAAAACAGGGCGACTTGCGCCGGCACGCCGATTTCGAGAGGACTGAGACCCGTATCACAATCCCACGAAGGATACCAGGCGGAGGCGTCTATCCATTCCGCATCGCTTTCTTCAGCGTATGCGAGACGAAAAGCGCTGACGTGTTCAATGAAACCAACCAGATCCGGTTCAGACAACATGTTCCGCTTTCGGCCGATCCGGCTGTCACTGCCATCCACATCCTCTGTACGGGTAATGATCTGTTCATGAACCTGTACCGTCTGCATGGCGGGATCATATCGATACCGTACCCAGGTCAGACCTTGATACATCGAGCCCTGACGAGAAAAGGCCGTCAAAAAGGACAACTCCTGTTCAGCGCCGCAGAAAAGTAGCTTGATATCCGAGGTACGGCTCGATCCAAGTCCCACCCCAATGTCCTTCTGGGTAACAGCGCGCGTACCCGAACGATTTCCCGATTGCGGAGCAGCCAATTCCGTCCGGACGAGGGCGAGCTGTTTTTCCAGAATCGACGGCAGAACGGTCAGGACTTGTCTGCTGTCTCCTTCCAGTTCGATTCGTTCATTGGCCTCAACGGCGAGACGAAGCGCCAGGCCTGCCGCCAAAGCCACGGCGGCCATCAGCATCAAGGCAATGATCACCTCAAGCAGGGTGAATGCCTCATCTTTTTCGAACACGCTGCGTGGCGGACGGGCCGAAAACATTCTTCGTCGATCTGACCAGATCATCACTTCGAAACCACCGATGGACGCAATACATGTTTGAGCCGGAATCGCTATCAGGAAAAACACAGACCTCCACATCCACCATGGCATTCATTTCGAGCGGATCCCGACCCTGGTCCTCAATGAGTCGAAGGGGCTGACTCCGAAGGCTGTAGGCCCATCCAGGATCCCCGGCCACAATTCCGGATCTCTGGTCATTTTCCTTGCGGCTGTCGAGAATCTGTTCGATAACAACACGGTTGTTGATTACATTATGCAGAACTCGTACGGCTTCTAATCGCTTGTCGGCTTTGATAGAAAGACGGCGCGAGGTGGAGAAAGTTTCGAAAACAACGGAAACCACTGTCGCAATGATCAACAGCCCCACAACGACTTCAATGAGGGTAAACCCACTGCCAGGATCGAAAGTCGGGTGTTGTTTGTAGACAACGATATGATTGCTGAACCGATGGCTGACCATCCAGAAGCCCTATCCCCCTTGAATTGCCTGAATTGCACCCGTGAACAGATCGATACGCATGGCAGCAACCGGTGTTCCACCGGTCATCACAATCAATTCCCCGCCGCTCGATCCACCATCCGGAGCAAATCGCACATATGGCTGTCCTTCATCGTCCTGTCGGATATTTCGTCCATCGATTTGCACCGTTTCGGGGATTAGCAGCCGTGTATCATCCAGAATGCATGCCGCGTCCTGGTCCGAAATCCACACCGTCACCGGCCCGCCGGTGTTGACGGCCGTTCTTCTGGCCTTCTTCAGCAGAAGCGCCAGCTCCTTGGCGAACATCTTGGCCTCACGCACATCCGATGTGCCGCCGACCCGCTGAAAGATCAGCCCGGCAGCAAAGGACAGCATCACCAGAACGACGACA
Organism: uncultured Desulfatirhabdium sp.; assembly: GCA_964549995.1. GTDB lineage: Bacteria > Desulfobacterota > Desulfobacteria > Desulfobacterales > Desulfatirhabdiaceae > Desulfatirhabdium. The sequence goes on along the minus strand of CAZJXF010000023.1, from coordinate 12,574 downwards.
AGCTCAAGCAGGGTGAACCCGCTTGATGGATTTCTGCGTCGTGTGGGAAGCATCGGAATTCTTTACCTTCTTTCCACATTGATGGACTTGAAAAAGGCGAATATCAGAATTCAGAAGTCAGAAGTCAGAATTCAGAAGTCAGAAGTCAGAATAAAAGCGGAAGAAAACCCGCTTTTTCAGACTCGCCCCTGAGGATTATCGTGAAAGTGCGAGATGCGCGGTGCGCAAGTGCAATTACATGCGACCGGCATCCCAAAGGGCGTCCCCGCCCCCATGGGGCTCGCTGGAGACTCGCTGACGTTTTGCGAAGCCATGACTCCTTGATGGACTCGCAAAAAGCCGCCTCTTACCGATTTCTTTCCAATGCCGGGCTTCCAGCAGGAGGGCGGGTGGTGTTTTGCAAAGCAGCGGAAACGTGTTTGAAGCAGCCGGAGATCGTTGGATCGGGCGGACGCGCTTCATCCATTTTTGGCTGATAAACAGTAGATTATCTTTCAGAAAACCTTCGTTTCCATCTTGGCCATCCGCCCGATCCTACGAGATCGGGCTGCTGAGTTTTTCCGCTGCGCAAGCAAAATGCACCCGCTCTCCTGCGGGTCAACCAAGGGCATCTGGCTTTTTGCGAGGTCATCACTCCTTCGCTAAAACTCGATCTCGTTCAGCCCGAAAATGGCCGTCAACATGGATATGACCACCCCTCCGATGATGAGCCCCATCAGCAGGATGGCGATCGGCTCCAGCAGGGAGAGATAGGATTTGATTTTGGCTTGGATGCGGGTGTCGAGATCGTTGGCCACACTGGTCAGCATCTCCCCGATCTTGCCCGTCTCCTCGCCCAGGGCCACCATCTGAACGGCCATGGCCGGGAACACCTTCTGCTCCTTCATCAGGCGGCTCACCCGCTTGCCTTCCTTCACTTCCCGATAGATGGTTTCCGAGGCTTGCTTCACCAGGACGTTGCTGACCACGTTTCGGACGATCGAAAGGGCCTTGAGCAGGGGCACCCCGCTCTGAACAAGGGTTCCCAGCGTCCGGGCGAAACGGCTCACCTGAATGTCGAGCAACAGGGCTCCCAAGCCCGGCAGTCGGATGGCGATGCGATCGATCCATGCCTTTCCGGATGCGGTTTTGGCCCAACCCCACACCCCCGCCACAACGGCTGCAACTCCCAGCACGAGCGCCCACCACCAGGCCCGCAAGAAGGCGCTGATTTGGATGAGGACCATCGTGCTGGCCGGAATTTTTTGTTTCATGTCGGTGAAGATGGCGGCGAATTTCGGCACCACAAAGCCCATGATGACGACAACCGATACGATGCCGATGCTCATCAGGATGGCGGGATAGATGGCGCTCGAAACGATGAACCGCTTGATCTCTTCGGTACGCTCCAGAAAGCCGGCGAGCTTCTCCAGCACCGGCCCGAGCACCCCACCCATTTCTCCGACCCGAACCATGTTCACGTACAAGTCGTTGAAATCCCCTTCCTGCCTGGCCATGGCATCCGAGAGACTCGATCCGCCCTGGATGGCTTCCCGCAGGTATCGGGCCATCTGTTGCACGGCCTGGGCATCGCTGCTCTGCTCGAGAATCAACAGGGCCCGGTCGATGGCAAGCCCGGACTGAACGAGATGGGCAAGCTCCCGGGTGAGCATCAGCAGCTCTTTGGCGGCCATGCGCCTGCGACGCTTCCAGGAAAGGCGCCATCCCCCCGCCCCTTCCTCGTCGATCCAGCGCAACAGCACCATTCCCTTGAGCTGGAGCGAAATCAGCAAATCCTCCCGGCTTCGCGCTTCCGCACTGGCGACGATCCGTTTGCCGGTAGCATCGAGGGCTTCGTAGCGAAACGACCCGCTCATCGAATCACCCGCAGCACTTCCTCGTAGGTGGTAATCCCCTGGCGCACCTTGGAAAGACCGTCCATCCGCAGGGAAATCATCCCGTTCTGAAGGGCCGTCCGGAAGATCTCGTTGCGATCCGACCCTTTGACGATTTCCCGCTGAATGGTCTCGTCGATGGGCAAAAGCTCGTAAATCCCGATCCGCCCCCTGTAGCCGGAACCGGCACAGGCGGCACAGCCCGTTCCTCGGAAGAATTCGGGATGAATGTCATCGACGGGCATGTCGAGCTCTACGGCCAGATGGCGGCGCTCCTCCGCCGAGAGGGTCACCGGATGGCTGCACTGGGTGCAGACCCGCCGCACCAGCCGCTGCGCCAAGACGGCCACCAAAGACGATGCGATGAGGAAGCGTTCCACGCCCATGTCCTGAAGGCGGGTGATGGCGCCTGCGGCATCGTTTGTGTGCAGGGTGGAGAAGACGACATGCCCGGTGAGTGCCGCCTGAATGGCGATTTCGGCCGTTTCGAGATCCCGGATTTCCCCAACCAGCATGACATCGGGATCCTGTCGCAAAAAGGTGCGCAGGCAATGGGCGAAGGTCAGCCCGATGTTCGGCTGCACCTGCACCTGGTTGATACCGTCCATCTGGTATTCGATCGGATCCTCGACCGTGACGATCTTGCGATCCGGCGAATTGATCGTGTTCAGGGCCGCGTAGAGGGTGGTGGTTTTTCCGGAGCCGGTCGGACCGGTGACGAGAATCATGCCGTAAGGCATGGCGATGGCCGACTCGAAGCGCCTTCGAATGGTCGCCGGAAAACCCAAATTGTCCATGTCGAGCTCGACGTTTTCCTTGTGCAGAAGCCGCAGCACGAGGGCCTCGCCGAAATGGGTCGGCAGGGAGGAGACCCGGATGTCGATTTCTTCCCGACCGGTCTTGAACTTGATGCGTCCGTCCTGCGGAAGGCGCATTTCGGCGATGTCCATCTTGGACATGAGCTTGATGCGGCTTGTGATGGCCGCCTTGAGCTTCAGGGCGATCGCGTTCTGGTCGATCAAGACGCCGTCGATGCGGTAGCGTACCTGGACATGGGCCTTGCGGGGTTCGATGTGGATGTCCGATGCCCCTACTTCGAGGGCCTTGGCGATGATGTGGTTCACCAACCGGATGACCGGAGCCTCCGAGGCCATGTCCTTGAGGTGCTCCGGATTATCCCAGAGCTGGTCTTCGAGGCTTACCTCCCCTTCGGCTCCTTCGCTTGCCCCCATGTCGACCTCTGCCTCATACCACCGATAGACGAACTGCGACACCGTTTCCTCGGCTGCAGCCGCCACCTCGATCCGCTTGGCATAGGTCCGCTCGATGACTTCCCGGGTGATCCAGTCGAAGGGATCGGCCATCGCCACGGTCACGACCTCGTCGGTTTCCCCGATCGGAACGAAGCGAAACCGCTTCATGTAGGCGACACCGAATGGATTGGACGGCGGCGGATTTTCCGGAAAAGCCGTTTCATCGATCGTTTCAATGCCGAACGATGCCGGATCGAGAACCGGAGAAGGCATGGCGGCTTCCGGAGCCTCCTTTTTGGAAAAGCGCTCCTTCAGCAGATTCATCAACGGCAGATGCAGCAGCACACGCGCCTCTTATTCCCAATTGACGATGTCTTTGTCGTTGCCCTCGCCGCCGATGGCCCCATCCGCACCGAAACTGTACAGATCATAGGCACCATGTTCCCCCGGACTCTTGTACTGGTATGGAAAGCCCCAGGGATCCAGCGGGATGGCCTTCGGCAGATAGGGCCCTTCCCAGTTGGTGACATTGCCCGGCTTTTCCCGAAGGGCGTTCAGCCCTTCTTCCGTGGTCGGATAGCGCCCGACATCGAGCCGGAACTCGTCCAAGGCCGAGCCGAAGAGCTCGATCTGGGTCTTGGCCGTCTTTTGCTTCGCCTTGTCCACTTTGCCGAAGAATTTCGGGGCCACCAGGGCCGAGAGCAACCCCAGAATGATGATAACCACCAGCAGTTCGATGAGGGTGAATCCCTTTTGGCTGCATTCTCTGCGCGTTTCACGCTTTCGATTGACCATTGCCGACAATCTCCTTTTTCAAAACACTTTCCGATGTTACCAGCGCAATCCCAAACCCTCCATTTCTCCACCCCTGCATATGGCTTCTTCGCCGAGGAAAAGCAGCGGGAGCGAAATGAATAACGAACAAACCTTTGTCAATGACTTTTCACAGGGATGATCCGTTCTGATTCTCTTGTTGGATATAGGCTTCGTAGAAAGATTCCATATCCATCTCCAAGTCCTGGCGGACGATTTTCATCAACAGCCCAATAGGTACGTCCTTATTCCCATGATCTGGAATCGTCGTTTTTCGACCATTCGGATGAATGAAACGAATATGGGATCCCTTTTGACGTACAGCTGTAAAACCGAACCGTTTTACCGTCCTGATCAAATCTCGGAATGAAATGGACGGAAATGTTGTCATGAAACCGCGAGCTCCAAATCTCTAAGACCGACAAAGGTCATCTTCTCAAAACGATCATCTGGTTCATCCATCATACATAGCTCAATGGCTTCACGGATATTGTCCATAGCTTCATCCAGCGTTTTTCCATAACTGCGACAGCCCTTGAAAATCGGGCACTCGACAATAAAAAACCCATCTCGATCCTGTTCGACAACGATTGGAAAATGCTTTTTCATGAGACACTCCGGATGATCCATACGGAATCAAATGCTTTTCACCCGATGATGAATGACGGCTTCGCAAAAAGTCCATCATTATTGGATTACCCAATTGCAGCAAGCACAGCCGGAAACGGATTGCCCCCATTAATGGCCGCAAAGCACCATCCGAAAATACGCAATCGTCCGCTGCAGCCCTTCCTGAACTCCCGTGGATGGTTTCCAGTTGAGTAGCCGTTCAGCCTGGGTGATATCGGGCTTACGCTGCCTGGGATCGTCCTGGGGCATGGGCTTGTAGACAATGTTCGCCCGGGAGCCGGTGAGGTCGCGGATGGTTTCGGCCAGATCCCGAATGGTCCATTCTTCAGGATTGCCGAGATTCACCGGTCCTGTGACCTCGTCCGGTGCATTCATCAGTCGAACGAGCCCATCCACCAAGTCATCCACATAGCAGAAACTTCGCGTCTGCGTTCCATCCCCATACACGGTGATGTCCTTCCCCTGAAGGGCCTGGACAATGAAGTTGCTCACCACCCGGCCGTCGTTCGGATGCATCCGGGGGCCATACGTGTTAAAAATCCGAGCCACCCGGATGTTTACCCGATTCTGGCGATGGTAATCGAAAAACAGGGTTTCGGCACACCGCTTGCCCTCATCATAGCAAGATCGAATGCCGATGGGATTCACCCGGCCCCAGTAGGTCTCATTCTGCGGGTGAATGTCCGGGTCTCCGTATACCTCGCTCGTGGATGCCTGCAGGATCTTTGCCTTGACCCGCTTGGCAAGCCCCAGCATATGGATGGCACCCAGAATGCAGGTCTTGATGGTTTTCACCGGATTGTACTGGTAATGGATCGGAGAGGCCGGGCAGGCCATGTTGTAGATTTCATCGACTTCCAGAAAAATGGGCTGCACCAGATCATGCCGCACGAGCTCGAAGCGTGGGTTCGACATCAGGTGGGCGATATTTTCCTTGCTCCCTGTGAAAAAATTATCCAGGCACAGAACCTCATGACCTTCCTGAATCAGGCGGTCGCAAAGATGGGAGCCCAGAAACCCCGCCCCACCGGTGACCAGAATGCGTTTGCGGGAATACCGGTTCATTCGTGAAGGTGGCTCCGTTTGGGTTTTCCGATGGGGTAGACATTGAACCCGATGTCATAAAGCCGGTCGTGATCGAGGAGATTTCGGCCGTCGAAGACGAAGGCCGGTTTGGCCATGGACCGATGGATGGCTTCATAATCGAGATCTCGAAACTGGGACCATTCGGTGAGAACCGCAATGGCATGGCTGTTGCGGGCGGCCTCGTAAGGGTCGTCGGTAAAGTCGACACCGGAAAGCCCCTTGAGTTCTTCTCGGGCGTTATCAATGGCCTTCGGATCCGTGATCGTCACCTCGGCCCGTTCGGCCAAGAGCTGCCGAACGACATAGATGGCAGGGCTTTCCCGGATATCCCCCGTATCGGCCTTGAAGGCGAAGCCGAATACAGCGATCTTCTTGCCGGCAAGGGTATTGAACATGGCCCGGAGCATGTTCGTGACGAAACGCTTCTTTTGCCGCTCATTGATGTCGACCACCTGTTGCCAGTAGGCGGCTTCCGCTTCAAGGCCGAGGGTACGGCAGATGTAGACGAGATTCAGGATGTCCTTCTGAAAGCAAGACCCCCCAAAGCCTACGCTGGCATTGAGAAATTTCGAACCGATCCGGCTGTCGAGCCCGACGGCATGGGCCACTTCCGAAACGTCGGCTCCGGTCTTTTCGCAGAGGGCGGAAATGGTGTTGATAGAGGAAATCCGCTGAGCCAGAAAGGCATTTGCCACCAGTTTGGACAGCTCGCTGCTCCAGATGTCGATGGTCAGGATCCGCTCCCGCGGGACCCAGTGGGCATAGATGTCGACGAGAGCGTCTCGGGCCCGAATGCCTTCGGGGGTCTGCCGGGATCCGATCAAAATCCGATCCGGAGATTCGAGATCCCGAATGGCCGAGCCTTCCGCCAGGAATTCGGGATTCGACAGGATATCGAAGCGGACGCCGTTTGCGGTTGCCGTGAGAATCCGTTCCATCGCCTGAGCGGTTTTGACGGGAAGGGTGCTCTTTTCGACGATGATTTTGGAGGTGGTTGCCACATCGCGGATTTGGCGGGCGGTCTTCTCCCAATATTGGAGGTCGGCGGCCATGCCGGCACCCTCTCCGAAGGTTTTCGTCGGGGTGTTGACACTGACGAAAATGATGTCGGCCTCTCGAATGGCTGTAGGGATGTCGGTATGAAAGAAGAGGTTTCTTCCCCGAGCCTTGCAGACAATTTCGTCCAACCCCGGCTCGTAGATGGGCAACCGATCCGAATTCCATTGGGCGATCCGCTCGGCATTGATATCGACGACGGTCACCTTGTATTGGGGGCATTTGCAGGCGATCATGGCCATGGTCGGCCCGCCGACATATCCAGCGCCAATACACAAAATGCGTTTTTCAAACGACATGCGGAGAACCTTTCCGTGCTTTTCTACGAAAAATATCAGGAGTCAGAAGTCAGAAGTCAGAAGTCAGAAGACAGGAGTCAGGAGTCAGAATAAAAGCGGAAGAATCCTGATTTTTTAGGCTCGCTCCTGCGGCTTTCAGTTATCGGGGTCGAACCCCGGTTGCATGATGGACTTTTTTCGAAGTCGTCAACCTTAAAGCAAGGCAAAACTGCGCAGCACTTCCGCGATTTTCCCGTCCTGTTTGGCCAGCTCCCGCAAGGCTTCAAGCAGTCGATGCAGTTTGTCCTTGTTTTTGGCAAGTTCCTCTTCGATGGCTCGGGTTTTCGTTTCGAAGGGCCGGATCATGGTCCGCCGATCCCAAAGGGCAAAACCGATCGCGACAGCAACAATCGCGCCGAATGTAGCCACGATCCCAGTCATCAATTGAACGATTTGATCGAACCGCTGGTTGAAGCTTTGCTCCATCCCCTGAATGCGTATCTCGACCGCCTGAAACCGTTGGTCAACCCCCTGAAACCGCATCTCGACCGCCTGAAACCCGCGATTGACGGCTTCGGTCAGGTTCTTGACGCTTTCTTCCAGCCTCGCCAACCGCTCTGCAATCTCCCGGTCGGTCAGGGGATCCGCCTTCTCAAAGGCAAACACCGGCCCCCACGCCCCTACGGCAAGCCAAAGGCAGAAAAACACCAGGATCGCCCTTCCAGAATACCATCGTCCGCTTCCGATTCGCTTCATCGCTCTTCCTCCGCCGACTTACGAACATCGATGGATGCCGACCTTCCCGGCAAGGCACCTGCCACCGCCATCCACCCATAGCCCATAGCCCATAGCCCATAGCCCATAGCCCATAGCCCATAGCCTAAGACTGACGATTTTCCTCCAAGATGTCAAGATGATTGTCGATTTCTGATTGTCGATTTGAACCACACACTGTCAGGAGCCCTGCGGCCTTCGGCAATACCGCCGCAATGCCTCGGCAGTAGCCGATGACACCGCCTGATCCATCAATTCCAGCGGCGTTCCGACGGCTACCACCCGTCCGCCGTCCGGTCCGGCATCAGGCCCCAAGTCCACCACGACATCGGAGGCAAGAATCATCTCGACATTGTGCTCGATGACGGCAACCGTATGACCCTGGTCCACCAGAGCCCGCAACACCCGAACCAGCCGTTCGATGTCCACCGGATGAAGTCCCGTCGATGGCTCGTCGAGCACGTAGAAGGTATGCCCGGATGCCGGTTTGACCAGTTGCCGGGCCAGTTTCAGGCGCTGGGCCTCACCACCGGAAAGGGTCGGACTCGACTGCCCGAGCCGCAGGTATCCCAGGCCGATATCCGAAACGATGTTCAGGGGGTTTCGAATCTTCGGAACGGCAAGAAAAAAGCGGCCGGCCTCCTCGAAGGTCATCTCGAGGACATCCGCCATGCTCTTTCCTTTATAGAGCACGGCGAGCGTGTCGGCATTGAAGCGTTTCCCCCGGCAGGCTTCGCAGGGCACCGTTACATCGGGAAGAAGCCGCATCTCGACCTGGATCTGCCCCTGGCCCTCGCAGACGGGGCAACGACCTTCGGCGAGATTGAAGGAAAACCGCCCCGCCCCATAGCCCCGGCTTCGGGCGGTCGGGGTGGCAGCAAACCGTTTTCGGATTTCGTCGAAGACACCGATGTAGGTTGCCGGAATCGAGCGGGAAGTCTTTCCGATGGGGCTGTGATCGACTTCGAGTACCCGGCCGACGGCCTCCCACCCCATAAGCGCATCGAACGGCTCCTCCGCAGGCACCTGCCCCGACAACCGGGCCACTATCCCCCGACAGATCACCTCCTTCAAAAGCGAGGATTTTCCGGAACCCGACACCCCGGTGAAGGTCACCCAACGACCCAGGGGAATGTCCACATCGATGGCCTGAAGATTGTTTTTTCTCGCCCCACGAACGGAAAGCACCCGTCTGCCTGCAGCCGGGCTCCCGGAATCCGCCGTCGGCATCTCCGTATCTGGGCCCTTCGAATCGCCCTTCCTTCGAGCTTTTCGGATACACGGCATCCCGGCGTCGGGGTCTTCTGCCCTGCGGGCGATCCATTGCCCGGTGAAAGAACCTTCCGCCGTCCGCAACGCGCCCGGAGGGCCTTCGTAGATGACCGCACCGCCGGCCTCCCCTGCGCCCGGCCCGAGATCGATCACCCAGTCGGCCGCTTCGATCGTTTCGATATCGTGCTCCACGACGATCACCGTGTTCCCCCGATCCCGCAGGGCCGTCAAGGCATCGATCAGCCGATGGTTGTCCCGAGGATGGAGCCCGATCGTAGGCTCATCGAGAATGTAGCACACCCCCGTGAGGTTGGACCCAAGCTGGGCGGCCAGCCGGATCCGCTGCGCCTCCCCTCCCGACAGGGTGTCCCCCGAGCGATCGAGGCCCAGATATCCGAGACCGAGACGGATCAGGGTGCGCAGCCGCTCCAGGATTTCCATCCGGATGGGATGAGCCACGGGATGAAGAGGTTCCGAAAAGGACATGGCGGAAAAGCGCTTTTCGAGGCGACTCACCGAAGAGCCCGCCATCTCCACGATGTTCAAGCCATCCACCCGGAAATCCAAGGCTTCGGGCCGAAGTCTTCCCCCGCTGCAGGCCGGACAGATCACACGGTTTTCCCCTTCACCGTCCATCGTCCCGAGGCCGTCACACGTGGGACATGCCCCCATCGGCGAGTTGAAAGAAAAGAGACGCGGATCGGGCGGATCGGCGCCGAAATGGGCTTCCCGATCCCGACATACCCCGATACGGCTGAAGAGCAGCCGCAAATGGTGGTAGATCTCCGAAAGTGTTCCTACCGTCGATCGCCTGCCGGCATGGCTCACCCGTTGCTCGATGGCGACAGTTGCCGGAAGGCCGATCACTTGATCCACCTCGGGCCGCTCGGGCATGGACAGATACTGTCGGACGTAGGGGGGAAGGCTCTGCAGGTAACGACGCAACCCGTCGGCGAAAAGCACATCAAAGGCGAGGGTCGATTTTCCGGAGCCCGAAACCCCCGTCAGAACGGTCAACCGATGCAGGGGAATGCGGATGTGAACGTTTTTCAGGTTGTGGGCGCGGCCGCCGACGATGTCGATCGTCGTCCGAGCCACCGGCTGGAAGGGTTCCGTGGACTCCTCGATCCGTCCAGCCGCCGGGGACGCCATGCCGAGATAGTGCCTCAGAAAGCGGCCCGTCACCGATTCGGGATGTTCGGCCACCATCTCGGGCGGACCGGCGACGACGATCCGCCCGCCTGCCTCCCCGCCTCCGGGACCCAGATCGATCACCCAGTCGGCGCACTTGATCACGTCCAGATGATGAACGATGACGACGACGGTGTTGCCCCGATCCACGAGACGGTTCAGTGCCCCGATCAGCACGGCCACATCCTTTCCGTGCAGGCCGGTCGTCGGCTCATCGAGGATCAAGAGATTGCCGCCGCCCCCCACCTGGGCCAGAAATCGAGAGAGCTTGAGCCGCTGGGCCTCCCCGCCCGACAGGGTGGCGAGCGGCTGCCCGAGCCGCAGATACCCGAGCCCTACCTCCTGCAGCGGCTTGAGGCACCCGTGAAAGGCATCCCCTGTGGGAAACAGGGTGCAAGCCTCGTCCACCGTCATCGAAAGCCAGTCATCGAGCGATCGCCCCAGGTAGCGGACAGCCAGCACTTCCGGTTTGAACCGCCGGCCGCCGCAGTCCGGACAGGAGATGAACACATCCGGCAGAAACTGCATCTCCACCCGGCTGAATCCCTCTCCCTTACAGGTTTCGCACCGGCCACCCGCCACGTTGAAGGAGAACATGCCGGGTCCCCAGCCCTTGGCCTTCGCCTCGGGCGATTCGGCCAGCCGCTTGCGCAGCACATCCAGGGCATGGGTGTAGGTGAGCGCGTTGGCCCTCGGGGACTTGGCAGGCGGCATTTGATCCACCAGCAGGACATCGGTGAAATCGTCCACCCCTTCGATGGCATCGAAGGCGCCCGGCCGCTCCTCTCCGATTCCCCTGGCACGGGCTGCCGCCCGGTAGAGGATGTCTTCTGCGAGGGTGGACTTTCCCGAGCCCGAAACCCCGGTGAGGCAGACCAAAAGACCGTGGGGCACGGCCACATCGATTTTTTTCAGGTTGTGTTCCGCCGCCCCGCGGATAGTGATCCATTTTCCGTCAACCGGACGTCGCCGCACTGCAGGAACGGGAATGAAGTCGGGGTGAAAGAGAACATCGGCGGTCGCCGTTCCCTGAAGCCCGCCTACCGGGCCGCTGTAGAGAAGTTGCCCGCCAGCGCTTCCGGCACCCGGCCCGATCTCGATCACCCGATCACACTGGCGGATGATTTCTGGATCGTGCTCGACCACCACTACGGTGTTGCCCTTGTCCCGAAAGCGCTTCAGGATGGCCGTCAGGCGTTCGCCGTCCTGGGGATGAAGCCCGACGCTGGGCTCGTCCAGCACGGTGAGCGTGTTGACGAGGGATGCACCCAGCACGGAGGCCAGGGCCACCCGCTGGGATTCTCCGCCCGAAAGGGTCCGGGAAGCCCGATCGAGAGTCACATAGCCCAGACCGACATCTTCGAGCACAGAGAGCCTTCCCACGATTTCATCGAGGAGGATGCGGTGGGGTTCCTGAGCTGATCGGACGGATCGAAAGAAGGATAATGCCTTGCTCACCGAAAGCCCCTGCACCTCGGCAATGGTCTTTCCGGCAATCCGGTAACGAAGGGCCTCGGGTTTGAGCCGGGCGCCCCGGCAGACCGGGCAGGTGTTGTAGCTGCGGTATCGCGACAGGTAGACCCGCACGTGCATCTTGTAGGTGCGGCTCTCGAGCCATTCGAAAAACCCCTTCACCCCGTAATAACCGTCTGCACCGTCGATGATGGCCCTTTTAGCTGTTTCGGGCAGGGCATCGAAAGGCGTTTCGAGCGAAATCCCATGCTTGCGGCAGAAGCGCTCGAGATCGGCGAACTCCATCCGGCCGTCCTGAGCCGATCCGAAAGGCCGGATGGCCCCTTCGGCCAGGGTAAGACGCGGATCCGGGATCACCTTGTCCATGTCGATATCGATCACCCGGCCGAACCCCTTGCATTCCGGACAGGCGCCGATGGGGCTGTTGAAGGAGAAGGTGTTCGGGAGCGCCGGCCGGTAGGCGATGCCGCAGACGGCACAGGAAAGCGATTGACGGAAGCTGTGCCGCCTGCCCTGCATCCAGACGTTCATGGCTCCCGCTCCCATCCGGAAAGCCTGCTCGATGGAATCGATGACCCGCTCCCGCTGGTCTTCGGAAAAGCGCAGCCGATCCGCCACCATTTCGACGGTTTCTCCGGGAGCGAACTCCATTTCTTCTAAGGAAAGAAGACGGCCTTCTCGAAACACCCGGTCGAACCCCTGGCGCAGGAAATCGGAGACAGCGGAGGAAACATCGTCGATGACCGCATCGAAGGTGATGACGACGGGCTCCCCGTCTGGAAGGGAACGAACGGCTTCCCAGACGGACGCAGGGGTTTGCCGCAGCACCGGTTTTCCGCATCCGTCGCAGTGCAGCACCCCGATCCGGGCATAG
>CAZJXF010000022.1:0-35354 GCA_964549995.1 uncultured Desulfatirhabdium sp. | reverse complement strand
CATTATCCATTTTCATGCACGGGGGCGAGCAAGCCCTTGATCATGAGGGTTTAGGGACATCCTCCAAGTTTATTCGGGAATATCGCACAGAATCGAAATACACTGCCAGATATAACTGCGTCGCTGCAAGAAACCGTGTCAAATATGCCCAGCTAATCTCCACCCGTTGATCAAAGATTTTCGCTACTTCTATTTCGTAACCTGACTCATCAAAATCCAGAAAGCGCCGGTCCCTCTGATCCTCTGCCAGATTGTGGAAATGGCGAAACTCCTCGCACAACTCAATATAGGATGGCCAGGCGCCGTGAAAATCCCTGCGTATAACCAACGGACGAATGCCCTCGTTGCCAAAGCGATGATAAGTCGTAGTTTCCTTCCCAGCTTGCCAGGTCTGACTGAAACCGGGAAGGCCGTCATCTATGCGCAAGTCCCAACTTTCTTTGTTTAGCGCATCTTGCACTACGTGAGACTCCAACAGTGCGGAAAAGATAGCGAATCTATCGGGAGATTTATCATCAATGGCATACACGACCTGCCACACATCTTTTCCAACGCGCGGGATGAAACCAGTGATTAGGTCCCGTTGAAGAAGATTGTCTATGTCAACCCGATAATCCTTGGACGCACTCATAACCCTCTCTCCTTCAAAAACCGCTCTGCATCCTTCACCCTTAGCTCACCGGAAATCAGCTTGGGCAACAGCGTGCCGCGCAGCGCGGCAAGGGGGCGGCATTCAGCCGTTGCCTTGCTGCCCCGAGCAAGTAGTGGCGTGATTGCTTCACCAAATCTCTCGGCGATTGGCTTCGGCGCAACAACCATGTGGAAGTGGGCTAAGGAATCTGCAGCTACCCGCTGCCGTCCGCTGGAGCCCGTCATACTCTGAATTGCAAAGTCCCGGAACTCGACGCTACGCGCAAGGCAGTACGCAAACTCCGGAGGAAGTGGCGGCTTCGGGCGCAGCACGATGTACTCCGTCGAGCCCCACCCCACCTGGCCGTCTTCCAAGAAGTCAACGTATGCGGTCTTACCGTTTTCAAGGCACGGCGTGATCCGCGCTACAAGCGTGTCGCCGTTCATGAAGCGCATCCCCGAGCCAAAGGGGCGTTCAACTACAATATCGGGGGTGTGACATCGCGTCGGCATGTTGGCCATGTCGAGATACGGAGCGACCTCACCCTTACGGAGCACACGGGTTGGATTGACCTCAATGACATCAGGCAGTGCCGCTACCCTCCACCCCTTCGGAATCTCGCCCAGTTCGGAATCCTCAAATTCATCCGGAAACAGTTCGGCGATTTCGGGTTTTAATTTGGGGCAGGCGGCGCGGCTCACCTGGGCGTTTGACCAGTCGGGGTGCTCGCGGCGGACGGCGGCCTTGGCGCGCACGGGGTCAAAGTCCACGAACCAGCTCTTGAAGATCGCCCGCGCCATCTCCTCCAGCGTCTGGTTCATCCGCCGGTTCAACTCGATCTTGTCGTCCAGCGTGCCGAGGATGTGGGCGATGGCGCGCTGTTCCTTTGGGCTGGGTAGTTTGATATTTATACGTTTTAGGTCGCTAATGTTTAGGTAGGGTAAAGCTGTACCCACCACGACCTCATTAAAGTCAATGGTGCAGAGCAAGTAGTAAAAGAACAAAGAATGGATGCGGCTGTCGTCGGGGATAGCGGCCATCATGTTGTTATCAATGATAGTGGGTTTGGAAAGAACGCGTCGGCGATTGTAGGTCAGAGCAATACCAATTTTGGCGAAAACCGTCGCTCCTTCAGGGTGAACCTTCGCCCGAAGTTGTACCTGCGTTTTCTCGCCAATCCAGTTGTTGGCGACAGTAATGAAACGTTCATTGCCCGGTAGATTCATATCGCTGACTTTAATAAATGGATACCTGCCGAAGGCATCGCCTTGTTCTGACTGCGGGAAGGCGTTACCGGCAGCGAAGCCACAGATATCTCCCAGAGTTGCATTGGTCCACTCACCCGCCATAGCCGATGTCCTTCTGTCTGCGTGCGGACACGCAAAGGCAGGCCAGGTTGGCCGCGATAAGTTTATCGAGATTCTTCATGTGCTTGTGCAAGACTTTCATGCCCCGCCCCCTTTCTTCTTGCGGCCGGATTTTTGGCCGGGCGTGGCCAAAGGCTTGGGCGCGGATGGCAGCGCCTGTTTTCCGCCATTCTGGTGCAGACGTTTGACCCGTTCGACGGCTTGATCGAAGTCGCTTGCTGGTTGCTGGGCCTCCAGTTGTCGGCGCCGAGTGTCGTATTTCTCGAACTCGCGGTGGGCGTGTTCTTGGGCCAACTCGTGCGACACCGTACCGGCATGAGTCAGAATGTTGCGCTCGTTGAACTGGAGGAAGGCGTCGAGCTTTTTCACCCAGTCGGTCATATACATGGGTTTGTGGCGACGGGCCTGGTCCTCGGCGTAGTCCAGATACATCGTGACAATGCGGTTGAGTTCACGGATTTCTTCCTCGGTGAGGTAATTCTTGGCGACGGTGACGTCGGCTTTGCGGATGGGGCCGTGGGGCGCGTTCTTCCAGGTGGTCAGGCCCATGTATGGCTTGGTGGCGTCGGCGCGGCAGGCAATCACCTCGGCAGCCGTCTGGCCGTGGATGGCCCAGTGCAGCTTGTTCTGAACGGAGGCAAAAAAGGTCTGGCTGATTGGGTGGGTCGGGTCGTAGTCGATGCTGGTGGCGTAGATGTCGGTGATCTTCTGGTAGAACAGCCGCTCGCTGGCGCGGATCTCGCGGATGCGCTCCAGCAGTTCGTCGAAGTAATCCGCGCCGAGGGTGCGGCCTTCCTTGAGACGCTCGTCGTCAAGCGTGAAGCCCTTGACCAGAAGTTCCGTCAGGCGGGCGGTGGCCCACTGGCGGAAGGCTGTGCCGCGGGCCGAACGAACCCGGTAGCCGACAGCCAGGATGGCGTCAAGGTTGTAGTGCTCGATGGTGCGGGTCACATTGCGGTTGCCCTCGCGTTGAACTATTCGGAAACTCCGAATAGTTCGCTGGCGGTCAAGCTCGCCATCGGCGTAAATTCCTGCCAGATGCTCATTTACGGTTGGCACCGAGACCTGGTACAGTTCGGCGATCAGACGCTGGGGCAGCCACACGGTGTGGCCTTCGAGGCGCACCTGCAAACGGGTGGCGCCGTCCTGATAGATGAGAAGTTGGCCGGATTCGGGGGGTAGCGGTTCACTGGCCATAGCCGATGTCCTCCTGTCTGCGTGCGGACACGCACAGGCAGGCCAGGTTAGCCCAGATGAGCTTGTCGAGGCGGGCGGCCTCGGCGGTCTGCTTCTTCAACTCGGCGGTCAGCCGGGCCATCTTTTCCTCGAACGGCTCGCCGTCGTCTTCGACCTCGGCTGCGCCCACATAGCGGCCGGGGGTGAGAACGTAGCCGTGTTTGCGGATGTCGTCAATCGTGGCGGATTTGCAGAATCCGGGTATGTCCTCGTAGGGGCTGGGTTGCCCTGCCCCTACCGATGCATCGCCGCGCCAGGCGTGGTAGGTGTCGGCGATCTTGCGGATGTCCTCCTCGGTCAGTTCGCGGTGGACGCGGTCGATCATCGTGCCCATCTTGCGTGCGTCGATGAAGAGGGTCTCGCCGCGCCGGTCGCGGAAACGCCTGCCTGCCACACCCTGCCCGGCGCAGGCAGGGCCGTTCTTTTTATCGCGGGCGATGAACCAGAGGCAGACGGGAATCTGGGTCGAATAGAAAAGCTGCCCCGGCAGCGCCACCATGCAGTCCACCAGGTCGGCCTCGATGATGTTCTTGCGGATTTCGCCCTCGCCGGATTGATTGGACGACATGGAACCGTTGGCCAGCACAAAGCCTGCCAGACCAGTCGGGGCCAGATGATGGATGAAATGCTGAACCCAGGCGAAGTTGGCGTTGCCCGCGGGCGGAATGCCGTATTTCCAGCGCTTGTCGCCTTTGAGCAGTTCCCCGCGCCAGTCGCTGTCGTTGAACGGCGGATTGGCCAGAACGTAATCGGCCTTGAGGTCGGGGTGCAGGTCGCGGTGGAAGGTGTCGGCGTGCTCCTTGCCGAGGTTGCCGTCAATGCCGCGAATGGCCAGGTTCATCTTGGCCAGCCGCCACGTGGTATGATTGGATTCCTGACCGTAGATGCTGATGTCGCCGATCTTGCCGCCGTGGGCCTCCACGAACTTTTCCGACTGGACGAACATGCCGCCGGAGCCGCAGCAGGGGTCATAGACGCGGCCCTTGTAAGGGGCCAACATCTCGACCAGGACACGGACCACGCAGCGGGGTGTGTAGAACTGGCCGCCCTTCTTGCCCTCGGCGCTGGCGAACTGTGAAAGGAAATACTCATAGACCCGGCCGAGAATATCCTTGGAGCGGTTTTCTTTATCCCCCAGGCCGATGTTGCCGATCAGGTCGATGAGCTGGCCGAGGCGCTGTTTGTCGAGGCGTGGGTGGGCGTAGTCTTTGGGCAGCACGCCCTTGAGCGAGGGGTTGTCGCGCTCGATGGCGAGCATGGCGTCGTCCACGACCTTGCCGATAGTCGGCTGCTTGGCATTGGCCTTGAGATGGGACCAGCGCGCCTCTTTGGGCACCCAAAATATGTTGATGGCCCGGTACTCGTCGGGGTCTTCCGGATCGGCTCCCTGGGCGCGGTCTGCCTCGAGCTTAGCATGCTGCTCCTCAAAGGCGTCCGAGATGTACTTCAGGAAGATCAGCCCAAGCACGACGTGCTTGTATTCGGCGGCATCCATGTTGGAGCGCAGCGCGTCGGCGGCACGCCAGAGCTCGCTTTCAAAGCCGAGATTCGCACCGTTGTTATTGCCTTTGGCCATTTATATTACTCCTCGTGTTCTATCCATTAGTTCGCTATTCATCGCACCTAATGCGGCGTTGACCCGTCGCACGCAGCTTGCGGGTGCCGAAGGCACATGCAAGCAAGTGACATCGGTGTCCAATGGCCGCGTTGGCGACGCCGCAGGCGGCGCCAACGACTAAGCTCAGCCGACGCGACGCCAGGAGCGGTCGGCTGTAGCGTCTCGTTCAATTAGGTTAGGTGGCTCCAACCGGCCTCCGGCTCGATATGAATTGCTTGTCCGTTCTTCTCAACAGACCTACCGCATTAGATCACATAAGGGCTCAAGTGCGTTAGGCGCCAGCCATGGTTCCACAGGCCGTCGTACTTTGCCCTGAGATCCGCATACTGCCAGCCATACACTTGCAGCTCGCCGCCAGCGGCAGGCTGCCAGACTGCGGCGTAGAGTGTTCGGCCATTCACTACGTAGGGCTCAAGTATCTTCAGGCGCCAACCCTTCGGCCAGAGCTCATCGTACTTGGCGCGCATGTCCTTGTACTCCCAGTCATAGACCTGGATCTCTCCTTCGGTGCTCGGCCGCCAGACTGCTGCGAAACGGACTCTCTCGTTGACGACATAGGGCTTCAGTATCTTCAGGCGCCAACCCTTCGGCCAGAGATCATCGTACTTGGCGCGCACATCCTTGTATGCCCAGTCGTACACCTGGATCTCGTCTTCCGTGCTCGGCCGCCAGACCGCAGCGAAGCGGACCTGCCCGTTGACCACATAGGGCTTAAGCATTTTGAGACGCCATCCCTTGGGCCAGAGCTCGTCGTATTTGGCGCGCATGTCCTTGTACTCCCAGTCATAGACCTGGATCTCTCCTTCGGTGCTCGGCCGCCAGACTGCTGCGAAACGGACCGGGCTGTTCGAGACGGCTTGCCTCACCCACTGCCCTTCGAGGGGGATCCCGCGGATCACGTGATGCCAGGTCTTGCCCTGATCCTCTGAGTACTCGTAGTTGCAGAAGGGGGCCGGGATAGTGATAAAAGTGCCGCCGGCATCCTTATTGCCCTCTCCCAGATTGGTGACCGCGAAATGGAGATGGACCGCTCCGGTTCCGGTATCACCGGTGTCCGCCAGATCATGACCCAGCTGGACACGGTCGCCAACGGAGACATTGGCAGTCTTGTCGACAAAATGGAGGTAGTCACCGAACTCGTGTTCGGCATGACGGATTGATATAAAGTTACTTGGCCCTCCGGATGTGAAGACATTCTGCAGTGTATCAACTTCGCCCGGCGCCACAGCATAGAATGGTTTTCCTCTGGTCTTTTCGATCCTATCTGCCTCGGACACACCTTTTTCCGCCACGATGAAATCGAGACAGAAGGCAGCATAGCCGTTGTGAGAGTTCCATGCGTTCTGCCCCTGGTAGCCCTGCTTGATTTCCCAAGTTCCCGTGGGATAGGGAAGGTGCATGAAACTCGTGGATGCGAGAGGCATTTTCTTTGCGTCCGCCGCATTCTCCCGGTTTTCCGAAACAGAACAGATCGTTGCGCCGACCGACAGCGTCAGCGGTCGTGCGAGCTTGGCCGGGAGACCACCGACGAGTTGACGGCCAAAGACGAACCCCGCCAGCAGGTTCGCTTCGGTTCCCGAAATGTGCTGCGACTTGGATAGATCCTTGATCTGATTTTCCGTGAGCGCGGAATCGAAGATCGCGACGTCGTCAAGCAAACCGTAGAACTGGCTGCCGCCGCCGTCCAGCGCCGCGTTGAAAGTATCCTTTCCGAGCCGCAAAGTGCCGTTGGGGATGCCGCTTGCCGGCACGGCAATAGAATTGCCGATCTGGGAGCCATCCAGGTAAATCTTGTAGACATTGTTCTTTCTGACAGCCGCAAGGTGATGCCACGTTCCGGCCTTTATGGTTGTCGCGGCGATAATGCTGCTACTCCCGACCTGCAGAACAAGATCGGGCGGACTGCCTGGCGTTTTCTTGAAATACGCTTGTCCAAGGACAAATGCGCCTGCGCCATTCACTGACAACATGGGCCCGGTGTAGGCACGCGGGAACTGAAGCATGAAACGGACGGCGAGAGTGTGATCGCTGCCGAAGAATTCGGCATAATTGATATCGGTGTCGGCGTAACCTTGCCATGTGCATGCTATCGCCATTGTAGATCTCCTTTCGTTGTATGCGGCCTAACGGCCTGCGCTTCAGCCGCGCCGCCGAAGGCGGCGTCGGCTGAAGCGCGTGTTGGGCTGCTCGTCACTCATATCAAAGGCCAAGTAGATCCCATCGATTTAGATATTGTCTTTCTTCATCTCGGAATTTCCGAACCGGATTGTCTTTATGAGCTTGGCCTTTCTTACCTGGCGTATTCAACCATTGCCTGTGGCTATTCTTGATGTAATCAGCCACAACTCTACTTGGAACGACATAAAAATCAGGTAACTCATCCCGACTCTTTAGGTTTACGAACACATAGAATAGATTGTCTGCGTAGAAACTCTCTGCCTTTTCACTCAGAACCCATTCTGGTTTAGAACCTTGATTTATTTTTACCTGAATACCAATCTGCCGTGTGGCGCTAAGGTTTGAAACCAAGATGTCGATGCCTCTTGTATTCCGTAATGTGATCGATGCTATATAGCCAAGACGCGACAATTCTGCCGCAACGAAGTATTCGCCAGATACACCGCTCAGTACAGTCGATAGGTTATTATGTGCCATTTTAATCAGTTCTTGGCAGAGACGTTTATGGGAGAGCAGCCCAACCAAACGGATAAGATTGTGGTTCGCTCCGCTCTCACAATCTATCCTTATTCGTTGGGCAATGGGTTTCTGCTGTTCAGTTTCCTTTTGTCGGTTGTCAGGGCTGACCCTTCTCCGGGTTTACCGCGACCGGGTTCACTGTTCTCGTTGGAAATCCATGTTGGATTCCCCCCGTTTCGAAACCCTCATTCAGCGCCACGTATCTCTTCAAAGACCCCTCATTTTCTTTTCCTTTCTACTCTTTCTCTTCTTCTAAGTCTCAACCCTGCAAGGCCAAGCACGCCTGAGCCGAGGAAGAGCAGGGAGGTTGGTAAGGGAGTGGCAGTGAGCCTGACATTATCCAGATAGACTTGGTCTAATCCGGAAAAATAATCACCCCGGATGTATAGTCCAGTCAAATTGGATAGCACTTCCTTGATTTGAGCCTCGGAGGCAAGGGGGCCATCAAGGTCATTGAAATGCCAACCAGCACTCCCTGTCAAAGACACCGAATAGGACACCCAAGCGTTGCTCTGGGCGGCAGGATCCTGGAATCCATTGATTACCAGAACTTGGTTGTTACCCCAGAGGACAACATCCGGGTGTAAGTACCCAGGCTCGAGGTTGTCATTCACGAATCGCAGATCAAAACTCAAGCATCCCCCGAGATAACTTCCTTGGTTGCCTAGAAATTTGGCAGGTGCAGAGAATAGAAATAAGTTGGCGTTCTTATCTGTTGTGTAGATTGCCCCGCCGGAATTCCCTCCTGTCCCAGAGTAACTTGGGGCAAATGCCACGATTAAGGCGTTGTATGGTGGGCCGGGAAACTCCACAATCTGCCAGCTTTCGTCATTACTATCAAACATACTCACGGGGCTCGCGTTAGCCCACGTAGTCGTACCAAATATAAACAGTCCAAAGGTTAATGCCGCCAATAACTTATTCTTCATCTAATTCCTCCTTTATTTGGCCCAACAATATATTGAATAGTTATGTTCAATATTACGATTATTCGTGATCGCCAATGAATAGAGGATATGAATATTGGCATATCTTATCGCTATCATAATTAGATTTTGTTTGTTCAATACTCGCTTTACGTATTTAGCGGGTTTTCCGTTCAATGACATACTCCCCCATTTCATCACCGATAGCAACTCGTTTTACTGAGATGGTTACAGTAAGATCGATTTCACCCATCTACCGGAAAACCACCAAAGATGTTTTGGATATCCATCCCGGAATAGATCAAATATTCTATTCTGGATTCATTTCTCCATCCAACCTGTTCATAGCGATAGCTCCCTCGCGCCATTGTCCTGATTTTTAAAGAGGGGGGTGTCGCCCGGGCGACACCAGATATCCTATTAATTTTATTACTGATAACATAGGCCCCTGAAAAATTTTGTCCTCCTTTCCCCGACGCTCTTTTCCCTTTTTGACCAGCGCCGGAATGGTTTTCTTCAAGTTCGTCAAGGATGCGACAAAGTCCCCTTTTCAGCATCCGACCAAGCCGATGGGTCGATGGCTGCAAGTCTCTCGTTCGTTTTGTCGATCCAGTCTTTCAAATCCGATGGCGTTGCTGCAGGTTTGGATTTCTGTTGCCTCTTTTGCCCGCTTTCTTCCTTGACCAACTTTTCCTTGAGCTTCTTCCAGGCCGTCAGCATGCCCCGCGTTTGTTTCGTTCGTGCGATGTTGATCAGGGCTTTTCGCGTCACCGCAGGATTGCTTCGGCACTCATCTCGAACTTCATGGGGCAGCAAGCTCAGTGAAAGCATTTCGTTGACCGTAGTGCGGGCTTTGCCGCGTGTGTCCGGGTTTCGGGCCTGCAAGAACACGGACAGAATTGACATCAGATAAGCGGACAAGAAAGCATACCGGAAGGCAGGAAAAAAGGAGAGCGCTATGATGCGATGAATGGAGAAATACATTTCGTCGCCGTCTGCTCCGGTTCCGATAGGGTGGTTCCCTTCCATAAAACACCAGCAGATGGATTGTCAAGCAGAAAGAAGAACAGAAAGAAGAACAATGGAAGGGCAACCTTCGCGGAAACGCCAAACGGCTTTAGATCAAACAGCCTTAAATGATCGATCCCCATCATCGGGAATGATATCCACAGCATCGGCGATATGATCCAGAAAGACATCGATGATGCGACCGTTGCGGCCAAGGCCGGATGACTCCACGCGGATGTCGATGCCGGCATGGGCGAAGGCCGAGGCCCAGCCGCCTTCGCCCATGATATCCTCCTCGAAATGAACACCGGCCACGAGGGTGAAGGGAACGAGGCGGGCCTGCCGGTATCCGGCCTTGCGAACGGCGTGCACGGTCGCGGTCCGGCCGGGTTTTCCTTCGATGAGC
Source organism: uncultured Desulfatirhabdium sp. (assembly GCA_964549995.1). GTDB lineage: Bacteria > Desulfobacterota > Desulfobacteria > Desulfobacterales > Desulfatirhabdiaceae > Desulfatirhabdium. The sequence continues at coordinate 25,465 of CAZJXF010000022.1, read as the reverse complement.
CCGACGAACACCTGCGGCCCGAAGCGCTGTCTGCAGATCGCCTCGAGGGCCAGATAGGCCGCCCAGGCCGGATGATCCGTTCCGTGACCGACCAAAACAACGGCCTCATCGCAAGGGGCAGCCCCAATGAGAGGCCGCAGCGCCTGGGCCACTTTCCAGTAGTCGCCATAGGAAGTGAGCAGCGGCAGTCCGACACTGGTGCGGATCGGGGCCTGCCGAATCTCTGCGATCAGCCGGTCGAACTCGTGGCCTCCCACCACATGCAGCGACTGGACCACCGCCCAGCGATGGCCTGCGGCATGCAGCTCTTCCAGAACCTCCCCCGGGCTTTGCTGCAGGCGATGGCCGCCAACCCGGAGTACCCCTTCAGCCACCTCGGCCGCAGCTGCAGCAGCCTTCACCCTTCGGGAGGTGACGGCCCAGCGCAGCGGAGCCTGCGGAAATCGGTTTTTGACCTGGGCCTCCACCAGGGCATACGTATCTTTCGCCCGGCTGGTGGTGCCGAATGCCGCCAGAACGATGGGTATCGTCATGAACCTTTCCTCTCTTGCTGTGCCAGGTGGCTTCCCGCCAGAAAAACGCCGATCAGAACAAGAACGAATACGGCCGCCATCCACTGAATGCCCGAAGTCGAAAGCTGGGTTTGGGGATCGGGGTTCCGGATTGTTTCCATGCGGTAGCCGGTCACATTCTCGGGGGCATCGGCGCCGCCTTCGGCCGTAGCCTCGGTCTTCGGCGCTTCCTGCGGCGATGTCGTCTGCGGTGCTTCCGTTGCGGCGGAAGCCGCCGCATCGTTTGGCGCAGGCACGGCCTCCAAGCGCTCGAGCATCCGACGTCGCTCTTGCACCTGCTCCTCGAGGGGTTTTCCGGCGACTTTCTCGACGGCCATCCGGAATTGTTCGGCGACCTGCGGCGAGATCACGCCCGGAATCGACAGGATCTGCACCACCATCTGGTTCAGAAGGGGGTTGTTGCACGTATGATCGCAGCAGGCCACACCGGCTTGAACGACATTCAGGGCGTATGATGCGGCAAGCTTTCGCCGAACCGCCTCGTCGGCCTCCCAATACCCCTTGCGTACGGCCTCGAGCATGCGGGCCGTCATCGACTGGTAGGCCCAGGGGTTGGCCTTCTCCAAAAACGCCTGCACATCCAGATGATGCTTGTCTTCCACATAGACCTCAAACGTCTCTTTCCAGCGGGACCCGTCCACGGCTTCGGGGGTGGTCACCTGCCAGCCCCACAGATACTCCACGAAATGGGCCATTTCCCGGGCTCCGGCATAGCCTTCCCGTTTCATGCCCTCGATCCACCGGGGATTCCAGTAGCGGCTTCGGGCTTCCCTGCCGAGGGTTTCGGCGATCGGCTCCAGCCGACCCTGCCCACGCACGCGCTGGTTCGACACGAAGACATCGGGCGCCTTTCCGGAGGCTTTCTTCACTGCCATCGAAAGCCCGCCCAGATACTGGAACATGTCGTCGTTGTCCATCGTGCCGTACAGATTGCTGGAAAGGCTGTGGACCGTGGCATCCACCCGCTTGAGGTGTTTGCGATAGACCGGCGTAAGCGCCTCTCCCCACGTGTCCGCCGAATACCCGAACGATTGCATCCGCACGAAACCGTTTTCCGCGACCGTATCGTCCTTTTCCCACATGCCGCTGGCTCCGGTCAAGTCCTCCACCTTGGTGCCGTAGGCGCCGGGTGCAGCGCTGTAGAGCCGCACCCGGGAAAGCGCCCGCGCCCTCTCGGGGCTGAACCCTTCCTGTACAAGCTCGGCTTCGATCGCACGGGTGTGTTTTGCGATGAAGTTTTCGACATCGCCAAGTTCTGCAGCCTGCCGCACCGCTCGATCGAGCAGCAGCGCCACCCCCGGAAACGTGTCCCGAAACAGCCCCGACATCTGCAGAAGCACATCGATCCGGGGTCGGCCAAGTTCCGATCCGGTGATGGGTGCAATGTCCCGCACTTTGTCCCGACGGTCCCACACCGGCCGCATGCCCATCAGCGCCAGGGCTGTGGCCACCTGGATGCCTTCGTCCCGGATCGTTTCGACCGACCACAGGATCACTCCGATCTGCTCCGGAAAAGCCCCTTCGTGAGAGGAACGCCAGGCTGCGATCAGGTCGTTTGCCGCCTTTCGGCCGTTCTCCCAGGCTTCTTTGGAAGGAATTTTCTCCGGATCGAAGGCATAGAAATTCTTGCCGGTCGGAAGGCTGTCGGGGTTGCGGATGGGATCGTTTCCGGGTCCGGCCCCCACATAACCGCTGCCAAGTCCCCGAACGAGGCTGTCCATCTCCGATGGGCCGCAACGCGCAAGCTTCTCCTCATAGAAGCCCTTGTCCCTGCCCCCTTTTTCAGCAATGGCCGAAGCCGTATCCGAAAGCGCCTCCCCCTGGGCCGACACCCCGAAGGTGTGCAACCCGTAGGGAACGACCTCGGTCTTGAGGCGCAACAGCTCATGCGCCAGGGTTTCGATGTCTGCGGCGCCGACTTCTGCAAGGCCCAGATCCCGGTCCAGGCCCATTCGGGAAGCGAGACTTCGGATGCGCTCGAGTCTGCTTTCCCGGATTGCATCCGATGCCGCGGCCTCGTACTCATCGATCAGCACGGAGAGCTCCGAGTATTCCCCATAGAGCCCGCCGGGTTTGAGGGCCGGAACGGCATGATCGATCACGACGCCTCTTCCGCGGCGCTTGGCCTGGATGCCCTCGCCCACATCGTCCACGATGTACGGATAGACATTGGGAATGTCGCCGATAAGCACCTCGGGGCTGCACTGCCAGCTCAGGCCCGCCTGTTTTCCCGGAAGCCACTCGTGGGTGCCGTGGGTGCCGAGGCTGATGAGCGCATCCGGCCGAAACACATGCTGCATCCACAGATAGAAAGCCACATACTGGTGATGGGGGAAAAGAAGCGTGCTGTGATAGAGTTTGTCGGGGTCATCGCTCCAGCCACGCACCGGCTGCGGCACCAGAACGACGTTTCCAAGCGGGATGCACGGAATGATGAAGTCGCCCTCTTGGGTCATGATGCGGCTGTCCCGGGGGCTTCCCCAGTCCTTTTCCACGGCCTCGCGAAAGGCGGCGGGAAGCTTCTCGTACCAGGTGCGGTACTGCTCCTGCGAGATCCGCACCACGCGGCCCTGCATCAGGAGCCGTTTCAGCTCATCCGGCGCCCAGGAGCCGATGTTTCGGCCCGACTGGATCAACATCTGCTGGACGGCCGCCTCGCTCAGCTCTCCGCTCACCGTATATCCTTCCTTCCGCAGTCGTCCGAGAATGGCTTCGATGCTGCGGAATACGTTGAGATAGGATGCGCCGATGTTCTGCTTGCCGGCACCATGGTTGTAGTACATCAGAACGATTTTCTTCTGCGCATTGGGCTTCTGCCGAAGCGCATGCCATTTGGCCACGCGGGCGGCCAGCCGTTCGACGTTCTGCCCCACAGCCACATACTCTGCCGCATCCGCCATGCCGCCTTCGGTCGCCGGAAGGCTCCGTTTGACACCGATCACTGCGGGTTCGATCAGACCCGAAAGCTCCGGCGTGGAAAATTGCAAGGGAATGTCGGGTGCGGACATCCCCTGTTCGGATGCCATCCATTCCGGTTCCGTTCCGAAAAACAGATACTGGGCATTGATGATCGGTACGTCGGCCTTTTCCAGAATGGCCTTGGCTCCCTCCGTGAGGGTGGAGGAAAACCGGAAATCGAATCCCGTGATGGAGCCGAGTCGGCTTGCAAGCGGTGGTTTGGAAAGCAAAGCCTCCAGATTCCGATCCCGATCCTTCATCTCGCGAAACCAGCACACCGTGTTGATGCCCCGAGTTTCGTAGGCGCGGATCAGGGCATCCAGCGGGCCGCGTTTGCCGTCGATGGCAAAGGTCGGAAAGATCACCGATACGTTCCAGAGCCCGTCGGGATGAAGCCGATTGGATTCGCGATACCATTTCACATAGGCATCCAGGTCCGTAAAGAGTTGCGGGGCATCGGGATGGTAGAGGGCGTTTTCCGGCGGGACCACCGGTGCGGCTGCCGCAGGTTCGATCGGGAGCCGAAAATCCCGGGCCGCCACGAAGCGGATGAGGTTTGCGAGGTTTTCGGCGGTCGTGTAGCCGAAATAGGCGCGCACGGTCTCATCCCACAAAAAACCGACATTGCGGTAGTCCTCGTTGTGGTTGGAGGTACGCACCGCATAGAAGCGGACATCTTCCCGAAACGCCCTGCGGTTTTCGAGGATCCACTGTCCGGGCTGCGGCGGCATGATATCGACAATCGCCACATCGAGTCTGCGCAGAAGATCGCGGGTTTCCGGTCGATCCCGGCTCGATGCCCCCAAAATGGACACTTCGACCCGAGGGCGCAGATCCGCCACCCGTCGAAGGGCCTCCCGAACGATGAAGGCATCGACATCGCTTACGAAAAACCCGATATGGCGGATCGATCCCGATTCGTTGGGGGCGGCCCCGTTGGAAGCATGGGAAGTCGATACCGCCAGAGAAGCGGCACTCGACGAAGAAGCCACGGGCACACGGGAAGCCGATCCAGCCGGTGCCGCCTGTCCCTCATCGGCGGAAGGAGCAGGAGCAGGAGCAGCAGCAGTGGCAGTGGCCGCAGGGACAGCACCAGACACGGCACCGTCGGCCACTGCAACGGCCCCCAGAGCACCCCATGCCATCAGTCCAACACCCAAAATGCCCAGTCCGATCAGAAGCCATCCCCATCCATTTTCAGAACGTGATTTCATAGCCCACCTTGAACAACCGTCCCGTATCCCAATAGACGTACCGATTCGAAGCCGTATCGCTTAAGTCTCCACTGATCTGCACTTCCGCATCGAAGACATTGTCGATCCCGAAGGTCACGAATCCTTTTCCGGCTTGAACCTTGCCATAGACATTCCATGCGCCGTAGCTGTCCAGGTTCCGTTCTCGGGAGCTCAGCATCTGGCAGTTGATATCGAGCAGGAAGGGCTCAGTAGCGTAGGTCGCGCCGACGCTGTTCTGAAACTTGGGTCCGGCCTGATAGGTGACACCTGCGGTGTCTTCCGCCGTAGGATCGGCCCAGTATCCGGCCGTATAGAGGTAGATGTCCCGGATCCACTCCTTTCGATGCAGGAAGGGGCTCAGGCCGATTTCCCACTCGATACCTTTCGACTGGTAATCCCCGGCGTTGAAATAGGTCTGCGGGTAGCCTTTCGAGCGGTCGATTTCGATCTTGTCCGTATAGGTCATGTAGAAAAGGGCCGAGCGGATCCGCAGCCATTCGGTATCGTATTTGGCGCCGGTTTCGTAAGTCCATCCGGATTCGGGCTTGAGATCGGGGTTTCCCACCAGAAAACTGCTGCTATAGTACAATTGGTTGAAGGTCGGCGCACGAAAGGCTTTTGCGGCGTTGGCAAAGACATGGAGCCCCGGGGAACAGAGCCAGCTCAGGCCGATGGCGGGCAGGAAACGATCGTCGTCCGCCGTTCCGGATTCACCGTCGATGTACTGCTCCCGGCCGCCGAGGCTGAGCGTCCAACGCTCGAAGAAGGTCCGCTTGGCTTCCATAAAGAAGGCATAGTCGGTGCGGTGGTGCTCGCCGTATTGGTTCGAATAATCCGCCCCGCGGTAGATGGCGCTCGCACCCGAGGCAAAGCGCCAGCCGGAAACCCCGAATCGGCCGTCGGCCTCGATCCCGGTATTGTAGTTCTTGTTCGCATCGTCGGGAGACTTCGCCGTATAAACGGTGCGGCGCATGATGTCGTAAGTGCCGAACAGGGTGGATTTGAAGTCGGTGGCTTCGTAGCGCAGATCGGCGAAATGCTTTGTCTGGGCCTGGTCGGTTCCCTCGTAGGGCTTTCCGGTGTCATAGATTTTCTTGAACCCTGTCTCGGTAACGGATCCCAGATAATCCACATACAACCGTTCGAAGGGCCGGGCGTTCATGTTGACGGCATACCGATCGGTCGGATCCAGATCGTATCGGTATTTCTGGGTATCACTTCGGGAGATCTCGGTCTGGCTGCCCAGATGCTGGTAGTTGACGCCCAGGTTGATTCCGGGAAGAAAGGCGCCGGCCGTATGGTTTTCGTAGCCTTCGTTGCCGAATTCGACGGATGCCTTGAACGCCTTGGTATCGAGCGGCTTTTTGGTGATGATGTTGATGACACCGCTCATGGCATCCGCGCCGTAGAGGGTCGATGCCGCACCTTTCAGGATTTCCACCCGCTCGATCTGCTCGATTGGAAGGGTGTTGAGGTCGTAGGCATGGCCTGCAGCCCCCTGGATTGGGACGCCGTTGATCAGGATGAGCTCACCGTCCTTGATGCCCCGGATCGACAAGGTACTGTTCATGCCGCCGTGGCTGATGCCAAGGGGCCCGAAGGCCTTGTAGGCGAAACCGCCGGAGCGCCTTAGGGCATCCAGCAGATTGTTGGCGCCTGTCTCCTGCAACTGATCGGCTTCGATCACCGTCACCATCCGGGAGCTTTCGGATTCCTGAACCGGAAAGCGCTCGGCCGTAACGGTGATCGGTTCAAGTGTCGCTGTCATCTCCGATGCCGACGACACGCCCGATAGGAGCACCACCCATGTCATCCACAGGATGAAGGTTTGAAGGACATGGATCCATCGAGAATTCCATTGGGGTTTCATTCCGTTCTCCTTTCCAGCGTTTCGAAATCATGATGGTTTTTCAGGGACATACACCATGCTGCCGTCCTGAAGCCGATAGGCCGTCCCAAGCCGTGTGCCCATCCCCTTGGCCTGATCGGCCGTGATTTTCACAGCTCGGATTTCTTTCGCATCTTTGGTGATGAGCTCCATCTGACCGTCCGGGTTTTGTTTGAGCATCGTAAAGCGGGTGGTTTCACTGAAGAGGTCCTGGAGTCGGTAGGCCGAGAACAGGGTCAGCACCAGCCCTACGATGAAGACAAGCCCGATGTCGAACAGGTTGGCGACTCCCTCCATCGGATCATCATCGCTGATCCGCTCTTCGTCGAGGCGCCTGCCGATCCGGAAACGACGCCGTTTGTCCAGCTGCTGCATGCTTACTCCTCCCTGGATTGCCGTTGCATCAGGATATCCGCTGCAATCAGCAGGTTTTCGATATCTTCTTCGATCCATCGTCTGCGGACTGTAACCATCCAATACCCGCTCATCCCGATGGCCAATCCGACGACGGTTGTCGTAAAGGCAATGACCAGATTCGACGAAAGCCGCCCCATATCCCCCTGGCCCAGCGCGGCAAGGCCGGTTCCCATGGGAATCAGGGTTCCCATAAGACCCAGAGACGGCCCGAGCCTCACCAGAAGGCGCAGCCGATCGATGGCTTTCCACCACTGAATCTGCGTCTGGCGAACGAGATGGTCGATGACGCCGGGTGCTGGAGAACCGGCTGCGGTTTCCACCAGTCGTCCCAACACCTCCTGCAACCGATGAGGCGCATTTCCAAGCGATTCGGGACGATCCAGAAGCGCGCTCACCTCGGTGCTTCGGATGGGGCTCTTTCGCTTTCGTTCCATCCATTCCGATGCAAAACCGCCCAGGCACAGAATGGCATAGAAGAATCCGGCAACGAGCAGGAACAATGTGGGATAGAGAAGCGCCGAGGAGATGATGAAAATGATGCTGCTCAGAAAAGATCCTATGGTTTCCATGAGTTTACCTTTGTTTCGATCGATATTCCGGTTTGACGGCTTCGCAAACAGTCAGTCAGCCTCCAGCAAGCCGCAAGCCTTCGCCTTCTGGCCTGGTTGTAGCCGGCAACGAAAACGGCTGCCACGACAAGCCCCATGAAAAGCCACTGCAGACGATCGCCCATCGACGCCGTTTGCAAGCTTCTTTCTCCCATCCGAGATACCTCTTCGACTCCGGCGAACTGGGGCATGATGAGAACGGAAAGCAGAAAATAGACCGATAGCACCATCATGGCATCGGCCAGAATTTCTTCTGGCCGCCGACTGAACCGCTTCGCCCAACGCGACAGCACGTAGACCGTTGTCAGGACAACGGCCATGAATCCGGCATAGAGAAGCCCAACGGATTTCAGGGTTGCACCGGGAAACAGGGCCATCAGGAAGGCCAGGCTGATGCCGATCACCGTCATGCAGACCGGACAGGGAAGCGCCAGCAGCCACCATCCGTTTCGATGGACGCTCCTGCACGGATTCGAGCGTTTGAGCATGAGCCCCCAGATCAGCAGGAAAACGGCCATCCCCACATGAACGAACATCCCGGCCTGAAGCCACCGCATCCAAGCGTCGATATGCTCCATCAGATGCACGGCATGAAGACCTGCCGCAAGAAGCCCGAACATGAGCGCATAAGCTGCGGCAACGAAGACATAGATGGTTCGACCATGCCCGTTGGCCCATCCGCCCTGCAGGCCGCCGTACAGACCGGCTCCGGCTTTGATGCCGAAGACCCCCATCGACATGCCGATTCCGAGAATCAGCGTTTTCCACTCCATGAGACACCTCCCGAAACGAAAAATCCCCGAACCGATAGACTCGATTCGGGGATTCCCAGTTTGATCCTTCGAATACCGAAACGCCGGGCTTTTTCCGAAAGCTTGCGGCAGGAATCGCTCAGGCAGGTCTTCTGACTCCCGGATCGACCGATTGCCGGCGCCTTCCCATCACCCGTACCGCATGACAGTGGCATGATTGCCGGAATCGTCCCCGGTTACAGCGGCGGGTCCGTCCCCGATTTGCACAGGGTTCCCTCTTCGGCTCTTCTCAGAGCACCTGAACGCAAGAAATCACAACGAACGAAAAGCCTCGCTCACCTCCCCCAAAAACACAACATCCCGGATCGATGGATGTCGATCCGGGATGCCCAGTTTATCGCACGGATGGATTCTTCCCCTGTTGAAGGTCCACGCAACAGGGACGATCGATTTCAGGCAGGTCTTCTGGCTTCCGGATCCACCGAAAACAGCGCCTTCCCATCATTTCTGACAGTGGCTTGTTGCCGTCTTCGTCCCCGGTTACAGCGGCGGGCCCGCCCCCGAATTGCACGGGGTTCCCTTTTCGGCTCGACGTTCGAGCACCTGAATCGTGGTTACCCAATCACATTTCGACGTTGCGTGTCAAGGAAAATTCGACAGGAAAATTCGACTTGGAACATGTTGCTCCCAGACGTGATGGACTCGCAAAAAGTCTCCATCTCCCGATTTTCTTCCAATGCCGGGCTTCCAGCAGGAGGGCGGGTGGTGTTTTGCGAAGCAGCGGAAACGTGTTTGAAGCAGCCGGAGATCGTTGGATCGGGCGGACGCGCTTCATCTGTTTTGGATTGAAAATCCGGATGTTGCCTTTCAGAAAACCTTCGTTTCCATCTTGGCCATCCGCCCGATCCTACGAGATCGGGCTGCTGAGTTTTTCCGCTGCGCAAGCAAAATGCACCCGCTCTCCTGCGGGTTCAACAAGAGCATCCGGCCTTTTTGCGAGTCCATCATGGTTCATTTGACAACGAGCCCCACAGCAGCTATTCTTTGCAAAACGATTTGCATTATCCCCATTTTTCAACCTACCAGGAGGCCCAAAATGTTTGGAAAACGCTTTTGGATCATGAGGTTCATTCTCGTCGCGTATGGGTGCTTTTCGTCTTCATCCTTCTGCTACGCCGCTTCCCTCCAACGGCACATTCTCGTAACCACCTTTCCCATTTACCAGATCGTCCGCAACATCACCCAGGGGTGCGAGAGCGTCCACACCGAGTTGCTGTTGTCCAGCCATTTGGGATGCCCGCACGATTATGTGGTAACCCCTCAGGACCTGCAGAAACTGGCAAAGGCCGATGTCCTGGTGATCAACGGTTTGGGCATGGAATCGTTTCTGGAGGCTTCTCTCAAGAAAGCCAACCCGAAGATCCCCATTATCGACAGCTCGAAAGGGATTGCGGATCTTCTGCCTTACGGTTCCCGAAGCGTCGCCTCCCCCTCCTCCAAGAAGCCCTCACCGCATTCCGAGGCTCGAACCATCGATACAGCACATTCCCACAACCATCCCCATTCCCATGACCACGATTCCGGTCATCCTCACGATCACGAAAGCGGCATCAACCCGCATTTGTTCGTAAGTCCCCGTATGAACGCCCGAATCGCCGCAACCATCGCAGCGGCCCTGTCCGATCTGCATCCAGAGCTGGCCGATCGGTATCGCCGAAATACCGAAACCTACACGGCCACCCTGAATCGGCTGGCAGACGACATGGAAGCTTTGGGAAAGCGCCTTCGCAACAACCGAATCGTGCAACCGCATGGCATCTTCGATTATCTCGCCCGGGACATGGGGCTTGAAATCGTCGCCACCATGCAGCCCGAGGGTCAGGCGCCTTCGGCATCCGAAATGAGGCGTCTTGTGCAAATCCTGCGGGGAAAGCAGGTCGGAGCCATCGTCACCGAACCCCAGTATCCCGACAAGATCGGCAGAACGCTTTCGAAGGAAACGGGCATTCCCCTGCTTCAGATGGATCCGACAGCCTCCGGTCCGCAGGATGCCCCGCTCGATTATTACGAGACCATCATGCGCAACAACATGGAGGCCCTTCAGACAACGATCGGTGTTGCCCCCACACCATCAACCAGCCCGCCTGCTTCAGGTAAGCGACCATGAACGGCGTATCCAAAGGCTGAACGACCTGAGCAGGGGGGTTGCCCAAAATCCCTTGATTTCTGGGGACCTGCGGGATACAGAATGGAGCAGGCCCATGTGATCCTGCACCAACACCCCCACCTGGAAAGGAGAATACGTCATGCCGGAAACGGTTGTCCCCACCATCTCTTCCCCGAGATGTCGAGGCGTCAATTTGGGCGGGTGGCTGCTCCTGGAAAAATGGATGAAACCAAGTCTCTTTAACGGCCTGGCCGCTCTCGATGAAACCACCTGGTGCGTGGAGCTGGGAGACCGGGCTGCAGAACGACTGAAAGAACATTGGAACTCGTTCATCACGAAAGCCGATTTTGCCTGGATTGCGGAAATCGGGATCACCACCGTGCGCATTCCGATCGGACATTGGATTCTCGGACCGCCCTATCCGTATCATGCCATCTATGGTTCGAATCCCTACCCTTTCGTCGAAGGCGGCATCGACATCCTGGATCGGGCCTTCGGATGGGCCGAGGAATACGGGCTGCAGATCGTCATCGATCTTCACGCAGCCCCCGGATGTCAGAACGGTTTCGACAACGGAGGCATCACCAACGTCGTCGACTGGCCCACGAAGGAGGAATACGTAGCGTTTTCCGTGGACCTGCTGGGTCGCCTGGCCGAGCGCTACAGCAGTTCAAAAGCCCTCTACGGCATTCAGTGCCTGAACGAACCGCGCTGGGACATCCCGACCGACTTTCTGCTGGGCTACTATCAGCGGGTGTATGAGGCCGTCCGAACGCATTGCCCGCCCGAACGGGTCGCCATCATCTTTCATGACGGGTTTCGGTCCCATACGGAATATATCGGAGGGATGCAGCCGCCGACGTACGAGAACGTCCTCTTCGATGTCCATCGGTATCAATGCTTCGAAAAGTCCGACCTCGAAATGGATATCTACGGACACATCGACAAGACGGTAAACCAGTGGCGCAAGGAAGCAGGGGAAATTCAGAGGGCGTTGAACCTACGATCGATCGTTGGAGAATGGAGTTTGGATCTGAATCTGGAAGCCGCTTCTCTGGGTGCGCCGGGGCCTTTTGACCGAGCGCCGGAGAAGCTCACCGCTTATCAAAAGGGTATCGTTCTACGGGCATATGGGGCGGCCCAACTTCTTGCCTTCGAACACCACCACGGCTGGTTTTTCTGGAGTTACCGCACGGAAACCACACCCGAATGGTGCTTTCGGGAATGTGTGGAACGCGGGTGGCTTCCCGCCAACTACCGTTGATGAACTCGCAAAAAGTCCACAAGCCTCCCCTGAGTCGCATGGGAGGAGACACGCCTTTTTCGTTGCAGATGAAGCGACGTTTTGCGAGACCGTCCCCGTTAGAAGCCGCCGGATTCGTCCGAATCGTCGGGTTCGAGCATTTTGGCCGATCGCGCCCGACCGAGGGCGATGGTTCGGTGATGAAGCGTACGAAGACCTGCCTGAAAGCTGATATTCAGAAGCGTCGTATTGGGAAGCTCCCGCCGAAGCATTTCGAAGACGATCCGCGCCCCCTTCGGGCTGAAGGCATCCAGCACTTCCTGCATACAGATCCAGGAAGGTTTCTGAATGAGCGCCCGGGCAAAGCACAGACGCTGTTGGGAACGCTGGGGCAACACCTGCTCCCAGTCATCGTGATCATCCAGCCGGGAAGCGATCCAGGCCAGGCCGGTGCATTCCAGGGCATGTCGGATGACGACCGGATCGAACCGATCCGCCGGATGCGGATAGCACAGGATTTCCCGCAACGCCCCTTCGTAGAGAAACGGCCTCTGGGTGATGAACATCATGTCCTCGATCGGCGGGGTTATCACCTTGCCGCTTCCCCACAACCAAAGACCTGCAAGCACCTTGAACAGGCTTGAAGTCACCTCCGGATCCCCCGTCAACAGCACCCGTTCCCCTTTGCGGAAATCGGCATGAAAATGCTCCAGAAGCACCCTGCCCGATGGTTCGGCAATGCACAGGTTCTGAATCACCAGGCGGGATCGCTGGGTGCGTTCCACCGCGATGCACACACGTCCCGGGGCCCGTTTGCAATCTTCCACATCCTGCATGGCCTGATAGAGCGACAGGACCCGTTCCGCAGAAGCCCGGCAGCGCGCCATCTCCCCGATGTTGTCTACGGGCCAGGATAGCGCCGAGGTCAGCCGCTGGAAGGCCTCGGCAGCCTGCATCAACAGACCGAGGGTCATCACCCCCCGGATGTACTGGGGCGCTGCGACCAGAATGGGGAAGATCGGCAACAGCAGGCCGTACCCGGTTCCGAAGGCCACAAGCCCCATGTAGGCCAAGGATTGCCGGTTCCACTGTCGAACGATCTCCAGAAATCGGATGGATGAGCGGCTTTTTTCGAGGGGCTCGCCTCGCATGAGGGCGATGGCTTCCGGGTTTTCCCGCACGCGGGAAAGGCCGAATCGAAACGTCGCTTCGGCATTCTGAAGCGCGTTGGTCGAGGAAACGAGGGGGCGGCCCATCATCCAACCAAATACACTGCCGGAAGCCGCATACAGAAAGGCGAGAATGACCATGTAACCGGGAATGGAGACGCCGGTTCCCGGAAGGTTCACCGATCCGGAGACCGACCACAGAATGTCGATGAAAAGGCCGACACTCAGCAGCGAGTAGATGAGGGTATGCCCCAGGGCGACGGCGATTTCCGTAGCAATGCGGATGTCCTCGGCAATGCGCTGATCCGGATTGTCATGATCCCCCGGCGTATGCAACAGCCGGTAGAATCGGCCGCCTTCCATCCATTGATTCACCAGCTGATCCGTCAACCAGGCCCGCCAGTCCATCTGCAGCCAGCGTTTGACGAGAAGATGCCCGCCGGTGACGACAATCGAAATGAGAAAAATGAGTACGAAAATCCCGATTTGAAGCAGCAGCCGGGAGATCGAATGCAGTTCGAGTGCATCGAAAAGAGCCCCCCGCCAGTAATTGCTCCAGACCGACAGCGCAACCTGTGCAATGGTCAGCGCAAGCAAGAGGGCCACAGCGCCCCGCACTTTCCAGCAGCGCTCACACTTCCAGTATGGACCGGCCAGCAGAATGACCTGCCTCAGAAAGCTTTGCCGCAAGACGGGCTGGTCCGATGGCGATGGGGTTGAAGAAGCCAAGGGCATGGGGCTCCGGTCAGGTCACACGATGAAAGAGGGCGGCAGAACGGAATCATTCCGTTTCGATCACCTGGGTTCCGGCCATTCGGTCTCCAATACGAATGCCCTGTGGATCGGTGAATATCATAACCGTTTCGACAATGCAAAAGATCACGGAAGCCGAAACCAGCAACAGATCCAGCAGCCATCCCAGAAACGGAATGAATACCAGGAAATAGATGAGAGGACCGAGGGCGAACATCCAGTTTCGCTGGATCGATATCCAGTAGTCCTGCCTGGGATCTTGCCCTATGGTCGGCTTCATCAACCCAAGGGCAAAGAGTTTTTTCCCGACACTTCGATTTCCCAGGGCCGGAATCGGCAGGGCATCCCGCAGCAGCAGATAGGCCCCCCCAAGCAAATGTCCCAAAAAAGGGATCAGGCATAAGACGGCGGCAATGGCACCATCGACCAGAAGGGCAAGGACTCGTTTGACAGGATCCGCCTTCTGCATGGGAAGCGGCGGCTCATTGGGAAAGGGATGGGTCGGCATTCGGATCAGTTCCTTGTTGGGTGATGGGAATATGTCTGTCCCCTACTTCTGACTTCTCACGGTTGACGGCTTCGCAAAAAGTCGATTTACCCATGATATTCGGGTAGTTCCGGGCCTGAGCATGGGGGAGATACGCCTTTTGATGTTGCATCGGATACTTGTTTGAAGCCGCCGGAGATCGTTGGGCCGGGCATGCAAAACGCTTCGGCTTTTATTTGCAAAGCTTGCTATTTCAATGAGATGCTCTTTCCTGGAGCGTCTGGCACCATGCCCGGCCCTACGAGCTCGGGCGGCTGAGTTTATCCGATGCAACGAAAAAGGCGTGTCTCCTCCCATGCAGCTCGCTGAAGACGTCCTGACTTGTTGCGAGCCCGTCACATTTGCCCCTTCCCGCCTCCCAGCACGGCATAGAGCTGCACCTGATTGACGAGTTCGGCAAGCTGCAACTGCACCAGACCCTGTCGGGCGCTATAGAGGGTCCGCTGGGCATCGAGCACGCCCAGATAGCTGTCCAGCCCCTGGACATAGCGCATTTCGGAAAGCTTGTACGTCTTTTCCACCGATTGAATCAAGGATTTCTGTGTTTCCAGCTGATCCCCGATCGTCCCTCGAACCGCCAGAACATCTGCGACCTCCCGAAACGCCGTCTGGATGGCTTTTTCGTATTGCGCGACAGCCAGTTCCCGCTCGATTTGAGCGGCATCATAGGCGGACCACAGTCGGGCATCGAAGATGGGTGCGACAATCTGCGGGGAAAACAGCCAGGTGGCCGATCCGGCTCCGAAGAGACCGGAAAGCTCGGCGCTGGCCGTTCCAAACCCCGTCGTAAGCGATATCCGTGGAAAGAGGGCCGCACGGGCGGCGTCGATCTGTGCATTGGCGGCCAGCAGCCGATGTTCCGCCGCCTGGATATCCGGCCGCAGCAGAAGCACTTCCGAGGAAAGCCCCAGTGCAATCGGGCGGGGCGGTCTTACCCCAGCCAGCTGTTCGGTCAAGAGCCCCCGATCCACCGGCTGACCCACAATGAGATCCAGGGCGTTTTCGTCTTTGGCCACCTGCTGGGTATACCGCAGGACATCCGCCTGCGCGGCATCCACCTGGCTCTTGGCCCGCTGAACATCGATTTCCGTTCCCAGCCCGGCAGCCATGCGCGATTGAATCAGATCATAGAGCGCCTGCTGGGTTTGGAGGGTCGATCGGGCCAAGTTCAACATCTCCCGGTCTGCGATCAAAGAGAGGTAGGCGCTTGCGACCGTCGACACCACTGCGATCTGAGCACTGTTGCGTGCCTCTTCACTGGCCAAATACACTTGCAGCGCCTGCTCCTCGAGGCTTCGAATCCTTCCGAAGAAATCGATTTCCCAGGACGCAATGCCGAGATTCACGCTGTACTGGGATTGGGTCGTCGGCTTTTTCGATGAGGAAAGGTCTTCCGGAATGCGCTGACGCGTCATCCCGCCCGTAGCCCCGATCGACGGAAAGAGCTCGGAGCGTTGAATCCCGTAGAGGGCACGGGCCTTTTCCACGTTCAGCGCAGCCAGCCGAAGGTCCCGGTTGTTTCCGAGCGCCGTCTGAATCAGCCACTGCATCCGCTCGTCCTGCCAGAAGGCGCTCCAATGCAACGCCGCTGCATGGGCAGCCGCGCCATCGTCGAGTTTCGGGGAATAGGCGGCACCGGTCGGCCAGGATGCCGGCACCGGCGGCTTGGGGGTCTCATAGGATTTGGAGAAAGAACAACCGGCCGTCACCAGGACCACCATCAGAAGAAGAATCGCGATGTGGTTGCGGTGTTTCATGATGCCACCTCCCCGCTTCCGGATGCCAGAATCACCTGCTGGGCGGTGTTCGATCCCTTGCGCCTCGTGAAAAACCGGTACACCAGCACAAAGAAGAGCGGAATGAAAAAGAGATCGATGAAGGTTGCAGACAACATACCCCCTGCAACGGCCGTACCGATGGCCTTCATGGCCCCTGCCCCCGCTCCGCTTGCGATGGCCAGCGGCAGAACGCCGAAGAAGAAGGCGAGAGAGGTCATGATGACCGGCCGGAGCCGCGTCTTCGCAGCGCCGAGGGTGGCCTCGATCACCCCTTCCCCATGCGCCATTCGTTCCTTGGCGAATTGAATGATCAAAATGGCGTTCTTCGTCGTCAAACCGAGGGTGGTCAAGAACCCGATCTGGAAATACACGTCGTTCGGAAATCCCCGAAAATAGGTCGCAATCGTCGCCCCGAATAGCCCCAGCGGCAGCATCAACAGGTTGGCGATCGGTATCGTCCAGCTTTCGTACAGGGCGGCGACACACAGAAAGATCACCAGTATCGAAAAGGCGTACAGGAGCGGCGCCTGGGAGGTCGCCATGCGTTCCTGGTAAGAAAGCCCCGTCCAGTCAAAACCGAACCCTTGCGGAAGCCTTCCAGCCAGCTCTTCCATGGCCTTCATCGCCTCACCGGAGCTTCGGCCTGGAGCCGGTTCCCCCCAGATGTTGATACTCGGAAACGCATTGAACCGTTCGAGTTTCGGAGAACCCGACTCCCAGCGGCCCGTGGCGAAAGCCGAAAACGGCACCAGTTTCCCGGCCGAGTTGCGCACATAGAGCTTGTCGAGGTCTTTCGGAAGCATGCGGAAGGGGGCGTCCGCCTGGACGAACACCCGCTTGACCCGGGCGGCTTGGATGAAGTCGTTCACATAAGCGCTTCCAAAAGCGGCCGAAATGGTCTGGTGGATGGTCGTGATCGGAATGCCGAGAGCACCGACCTTCTCCCAGTCGATGTCGATGTGATACTGCGGGACATCCTCCATCCCATTGGGTCGTACCTGCTTGAGACGCGGATCCTGAGCCGCCATTCCCAGCAGCTGATTTCGGGCGGCCATCAGGGCGGCATGGCCCAGCCCTCCCCGATCCTGCAATTGGAAGTCGAAACCGGTCGCATTCCCAAGCTCGATCACCGGCGGCGGCGGAAAAGCAAACACCATGGCCTCCCGGATTTGGGAAAACGCCCGCATGGCCCTTCCGGCAACCTCCTTGGCCCGCAGCTCGGGCTTGTCCCGCAAATGCCAGTCCTTCAACCGAACGAAGCTCAGTCCCATGTTCTGCCCTCTTCCGGCAAGACTGATCCCGGAAACCGTCAGCAAGGCTTCGACCGCATCCTTTTCGGCTCCCAGGAAATAGCCCTTCACCTTGTTTTCCAGCACCTGCTTCGTCTGCTCGAGCGTGGCGTTGGCCGGAAGCATGACCTGGGTGATCAAGGTCCCCTGGTCTTCGTCCGGCAGATAGGCCGTGGGCATTTTCAGGAGCAGGGTGTTCACACAGGCGACGATCACGATGTAGATGAAAATGTAGCGCCATTTTCGGCTGAAGGACCAGTTGACGGTTCGCACATAGCGGTCCCGCAACCCATAGAACATTCGGTCGAACCATCGGAAAAACGGCCGTAGGAAAAAGACGGCATGATCCGCAGGCTCATATCCCGGAGGGATGGGTTTCAAGAGCGATGCACAGAGCACCGGCGTCAACACGAGGGCGACGACGACCGAAAGCAGCATCGAAGTGATGATCGTAATCGAGAACTGGCGATAGATGACCCCGGTCGACCCTTTGAAGAAGGCCATGGGGCCGAAGACGGCTGCCAGAACGAGGCCGATCCCGATCAAGGCGCTCGTGATCTGGTCCATGGATTTGGCCGTGGCCTCCCGCTGGGAGAGCCCTTCCTCGGCCATGATCCGCTCGACGTTTTCGACAACGACGATGGCATCGTCCACCAGGAGCCCGATGGCCAGCACCATGGCGAACATGGTCAGCATGTTGATGGAAAAGCCGAAGAAATGGAGAGATGCAAAGGTTCCGAGCAACACCACCGGCACGGCGATGGTCGGAATGAGGGTGGCCCGGAAGGTTCCCATGAAGACATACATGATGCAAAACACGAGGAAAATGGCTTCGAAGAGAGTCTTAACGACTTCCTGGATGGCCACCCGGGTAAACGGCGTCGTATCGTAGGGATAGACGGCCTTCATCCCCGGCGGGAAATACCGGCTCATCTCGGCGATCTTGGCCTTCACGGCATTGGCCGTATCGAGGGCGTTGGCCCCGGCCGCCTGGCGGACGGCCATACCGGCTGCAGGCTTTCCGTTGAAATACGCCTCGACATCGTAGAATTCGGTGCCGAGCTCCGCCCTTCCGATATCCCGGATCCGGATCACCGCACCGTCCGGGGTGATGCGCACCGGAACGTTCGCAAATTCCTCCGGCGTTTTCAGCAGACTCTGTACGATGATCGAGGCGTTGAGCCGCTGACCGGGCACCGCCGGTGTTCCGCCGAACTGACCAGCCGATACCTCGACGTTGTAGGAACGAAGGGCTGCAATCACATCCGTGATGGCGATCCGGTAATCGTTCATTCGATCCAGATTCAACCAGATACGCATGGCGTATTGCGTGCCGAAATTTTCCACCTCGCCGACCCCGGGAACCCGTGCCAGAACTTTTTCGAGGTTCGACTGGGCATAATCCCTCAGATCGTTTCCGTCCATGCTTCCGTCTTCGGAAATGAGACTGACGATCAAGAGATAATTCCGGGTGGCCTTCCCCACGGAAACCCCGCGGCTCTGCACCACATCCGGAAGGCTCGCCATGGCAAGCTGCAGCTTGTTCTGCACCTTAGTCCAGGCCACATCTGGATCGGTCCCGGGTGCGAAGGTCAATTCGATCCGGGCGTTTCCGGAAGAATCGCTCGTTGCCGACATATACAGCATCGCCTCCAGACCCGTCATTTTCTGCTCGATGATCTGGGTGACGCTGTTTTCGACGGTTTCGGCCGAAGCCCCCGGATAGGAAGCCGTAATATAAATGGAAGGAGGCGCAATCGGCGGATATTGCGAAATAGGCAGGCTGTAGATGGCCAGTGCCCCGACCACCATGATCGATATCGCGATGACCCATGCGAAGACCGGTCGGTCGAGAAAGAATCGGGAGAGCATGTCGTACCTCCGTTACTTCGATGGGGTTGGCCCGGCGGAAGGAGACTGCCGCGGTGCATCGGACTTCGATCCAGCAGATGCCGCTTGCTGCGCCACCCGAACCGGCATGCCGGGACGTGCCCGCTGAAGTCCCTCGACAACGATCCGATCTCCGGGCTGAAGACCCGAAGAAATGAACCATTTGTCGGCCATGCAGCGATCGATCACGACGGGAGCGACCCGGGTCTTGCCGTCATCGGTGAGCACCAGGGCATATGGGTTCCCTTTGGGATCACGCATGACGGCCTGTTGCGGAACGAGAATGGCCGCATCGTTCTTGCCTTCGGTGACGACGGCCCGAACGAACATCCCCGGCAGCAGGGTGTGATCCGGATTGGGAAAGAGGATCCGCAGGGTGACCGATCCGGTGGTCGGATCGACCGTCACGTCCTGAAACTGCAGCGTTCCCGTTTGGCTATAGGTCGATCCGTCTTCCAAGATCAGCTTCACGGCATGCTGGCTCTTCCCGTTGCGGACGAGACGGCCTTCTTCCATTCGTTTCTTGAGCCGAAGCAGATCCGCCGTCGATTGAGGCACATCCACATAGATGGGATCGAGCTGCTGGACCGTGGCCAACGCTATGGGCTGGTAGGCCGTCACCAGTTGCCCTTCGGTCACGTTGGATTTGCCGATCCGTCCCGATATGGGGGCCTTGATCATCGTATAATTCAGGTTGATGGTTGCCGTATTCACCATGGCCTTCCAGTATTGAATGTCCGCCTCCACCTGCTTCAGGGCAGCGGCCGCATCGTCTGCATCCTGACGGCTCACGGCTTGCACCTCGGCCAAATCCGCCAGGCGCTTGGCCTTGGCCCGAATGGCCGGAAGATTCGCCTCCGATCGGACAAGACTCGCCCTGGCGCTGTCGAGGGCCGCCTGAAAAGGGGCTGGATCGATCTGGTAGAGCGGGTCTCCTGCCTTCACATCGCTTCCTTCGGTAAAGAACCGATGCAGGATCAGGCCGTTGATCTGGGGACGGATGTCCGCCACCAGCTTCGCCGCCGTCCGACCGGGCAATTCCGTCGTCAATACGATCGGCTCGGTTTTCACCGTTTCGACGACGACTTCCGGCGGAGGCATCTGAGGGGGCCCCTGCGGTTTTTGTTGACATCCGAGGGCCATGAAGAAACCCGACACAAGAACAACCGAAACAAGGGCAATGCGATGGCGGAACGACACGGTCATGATATCCTCCGGCAAGTGGGGATCGGTTCAATCGGGTTGTTCACGAAGCAACCCCTTGAAGAGTATGTTCAGAATGTCATCCGGATTTTCCGGGTAAGGAAAACGATCCGGCGCTTCCAACCACAGGAACAGAAAACCATTGCACAGACTGTCGAGAGAAACGGCAAGAATGTAGGGCTCTGTGATGGGCGCAAAACGCTTCCGGGCGATCCCGTCGGCGAAAATCGCCGTCAATTTCATCAGAAACGCTTCCCGACGTCGTCGAATGTCCATATCGACCCCGGCCATGATGTTGAAGCTCGCACCTCGGGTTTCGGCAAAATAGAGCCGGATGACGGACGCATTCGATCGAAAGACCTCTCCCTTGGCCCGAACATAGCGCCGCAATCGCTCCACCGGATCTTGAGTCGATTCGATCGCCTCCGTCAATGCCGCATGAAAGCGATCCGACTGCTCCATGATCAGGGCTTTGTAGAGATCTTCCTTGTTACTGAAAAATTTGTACAAGGTTCCGATGGCGAATTCCGACGTTGCGGCTATTTCATGCATGGATACGTTGTGGTATCCTTTTTCGGAAAACAGCTTCAGCGCAGCCTCCAGAATTTCCTGCCGCTGACGAATCCGTTCCCGCTCCCTTCTGGTCAATTCCTGGGGTTGCATCCGTTTCGGGTTTCTCCTTGATTGCCATGCGATATGAACGTAGCGTCATCCTATAGAACGAGACGTCACACCTGTCAATGAAAATCCCCCCGACTACCGGCGGAACCTTCTTGATCAATCGAGCCAGAGGTGGTAACGAATGGCGGGTATGTTGCGGTTCCTTGTCAGCAGGTGCATCATAAAACCTTGATGGACTCGCAAAAAGTCAGTGAGCCTCCAGTGAGCCGCATGAGGACGGGCACACCTTTTTCGCTGCATCGGAAAAACTCAGCCGCCCGAGCTCAGGTCCGGAAATACCCAAAAATCGGGGGTAGATCGACTTTTTGCGAGCCCATCAACCTTGATCATAAAACCAGGAGGAAACATGCCGTACGAAACCGTATCGATCGACATCACCGATGACTTTGTAGGCACCATCACGTTGAACCGGGCCGAGCAGCTCAATACATTCACGACCCGAATGGCCACCGATCTGTTGCACGCGCTGGAAGAACTGGACGGAGACAAGCGGGTTCGAACCATTGTCATCAAAGGCAGCGGGAAGGCGTTTTGCGCCGGAATCGATGTCAACGAGCTCTATGGTAAGTCCACCCTCGAATACCAGAAATGGATCGAGCTCATGGAATCTCCATTGGGCTTCATCGGAAAAATGAGCAAACCCGTCATTGCCCAGGTCCACGGGGTTGCGGCTGCCAACGGAATGGGTTTGGTTGCCGCATGCGATTTGGCGGTTGCCGCCGAAAACGCACGCATGGGCCTAACAGCCATCAATGTCGGCTTGAACTGCGTCGGTCCCGTCGTTCCCGTCTCACGTTTGGTCGGCCGAAAACGGGCACTCGAGCTGCTGCTCTATGGGGATCTCATTCCGGCATCTCGAGCATTGGAAATGGGACTCGTCAACAAAGTCTGCAAGGCGGAGGACCTGGACCGAGAAACCCATGAATGGGCGGCACTCCTTGCCCGAAAAAGCCCCATCGCCGTCCAGATCGCCAAGAAAGCCTTCTATGCCGCAGAGGACATGGAATACCACAAGGCCTTCGAATACATGAACGAGGCCTTTGCAAGGCTGTGCAGCACCGAAGATGCCAAGGAAGGTGTCAGTGCCTTTCTTGAAAAACGCCAACCCAATTGGCAGGAAAGATAGGACGTGAAACGCATGATTCAACGATGGTTCATCTGGTTCACAGCCGTTTGTGTTCTTGGCCTGTGGTGTAACCCGGTCGACGCACGAGAGCCGAGTCCCCCAAGCGCGAAGGCCAAGCAAGCCGCAAAGACTGCCGTTTCGGCGAAACCCGTTCCCGGAAAGGCTGCCACTCCACCCCTCAAGAAAACGCCAGCGACAGCTGAAAAGCCTTCCTCTGCAGCACAGAAAGCGGCGGAGTCACAACCTCCGTACAAGGCATTCATTGTTGTAGAAGCCGAAACGGGAATGATGGTGGAAGGCGAAAACATTCATCAACCCTACCCACCGGCCAGCATTACCAAACTCATGCTGGCTGCTGTAGTGCTGGACAAGCTCGAAAGAGGTGAGATCCGACTGGATGATCCGGTGACGACCTCTGCAGAAGCGGCATCAATGGGCGGCAGCCAAGTCTACCTCAAGCCCGGAGAAGTCTTTCCGCTGGAAGAAATGATGAAGGCCGTGATGGTGGCCTCGGCCAATGATGCGGCCTATGCAGTAGCGGAATTTGTGGCCGGAAGCCGGGCTGAGTGCGTGCAGCTGATGAACGAAAAGGCCCAGAAGCTTGGAATGAAGGACAGCGAATTTTTCAGTCCGCATGGGCTTCCTCCCGCACCCGGTCAGAAGCCCGACATCTCTTCCCCTTACGATCTTGCGCTGCTGGCCCGGGAACTTGTCAAACATCCCCTGCTGCTCACCTGGACATCGCTTCAAACCGAGCCGTTTCGAAACGGCAGTCTGATCATGCGGAACCACAACAACCTCATGATGCGCTTTATCGGAATGGATGGTTTAAAAACGGGTTTCTACCGTGAGGCCGGTTACAGCATCGTCGCCACCGCCATGAAAGGGGATTTGCGATTCATCGCCGTCGTCATGGGCTCGCCTGCGGCCAAGACGCGGGACAGTATTGTGGAAGCCAAGCTCAACCGGGCCTTTTCCTTGTATGACCGCGTCCGACTTGTCCGAAAAGGGGAAGTCATCGACAAGGAAGTCCTTCTGCCCGATGGGGTCCAGCCTTCCATCAAACCGATTGCAGCCGCCGATTTTTTCTACACGGTGCTTCGGGAAAAACGCAAATTGCTGACGAAATCGGTGGAACTTCCCGAACAGGTTTCCGGCGCCATTCAACCAAGGCAACGGCTGGGTCAAATGGTGATCCGTTTCAACAACGAAGAAGTCGGCAGAATCGATCTGGTAGCACCAACTGCTGTCGCCAAGAAAGGCTTTTTCAAGAGGCTCTTTGATTAGTGCTTAGAGAACCAAAGTTTTTTCACCTATAGGACCTATACGACCTATACGTCTTATAGGTCCTATAAGTCCTATTTTTTTAACCTTCTCAGGAGCTCCTCCCTTGAGCAATCGCGTCATCCCCCCTCACGGAGGCTATCAGAAGCTGCTTTCCTATCGAAAGGCGCTGATCGTGTATGACGCAACGGTTCGGTTCTGCGAACGATTCCTCGATCGACGGGACCGAACCGTGGGCCAGATGGTTCAGGCGGCACGGTCGGGAAAACAGAACATCGTCGAAGGCAGCATGGCTTCCGGGACATCCAAGGAGACCGAGATCAAGCTCATGAATGTGGCCCGAGCCAGCCTGGAAGAATTGCTGGAGGACTACAGGGATTTTCTTCGAACGCGAAACGCCCCGCTGTGGAGCAAAGACTGCCGGGAAGCCACCTTTGTACGCAAGCTGGGTCGGACCACGGATGAATCCTATGAAACCTATCGCACCTTCGTTGAGACCCGGCCTGCCGACATCGTGGCAAACATCGTCATCTGCTTGATCCACCAGACCAATTACCTGCTGGACAAGCATATCCGTCAACTGGAGCAGGCATTTCTCAAGGAAGGCGGTCTTCGTGAGCGCATGACCCGCGCACGCCTCGAGGCAAGGCAGCATTCCTCAAGAAAAGTAACGGTCCCCTAAAAAATGAAACAGGGGCAGATCGGTCCGTTGTATCGGCCCGATCTGCCCCCCTTTCCTGTTGCCTTTTCGATTCTCGGATATTCTACGCCCGAACTTCTTCCTTCACCCCGATCGCCATCTTGTAGAGCAAGGTCAACACAAGAAATCCGGCTGCATAGACCCCCAGGGTAATGCCGATCTCCGGCAGGGTGGGCGCATATTCGGTGACATGATGGAGCGGCGAAGGTACGAAACCGCCTGAAATCATGCCGAGACCCTTGTCGATCCAGGTGCCTGCGAAGATGACGACGCAGCCGATGGCAAGGCTCGTTTCATTCTTTCGGGTATAGGGATTGACCAGTAGGATGATCCCGGCCAGCATCAGGAACATCGATGTCCACATCCAGCCGACCAGGTTTCCGTGGCCATGCAACCCCACGAAGAGATATTTCAAGTGATCCATGTGCTCGGGGATCTGGCTGTAAAACACCACAAAGACCTCGCACAGGAAGAAGAAGACGTTCAGGCAGATGGCATAGGCCACGATCTTGGCAAGCGACTGGATCTGCTCCCTTCCCGGATCGAATTTCGTCACCTTCCGGATGAACAGGCAGAGCAGGATCAACAGGGCCGGGCCTGCGGCAAACGCGGAGGAAAGAAATCGAGGCGCCAGGATGGCCGTAAGCCAAAACCCTCTTCCCGGAAGACCGCAGTACAGATAGGCCGTAACCGTATGGATGCCGACGGCCCAGGGGATGGAAAGATAAATGAGGGGTTTGAGCCACATCGGATAATGGGTTTGGTTGCGCTCGGCTTCCAACACGTTCCATCCGATCACGATGTTCAAAAAGAGATAGCCGTTCAGAACGATCATATCCCAGAACAGCACCGAATTGGGTGTGGGATAGAGCAACACGTTGAACATCCGCATCGGCTGGCCCAAATCCACCAAGATGAAGAGTAGACACATCGTGATGGCTGCGATGGCCAGGAATTCTCCGAGGATGGTGATCTTACCGAACGCCTTGTAATGATGCAGGTAATACGGGGTTACGACCATCACGCCTCCTGCTGCCACCCCGACGAGAAAGGTGAACTGGGCGATGTAGAAGCCCCAGGAGACGTCCCGGCTCATGCCGGTGATGCCCAAGCCGAAATCCAGCTGCAACCGGTAGATGCCAAAGGCCATACCGATCACCACGAGCAGGGCGATGATCCATCCGAAATATTTCTTGCTGCCTTGG
>CAZJXF010000021.1:0-35415 GCA_964549995.1 uncultured Desulfatirhabdium sp. | reverse complement strand
CCCTGATGGGGGATCGAATCTCCGAAGGTGTCATCGCCATTCCCTATGGGCATCGGGAGCCGCTTACCCGCATTCGTCAAATGGAAGCCGGGCATCCCATACCGGATGAAAACGGGGTTGCGGCAGCCTATGCCGTTCTCGATACCGTGACCCGGGCAAAGGAAGGAGACCTTGTCATCTGCCTGCTTTCGGGAGGCGGGTCGGCTCTGATGCCCCTTCCGGCGGAGGGTATCGGGCTTGCCGACAAGCAGGAGACCAGCCGTCTGCTGATTCAATGCGGTGCCTCGATTCATGAAATCAACGCCGTCCGGAAACATCTATCGGCCATCAAAGGCGGCCGGCTTGCGCAGGCGGCATTTCCCGCTCGGATGTTTACGTGGATCGTCTCGGATGTCGTCGGAGACAATCTGGATGTGATCGCCTCCGGTCCAACGGTAGCCGATCGCAGCACCTACAGAGACGTTCGGCAAATTGCCGAGCGCTATGACCTTCTTGACAGACTGCCCAAGGCCGTCGTCGAAAGGATCGATGCCGGATGTAAGGGCCTCGTTCCGGAAACGCCCAAGTCCGGAGAACCGTGCTTCGAGCGGGTGCACACCTGTATCGTCGCTTCCAACATCGAGGCATTGCTGGCTGCGGAAGCGGAGGCCCGGAAACGGGGATACCACCCCATGATTCTTTCCTCCAGGTTTTCCGGGGATACCGGGGCGGCGGCGGCATTTCATCTGGCCATTCTTCAGGAAATGCTTTCATCCGGAAAACCGATCGGCCTGCCGGCGTGCATCCTATCCGGAGGGGAGACGACGGTTGTGGTGCGGGGAGCGGGTCTTGGCGGAAGGAATCAGGAATTTGTCCTACATGCCGTCGGACATCTTCCCGAAGACAGACCGGTCGTCTTCTTCAGTGCCGGTACGGACGGTCGCGACGGTCCAACCGATGTCGCAGGTGCTGTGGCCGATTCCACAAGCCTCGAAAGAGCCCGGAAGCTCGGTCTGGATCCGGAAGATTTTTTGAGCAGAAACGATTCCAACACGTTCTTTTCGAGACTCGGGGATGGGGTGATCACCGGCAACACCGGTACGAATGTCATGGATATCCGGCTCATTCTCGCTCGGTGATCGGTGGATTGGGTTTTGTGGCCGTTCGATGGGCATGCATCTGTTCGACGCACCGGGCGAGTGCCAGTCGAACGGCACCCAGCTGGGCTTTCTTGCCGGAGGCAACCACCAGGCGAAGCGACGCTTCGACTGGGCGGCAGACAATCCAATGGGTTTCCGTCTGGAGGATGATTTCCTGGAGCGTTCCAGGACCGATCTCCCGAGCGGTATGTTCGGCTGTTTGAATCAGTTCGGCCGCTTTGGCGCTGAAGGCTTGCCACGACCCTGGAGCCGCCGTGATTTCCGTTAAGGGAATACCGTCAGCATCCACAATACCTATGTAGGCAGCGGCACGTATTTCGGAGGCGAGCTCATGAATTCCCTTCTCGTAATGCTGGATAGGCGGGAAGGAGGATGGGGAAACCGTTTCCGAAGGGATGGGCCCGGCTGTATCCATTTCGGGAAGACCTTCATCCAATGGAAAGTCGGCCAGGCTGTCGACATTCCTCGTTGATGGAACGGATTTCTGGGGTTCCGGCACTTCTGAATCCGCTTGGGCCTCATCCTTTCTCCGGTAGGCTTCCATCAGCAGCGGCATGATTTCGGTCTGAATACGGCGAAGGATCTTCTTGTCGGGGAGTCGCTTGAACTGGATGCGTACCTTGTCCCATAGAATCATCTCGATGGCAGCCTCTTCACCGAGTTTTTCGCCGCAGACCGCATCGTAGAGCTCGCCCTCGTGGAAATAGAACAACCCCTTCTTTCCCGTAGTTTGAACTTCGATCAGGGCGGTCTTTTCCTCCATCTCGAGAAGCTGCAGAAAACTGGCTACCGATATCCCCGTCATGGAGCCGCTTTGTGCTCCCTGCTGAAGCACTTCCTCGATGCTCTCGATCAGTCGGTCGATCGCAATGGGCTTTTCCAAAAATCGAATCATCCCACCGATGGATTCGAGTTTTTCCACGAGTTCCTTTGAGCCGTAGGCGCTCATGACGATGACCGGAACGGTGGGAAACCGGGAATTCATGACGACGAGAAGCTCGAAGCCGTCCATGACGGGCATCCGAATGTCCGTAATGCAGATATCGATCGGATGCATCTCGAGGATTTCGACGGCCTTTTTTCCATTTTCAGCCGTAAACAGCTTGTAGCGATCCTTCAGTCGTTCGAAGGCTTTCTGAAACGTGAGCAAGAGAGACGCTTCATCGTCTACAATGAGGACATTCGGCAGTTTCATGGGAAGGCTCCCGGAAAGGATGGTCAATCTCCTTCAACACTGCAGGAAACGTGAAATTGGGGTGGGGATTCGAGATGTTTCTTGACGAAACACAACTGGGCGGCACGGATCACCGCTTCCTTGTATTTTTCCGGAAACCCCCGGGGAACCCGGATATCGATGTGAATGTTGGTCACCATGAAAGTCGTTTCGTTCCGATCGAAGGTCAGTATCAGCCGGACGTCCTTGGGATCGATGTCTCTTTTGGAACAGAACGAAGCGACATAGATGCCGGCACACGTGCCGATCGAGGCCAGAAACAGGTCGAATGGCTCCGGTGCCGTATGGGTTCCGCCCTCTTCGATGGGTTGATCGGTATGTACCGTAAATCCTTTGTAACTTGAATCCACCTTTTTCCCTCCCGGGAAGGTAATGACCATTTCCATAGCGTTTCTCCTATGTTGCATCAACGGGATGTGTGGTTGGCCTTGCAAAAAGTCGGCAAACCTTTGGTGAGCCGCATGGGGGCCGCCACGCTTAGGCCCGGAAATACCCCTAAATCGGGGGTAGAGCGATTTTTTGCGAGCCCATCAAGTGTTCATCGGTTTGCTTTTTCAACACGTTCGGTATAGATTGAAGCCGATGGAAATTCAACCCGATTTTTCAGACATGTGGCGATAAGGAGATTCCCGAATGGAGCTTTCCAGTGCCTTTTGGGCCATGGCTGATCGTTTCATGCACTTCATCGAAAGCGTTACCGATTGCCCGATGATTCTCTGTGATGAAAAAGGGATCATTGTCAAGGCAACCGTCAAAAGTCGCATTGGTACCCCACATGCGGGAGCCCAGAAAATCCTCCGAAGGGAATGCGATGCCTATTTCGTCACGGCGGAAGAGGCTGCCAGAAATCCACTGGTGAAGGAGGGGTACAACGCTCCCATCGAAATCAACGGGGAACGCGTCGGTACCTTTGGCATTGCCGGAAAATTGGAACTGACCAAACCGCTTGCCAAAATCGCCGCCCTTGTCTTGGCTCAGTGGATACGCCAGATGGACCAGCAGGAAAAACTGGAACAGGCTTCGGAAGGGGTCTTTTCGCTGGCTGGTCGTTTGACTTCTCAGATTCAAGAATCTTCTGCAACTGCTACGGTATTGACCCAACAGATGGGAGACGTCGGGAAGTCTGCCGCCGAAAAGCTGCATCTGACCAACACCATTCTGAATCAAGTTCACAGAATCGCCCAGCAAAGCCATATCCTCAGCGTAAACGGGGCTGTCGAAGCGGCAAGAGCCGGTGAATACGGCAGGGCGTTTTCGGTCGTTGTGGAAGAAATGGGACAACTTGCCGTCAATACCCGACAAACCGCCGATCGGATTCAGGAGACGTTATTGGATATTCGAACGACGATCGAAGCGATGAACGATTCCATCGAACGTTCCGTCGCGAACACCCAACACCAGATCGATATGATGCTGGAAATCGTTCGGAGTGTTGAATCGCTCAAGGAGCATTTCCTCGCTCTCAAATCCACCTTCTCTCAATGAATCGTCTATTCCCCCTCTCCATTGCCCATCGCTATCTGCTGAAGGAATTCCTGCAGCCCTTTCTGGTGAATACCGTCTTTTTTTCGTTCATTTTCTTGATGACCCAGATCCTCGAGATTACGAACATGGTTGTCAATTACAACCTGCGCCTGTCTCGAATTGTTTTGATGATGGTCTACACCCTGCCGTTTTTTCTCCAATTCATCCTCCCGATGTCGGTGATGCTCTCGATTTTGCTGACCTTTCTTCGAATGTCCGGGGACAACGAAATCACCGCATTGAAGGCCGGCGGCATCGGCCTCTACCAATTGCTTCCTCCGGCTTTGCTCTTCGCAGCCTTTGGATGCCTATTGACCGGTTACGTTTCCTGGTACGGACTTCCGTGGGGTCGAACGAACTTCAAGCAGTTGGCCCTTGAAACCGCTCAGCAGCACCTTGACGCCCTGATCAAGGAACGGACCTTCAACGATGCCTTCAAGGGAGTGATGCTCTACGTGTCCCATATGGATCCGGCTTCCCGAATGCTCACCGATGTGTTTATCGAAGATCAGCGTGCGGAAAATATCGTGACCACGGTCGTTGCACCCAGCGGAAACCTGCTGAACGATATTCCGAGAGGAAAGGTGGTCCTGCGGTTGTACAACGGAATGATCAGTCAGGTGGATGTCGATCGGCGATCGGTCAATACGGTTCAGTTCTCGACCTACGACATCGCACTCGATCTCAAACCGGGAAAGGGCAGAGGCGGTGTTTCGACGTCTAAAAGCGAGGAAGAGATGCATGTGTCGGAGCTGCTCCATCACATTCAAACGGCTACGGTACGGGACAGTCGGTATTTCAAACTGCTTCTTGAATTTCATAAGAAGTTTTCTTTGCCTTTCGCCTGTATGGCTCTTGGGCTTTTGGCCGTTCCGCTCGGTATTCAGTTCAAGGCTGCCAAACGTTCCTACGGCATCGGTCTTGGGATGGGATTCTTTCTGCTTTACTATGTGCTGCTTTCCGCCGGATGGGTGTTCGGTGAGGCGGGAAGTTATCCGCCGGTTATCGGGATGTGGG
The DNA here is from genome assembly GCA_964549995.1 of uncultured Desulfatirhabdium sp. Classification (GTDB taxonomy): domain Bacteria; phylum Desulfobacterota; class Desulfobacteria; order Desulfobacterales; family Desulfatirhabdiaceae; genus Desulfatirhabdium. The sequence continues at coordinate 30,501 of CAZJXF010000021.1, read as the reverse complement.
TTCCGAATGCGGTACTTGGGGGAATCGGCCTCTTTCTTCTGAAACGAGCGGCCATCGAGAAGCCGATAGACGGATCGTGGCTTTTTCATCAGGTATCCCGATCGGTTCGCACCGCTTTCGGCATGCTGAGGAGAAAAGTGTGACCATCCTCGATCGATATCTCTTCAGGGAAATTCTCCGAAATCTCGGCCTGGTCATTATGATGGTCGTCGGTGTCTACCTGGCCGTCGATTTTTTCGAAAAGATCGACAATTTTATGGAAGCAGGTCTTCCGTTTCGAAGAGCCTTGTCTTTTTTTCTCTTCAACTTGCCCTTCGTGGTTGTCCAGGTTCTTCCGGTAGGGGTTCTGTTGGGGGTATTGATCAGCCTGGGCCTGATGAACAAGCACGTTGAAATCACAGCACTCAAGAGCTGTGGGGTGGGGGTCTATGCCCTGCTCAAACCCGTTCTGCTGATCGGTGGTTTTTTTACTGTCTTCCTGTTTGTCTTTGCCGAAACCATTGTTCCCATGACGGCGCAACAGGCCAATGGCATCTGGTATCGCGAAGTCCGGAAAGAAAGTCTTGTCCGAATACGCGAACAGAACATCTGGCTTCGTGAAGACAGGGCGATTATCCATATTCTGCATTACACCCCGGGGACTCGTGTGATGGAAGGCATTACAGTCAATGTATTCGATGAGCGGTTTCGGTTGCTTCAGCGGGTGGATGCCCAGAAAGGGGTTTTGCGGGATGGGAAAATGGTTTTGAGCGACGTTTTGCAGCAACAGTATGTATCTGAAGAGGAATCCTTTCGGATTCAGCATGTGGATGAATTGATCCTGAACATTTCGATCCCCGAAGACCGACTGCAGGAAGTGGTCCGACAATCGAATGAAATGGGATTTCTGGAATTGTATGCCTATATCGATAAGATCGAGCGGGAAGGATATCCGGCAACCACATATCGGGTCGATTTACAGGTCAAGATGGCATTTCCTTTCGTTTGCATCATGATGGCCGTTGCGGGACTGGGGATTTCCCTTCGCAAGGAAGTACGGGAAGGGCTTCCTATCGGCGTCGTATATGGCATGGGGGCCGCTTTCCTGTACTGGGTTCTGAATAGCTTCTGCACATCGCTGGCCTATGGGGGGATGTTGCCTCCGGTGGTGGCGGCATGGACTTCCAACCTCGTGTTCGGGTGTGTGGGGGGAATCGCGGTGATCAATGCAGAGACATGATGGTCTTGCAGGAAGTCGCTGTAGCATCGATCCCTACGAAAGTTGAATATCAGGAGTCAGGAGTCAGGGGGCAGAAGTCAGGAGTCAGAAGTCAGAAGTCAGAAGAAAGGCGGAAGAACCCTGTTTTTTCATGTTTGCCCATGCGACTCGGATGAGACTTGTGGACTTTTTGCATGACCCTCATCCTTTCGCTTGATGGCCCCATGTGACCCGGAGCCGGTTCATGATCATGTCGATCTACAACTTTCTGCTGACTGTAGCCGCTCTTGTAGGGCTTCCATTTTGGGGGATCGGGGTCCTTTGGTCCGAAAAGCGACGCAAAACGTTCTGGTACAGAATCGGCATCCGATTCCCCAAACACCTCGATCGATCGTTCTTTCAGAGCACACGCTCGATTTGGATCCATGCCTTGTCCGTCGGGGAGGTGATGAGCGCCCTTCCCCTTGCCAGACATCTGAAACAGCGGCATCCTCAGGTTCCTGTCGTTTTTACGGCTTCCACACTTACTGGCTTCGAGCTTGCCGAAAAGGAATTGGCATCCGACATCGACGGGGTGCTATATTTTCCCTATGACCATCCTTGGTGTATCCGACGGCTGTTTTCCTTCTTGCGGCCCTCGGTTGTCTGTATCGTCGAAACCGATATCTGGCCGAACTTTCTATGGTTTGCCAGGAAACGGAATATTCCGGTGATCTGGGCGAATGCCCGGGTATCGGAGCATTCCCTGAAAGGATATCTCCGCTTTCAACGGTTGTTCCAATGGCTGTTCTCATGCTTCACATGGATATGTCCTCAGACAGCGACGGATCGGGAGCGTCTGCTGCAAGTCGGGGCGTTGCCCGCCGCCCTGAAAGTGCTGGGCAATTTTAAATTCGATCAGCTGGCGCCTCCACCCGATGAAGGATTCAACAAATTCAAACGGATTCTGGTCCCCGGAGCGGAAAAGAAGCTGTTCATTGCCGGAAGCACCCACGAAGGGGAGGAGGAAATCGTCGTTTCCGCCTATTGGAAAGCCCGGGAGCACCTATCCGGGTTGCGGCTCATTCTGGCACCCAGACATCCGAAGCGGGCCAAGGCCCTTTTGGAAACGATTCGACATCAGGGGCTTCGGGCCGAACCGTTGAGTCGGATGCTTCAAAGCGGCATCGATCCTCCGGATGTCATCGTCGTTGACGGCATCGGCGCGCTTCGTGGGTTATATGCCCTGTCGGATGTCGCATTCGTCGGCGGCAGCCTGGTGAACGAAGGTGGACACAACCCACTTGAGCCCGCTACGTTCAAGCTGCCTGTTCTTTTCGGTCCCGACATGCGGGATTTTGCCGAGATCGCCGATTTGCTCCTTCAATCCGAAGCTGCCATTGTGGTGCATGACGTTGATGAGCTGGCCAATGCCGTCGTAGAACTTCTCCAGGATCCGGTAAAGGCCAGACGCATGGGACAGGCTGGGCACGATGTGTTGCTGACCCACCGAGGGGCCATCCAGAAGACTGCCGATCTGATTGCCCAATGTCTGCTTGCATCTACTCTTCCAATAAAGCCATCCGAACATGAACAAAGCCGTTCTCCAGCGGGTTGAGTCCATTATCGCCGGGACTTCCCGTGATCCGGTGCTCGAATGGGGCCTGGGTTTGCTTTCCGAAGGCTATGGGGCGCTGGTCGCCCTGCGCAGAAATCTCTACGCGAGCGGACATCTGAAACGGTATCGGTTGCCTTGCCGGGTGCTTTCCGTAGGCAACATCACGGTGGGTGGAACGGGTAAGACGCCGATGATCGTCATGCTTGCCCGGAAGCTGACGGATGTCGGTTTGAGGGTTGCCGTTCTTAGCCGGGGCTATGGCGGATCGGCATCGTCGGTGGGTGCCGTGGTCAGCGACGGAGAACGCCTGCTGACCGATGCCGGTCGGGCCGGGGATGAACCGGTCCTCATTGCCTTGTCCTGCCCGGGGGTGCCGGTTGTGGTGGGACGAAGGCGCAGCTTGGCCGGCAGGATCGCCTGGGAGCGGTTTCGGCCGGATTGGATCCTGTTGGACGATGGGTTTCAGCATCTTGCCTTGCAGCGGGATGTGGATGTGGTCCTTTTGGATGGGCGGCGGCCTTTCGGAAACGGAAGGCTGTTGCCGCGAGGTCCCCTGCGGGAGCCGATCGATGGGTTGCGTATGGCCGATGCCATCGTGATGACCCGGTGCGAGGAGCGGACGCCTGCTGCACTGAACCATCCGGCGCTACGACTGGAAAAGCCGATTTTCTGCAGCCGTCACGTGCCTGTGGTGAGATGTGTCGTCGATGCATCGAAGACGATCGATACCGATTGGTTTCGAAACGGCTTGCAGAAGACGCCATCGGGTACACCTTTGACAGGGAGAAGGGTGCTTCGCTTCAGCGGAATTGCCGACAACACTCGGGTGGATCGATCGATCGAGGCACTTGGGGCAAGAGTGGCTCATGCCATAAATTTTCCGGATCACCACGCGTTTACGATGGGTCAAGTGGAAGATCTTCAGCGCAAAGCCGCGCGACATGGTGCCGACATGCTGGTTACCACGGAAAAGGATGCCGTACGGATGATCGGCCGTTTCAGATTCGGTCTTCCGCTTGGCATTCTTGGAGTGGATATCGAAATGGTGGCAGCCGATCGTGCCGATTTTGAAACCTGGCTGATGAGGACACTCGGGCGTTCATACGATCGAACGACGGGATAAGAGAGGAGAGCGGATGGATGTCGGACAGCGTTTGATGATCGGATTCAACGGCGCTCGGATAAACCGGGATATCGAATATGCCGTTTGCGAACTGGGTGTCGGAGGGGTGATCCTGTTTTCCAGAAATATCGAGAGCCCTCGACAGGTAGCGGATCTGTGCAGCGACATCCAGGCGCTTGCCGAACGATCCGGACGTCCGCCCCTGTTCATTGCCGTTGATCAGGAAGGTGGTCCTGTCGCCCGCTTTCGAAAGCCGTTTACCGAATTTCCAGGGAATCCCTTCCTGAAAGAACCTTCCGATGCCGAGCATTTCGCCGAGGTCACGGCGCGGGAGCTGCGCTCGGTGGGGGTCAACATGGATCTTGCGCCCGTCGTGGACTGGATGCCGGAAGGACTCGAGGGCATCATGGCGGGGCGAGTGTTTCATGGATCTCCCGAACACGTCGGGGAAATGGGGGCGACCGTAATCCAGGTCCTGCAGCGAGGCGGTATCATGGCCGTAGCCAAGCATTTCCCCGGAATCGGAAGAACGGTCCTCGACAGTCACATCGACCTGCCCCGGCTGGACATCGATCTGTCCGAAATGGCGAAAACCGATGAAGTTCCTTTTCGAAAAGCCATCCAGGCCGATGTCTGCGGCATCATGCTTTCGCACATTCTGTATAGCCGGATCGATCCGGTCTGGCCTGCCAGTCTTTCTGTGGCAATCGTATCGGACTGGTTGCGAAAAGCGCTTGGATTTGCGGGGATCGTGATGACGGACGATCTCGACATGGGAGCCATCGCCCGCCACTATTCGCTTGAGACGGCTGTGGACAGGGCTACGGCAGCGGATGTCGACATGATCCTTGTATGCCATTGGGGACCGAAGATCGAAGGGGCGTTTCAGTGCGTGCGATCTGCCGCAGAGCGATATCCCGAGAAAACGGCGGCCATGCTTGGGCGGATTGCAACGGTCAAGGCACGGTGGCTCGGAGCCGCCGGTCGTTCCGTGTGAGGCTTCCGAAAGGGAAGATTATCGGCTGTAGACATCGTCATCGACGGCTCCACACTGACCTTCCCGGAGTCGATGGTAGCCTGCAGCCGCAATCATGGCGGCATTGTCGCCGCAGTAGGCGATGGGGGGGATAAACACCTGAAGGTCTTCGGCTGCTGCGGCGCTTTGAATGATCCGGCGCAGTCGGGTGTTGGCGGCAACCCCGCCGACGATGGCGATCCGGCGGATGCTTTCGGAACGTGCGGCCATGATCAGCTTGTGGGCCATCACTTCACAGGCGGCTTCCTGAAACGAGGCGACGATGTCTTCGATGGCGGATGCGCCGTTCACCTGCACATACCGCCGAACGGCCGTCTTGAGCCCGCTGAAGCTGAAATCGAAACGGCTCTTGTCGAGCCAGGTTCTCGGGAAATCGATGGCTTTCGGGTTGCCCTTTCGAGCCATCTCTTCGATGATCCGACCTCCGGGATACCCCAACCCAAGCAGTTTGGCCACCTTGTCGAAGGCTTCACCCGCTGCATCGTCGAGGGTTCTTCCCATCAACACCATTTCCACAGGGGATAGCACCTTATAAATGCTGGTGTGGCCGCCGGAGGCCAGCAGGGCCACAAAAGGAAAATCGGGACATGGCTCCTGCAGGAACAGGGCATGAATGTGTCCTTCGAGGTGGTTGATGCCGATCCAGGGAAGGTTCAAGGTTGTTGCCATGGCCTTGGCAAAGGAGAAGCCGACCAGCAGGGCTCCGACAAGGCCCGGGCCCTGCGTTACTGCGATGCCGTCGATTTCCGGTGCTGAGAGACCGGCCTTTTTTAAGGCGGCATCTACCACAGGGGTGATGGCTTCCAGGTGTTTTCGGGAGGCCAGTTCCGGAACCACCCCTCCATAGGGGTGATGATCTGCGATCTGGGAGGCGACGACAGAGGAAAGCACCCGGCGGCCATTCGCTACGACAGCTGCTGCAGTTTCGTCACAGGAGGTTTCAATACCGAGGATGTTCATGATGGTGTCGTTATAACAGGCTTTGGCTGCGGATATCAATCCTGACGGCTTCGCAAAAAGGCCGGATGCTGTGTCGTGCTGCATCCTTCGTCGTTGCGGCGTACGTCTAAGTACGCCTCACTCCTCAGGATTTGCACTCCTTGCCTGCGGCCTTTTTGCGAAGCCGTCCATATGATCGACTTTTTGTGAGTTTATCAATCATGACGGCTTCGCAAAAATGCATATACCTTTGAAGGGCCCGCCCCTATGTTCAGTCCAGGAAATACCCCCAACTTATGGTTTTGAGGCTTTTTCATCTTGACTTGCCTGGCAGGCTTTTTTAGCATCGAATCAAAAGCAACGCAAATTGCCTCATGACCGATTGAAAAAGGAGAACGAGCATGGAAGCGACCTGTTACACGGCAATGATCACCCCGTTTCGGAACGGCGAGGTCGATTACGAAGGGCTGGCGGCATTGGTGGATTTTCAGATTCAAAACGGTATTCACGGTATATTGGCCGTCGGAACGACCGGGGAAAGTCCTTCATTGAGCTGGAAAGAGCATTTGGATGTGGTCGCTTTCATTGCGAAGCAAACCCGATCGAAATGTCGATGCATTGCCGGAACGGGGAGCAACAACACCCAGGAAGCGCTGGAAGCTTCGGCGCATGCGGTCGAAGTCGGGGCCGACGCATTGCTCTTGGTCGATCCGTATTACAATGGGCCGAGTTCCCTCGAAATCCGCCGGGAATATGTGGAGCCCATCGCGGAAGCCTTCCCGAAAACAACCGTCATTCCCTATATCATTCCAGGGCGAACCGGCACGCAGCTCCTACCGGAAGATCTCGCTCTTGCCCACCGCCGCTATCCAAACGTTTCTACGGTCAAGGAGGCTACCGGCAATCTTGACAACATGCGAAAAACGAGAGCCTGCTGCGGTCCGGACTTTCACATTCTCTCCGGAGACGACGCCCTTACGTTCGAAATGATGACCGATGCCCGGATTCAAGCCTGCGGTGTCATCTCCGTCATGACCAACATCGTCCCCGGCCCCATCGTCGCCATGGTCGAGAACGTGGTTCAAGGAAATCAGGCCCGGGCGCTCGAACTGAAACAGGCTCTCGATCCCCTTTTCAACCTTGTCACCGTCAAAACGACCGAACAAACCCCGTTGGGAGAAGTCGTGTTTCGGGCACGGAATCCGCTGGCGATCAAAGCCATCATGACGATTCTCGGTATGCCTTCCGGTGGGTGCCGCAGGCCGATGGGAAAAATGACGGTGAAAGCCTTACAGACTGCTTTCGGTTCCTTGCAGCAGGTATTCGAAAAACATCCGGAATTCTTTGAACCGATCGAGAAATTCTTTCAGGTCAATGTCGGTGAACGTCTGGCTTCCTTCGATCGGTGGCGGCCACTGTGTTATGAAGAATACTGATCAGCTGTCCACAACAACCCCCTCTCATCTTGTTTTGGAGTCACTTCATGAAAGGCATCATTCTTGCCGGGGGATCGGGTACACGGTTGTATCCGATCACCCGGGTCATCAGCAAACAATTGCTTCCCATTTACGACAAGCCCATGATCTATTATCCCCTGTCGGTACTGATGCTGGCGGGGATCCGAGATATCCTGATCATCAGCACCCCGGAAGACACCCCCCTCTTTCAAAAACTACTCTCCGATGGATCCCACGTGGGGCTGCGGATTTCCTATGCCGTTCAACCGAAGCCGGAAGGTCTCGCTCAGGCATTCATCATTGGAGAGGGATTCATCGGAACGGATTCGGTATGTCTGATCCTGGGGGACAACATTTTTTATGGACATCACCTGTCGGACATTCTGAATCGGGCCGTTCAGTCGACGGAAGGCGGCCTGATCTTCGGCTACCTTGTCAAGGATCCCGAAAGATACGGGGTTGTGGAATTCGATGCTACCGGAAAGGTCATCGGTATTGAAGAAAAGCCCAAACGGCCCAAGTCGAATTACGCCGTTCCGGGGCTGTACGTGTACGACAACGAGGTGATCCGGATCGCCAAATCGCTCAAACCTTCTGCGCGGGGGGAGCTGGAAATTACGGATGTCAACCTGGCCTATCTTCGGATGGGAAAACTGCGTGTCGAACTGCTGGGAAGAGGATTTGCCTGGCTCGATACCGGAACCCACGAAGCGCTCCAGCAAGCGGCCAGTTTTGTCGAGGCGATTCAGGCGAGACAGGGGCTCAAGATTTCCTGCATCGAAGAGATCGCCTACCGGAAAGGCTACATCGGGAAAGAAGATATTCGGAAGATTGCATCGGACATGTTGAAAAACGATTACGGGCGGTACCTGATGGCTATGATCGATGGAGAAGATGGATAGTGGGATAGAAACGCCGACTGGATCGATCCGGAGCCGATCGGCGTTTCCTGGGTAACCCTTTCAGCCGGCGAGGGGATGGGCTTTCATGTCCGATGTGCTGCAGTTAAACCTCGATTTGAGTGGTCCGGTTCGTATCGCTCGGGACATCTATTGGGTGGGATGCGAGCGGGAAACCTTGCTTCATGCCAATCCCTACCTTATCGTCGACGGTGACGAAGCGCTCCTCATCGATGCCGGAAGTCGGCCGGATTTTCCTGTGGTGATGACGAAGATTCTCCAGACCGGTGTCGCTCTGGACGCGATCAAGGCCATCATCTGTCAGCATTATGACCCGGATCTGTGTGCCGGTTTGCCGCATTTTGAAGAACTGCTGGCTTCTCAACATGCCACGATTCTGACATCGAAATCCAATGTAGCCTTCATTCGGCATTACGGTGTGCGGATGGATATCGTCGAGATCGAGACGCTGAACTTTCGCTACACCTTTTCCTCCGGTAGAACGTTGCAATTCGTTCCAACTCCCTATGCCCATTCTGCAGGCAGCTTCATGACCTACGACATGAAGACCGGGGTATTGTTTACCGGAGATCTTTTCGGCAGTGAAGGCGGCGATTGGAAGCTCTTTTTGAGGTTGGATCCTCAGTGTCAGGGGTGTACCCAAACCCTCTCCTGCAACCTGCCGGATTGTCCGGTAGACCACATTCTGGCGTTTCATCGATCCATCATGACTTCCAACCGGGCACTTCGTCATGCCATGCATCTGGTGAGAGAAATCCCGGCACTCTTGCTGGCGCCCCAGCATGGCGGCATTCTCACGCAATCCCAGGACATTCAACTTGTCATCGACAAACTGCTTACCCTCGATCAAGTGGGTATCGATGGAATTCAAAACAAACATTCAGACGTCTTATTCGGATTGTAATGATGGCAAGTATGGGAACCACGGACCTCTTGCATCAGAGTGAAGGGCTGCATCGTCAGGTTGGGGCGTTGATGCGGGAGTGGATGGCCTGCCGAGCGGCGCAGGCAGACAATGCCATCGGGAATGCCCTGTTGAGAGAGCTGGTTCAAAAGTTCACAGACATGCAGCGCCGGCTGAGGGAACAAGCCATCGAACTTTCCCGACGGCAGGCCCGACTGGAAGACGATCTTCGGGCTGCCGCCGGAATTCAGAAAAGCCTGCTGCCGCAACGGCTGCCGGATCAGGATACCGTATCGTTTGCTTGGCACTTCACCCCATCGGAAACGATCGGCGGCGACATCTTTCATGTGTTTCCGCTGAATTCGAGCCATATCGGCATGTATATGCTCGACGTCAGCGGGCATGGCGTTCCGGCGGCACTGGTCACTGTCTCGGTTTCCCAGTTCTTTCAGCCATTTTCAGGGCATGCCCTTCGACGAGAAAAAAACCGAGAAGAAGAAACACCGATCGTGTCCCCGGTCGAGGTGATTCGAGCCCTGGATGCGGCATATCCGGTCGAGCGGTTCGATAAATTTATCACCATCATTTATCTCGTACTCGATTTGAAGTCCGGCAAGCTTGTCTACTGCAATGCCGGACATGTCCCCGCCCTGTTGTTGCGACCGGATGGAACGATTCAAAGACTCGATGTCGGAGGCCCCCTGATCGGGTTGGACGGTGCATTACCGTTCGATGAGGGGGAGGTCTTCTTGACCGGTGGCGATCGGCTTCTGCTCTATACGGATGGTATCACCGAATACCGCAACAACGCGGAGGAACAATACGGCATCGATCGTCTTCAATATTCGATGAAGAAGCATGCCGAAAAACCGCTCGAGGATTGGCTGAAACAGCTGTTTCAGGATTTGATGGTTTTTGGGCAACGAAGGCCGGTTCAGGATGATGTCAGTCTTTTGGGGCTGGAATGGCTTGGCTGATGAGAAGTGGCATCGGTGCGGGGAAGATGCGGTAAGGCGGAAGAAAATCATGCGATGGAAATGAAATTGCCGGTCTACCTTGGCAGACCGGCAATTTCGTTGGGTCCTGATTATTCAATAGAAATTTTGACTTGCTTGGGTTTCTGTTCCTCGGGTTTGGGGATTTCGATTTCCAAAACGCCGTCCTTGAATGTGGCTCGGATGGAATCCGGATTGACTGCTGCAGGAAGCGTAAAGGCCCGGTGGAACGATCCGAAAGTTCTTTCCTTTCGGTAATATTTGTCTTCCTTGATTTCCTTGCTTTCGGTTCGCTCGCCGCGAAGGGTGAGGACATTGTCCTTCACTTCAATGGCGACATTTTCTTTTTTGACACCCGGCAATTCGGCATGGATCACAATGGCGTCATCCTTGTCGAAAATGTCCACGACCGGCTTCCAGGCACTCAAGGCAAAGTCTTCATCGATGTTCGCCCGAGAAAAGGCATCCTGGAACAATTTGTTGATGCTGTCCTGCAGGCTGGCCACTGCACCATAGGGTTGCCATCGAACGATTGCCATCGTGCACCTCCTTTGTGGTTGTTAGATGAAAAGATGGATCAATTTGGAATCGATAGATTTCTATCTCATCGATTCCGATAGCTTATTCCGTTTCTTTTGGTCGTAACAATAAGCAGCATTCCGGAAATGTCAAGATATGGGGCGGCAGATATGGGGTGGCCGTTGGACAAAGAAGGCCTTGCGGCTCGGATGAATCTGTCGGATTTCTATGGACTGTATCGTCGTTTACCATGAACACAAGGGATTTCCGAAATGAACGGTGAACGGCAAATACGTTGTCTCATGCTCGCTGTTATTGTTTGCTGTTTGGGGGCATCCTCCCATGTGATCGGCGGACAACCCGAGCCGTCTGAATCGGATGTGGAGATGGTCCAGGCGGATATCCACGGCCCATTTCCGGTTTGCTCCCAGTCCCCGTTCCAGTCTCTACGGCCGACCATGGTTCCGGGAGCGGATTCTCTCGTGAGGGAAGGGAAATGGCGGGTTCAGTTGAATACGACACTTGCCAATGTATGGATCAACGAGAGTCATCAGTATGTTCTCGATTTCGAGACATTGGACTCCACCCTCGACGTTCAGTATGGATGGCTTCCGAACATGACTGTAGGGGTTCGCTATGAAGAGCGTTCGGTCTTCGGCGGAATCCTGGACGGATGGATCGAATCCTTTCATCGGTTGACCCATATCGAACAGGCGGGAAGAGACGAGGTGCCTCACGGTCGAATGTCCTTTACACTCTATCCGGAAGGGGAAACGCCCATTTCCGTTGTAGATGAAAAAGGGGTGTATTCGAGGCGGCTTTCGGCGGATTGGCGTTGGCGGGTGCTGGAAGGGAAGGCGGCGTGGCCGAATGTCAGCGTCGGTATGAGCATCGATATGGATTTGTATACAAGTCCCTTTGTCCGAAAGGATTTTCCGATCGATATCGGCTGGTTTGTCGGTGCAACCGAACGATTGGGTCCGATCTGGATCTATCTGCAGGCCGGATTTAACTGGTATGGGTCCGAGTATGCCGGGGGGATGGAACAACCCTCATCGGCATGGGCCGGGGTACTGGCCGTCGAATGGCCGGTAACCCAAGTCGCGTCTTTCATTGCCCAATATCGAATCGACCGAGGGGCGGTCAACCATTTCGGTTCTTTTGCCGATCCGGTTCATGAAGTTCTGTTGGGGGGGAGGTGGCGTTTGGCAAAAGGGTTTTTGTTGGAAGCCGCCCTTTTGGAAAACGTATTCATCTATGACAACAGTCCGGATTTTGGCGTGCATCTGGGATTGAATGCTTTGTTCTGAAACGATGTCGGAATTCTTGGAACCCTTGCGATCCTTAGTCGATGAGGCGCCTTCATCTCCCGGTGTCTATCTGATGAAGGATGCGGATGGCACGGTGATTTATGTCGGCAAGGCCGTGAATCTCAAAAAACGGCTCTTGTCTTACATTCAGAGGTATCCCCATCCGGAACCCAAGACCCGGATGCTTGTCCAAAAAATTCGGGATATCGAAACCATGCTGACCGGTACCGAGAACGAGGCGCTGATTCTCGAATCGACGCTCATCAAACGGTACCGGCCTCGTTACAATGTCATCCTGAAAGATGACAAACGCTATCCCTCTCTGAGACTCGACCTTCGAGAAGCGTTTCCCCGTCTTTCGCTCGTACGTCGCATCGAGCCCGACGGAGCTCTGTACTTCGGGCCGTTTTCTTCATCCGGTGCCCTGCATCAAACCATGCAGCTAATTCATCGGATTTTTCCTCTGCGGAAATGCCGTGATACGGTGTTTCGTTCCAGGCAGCGACCCTGTCTGCAATATCAGATCGGACGATGTCTCGGGCCTTGCTGTCTTCCGGTGGACCCTTCGGCCTATTCTCGGTTGCTCGATGAAGTCATCCTGTTTTTAAGAGGAGAGGGTCGGGCATTGATGGATCGCCTCGAAACCGATATGCAGGATGCGGCCAAACGTCAGGATTTCGAATCTGCCATCGTCCTTCGAGACAAATTGGCAGCCATTCGGAAGGTGGTGGAACAACAGGTTGTCGTGACGGCAGATGGCGTCGATCGGGATGTGGTTGCGCTGGCCGAAGAGGGGGACCAGAGCGTCATCACGGTGATGAAGATTCGAAAAGGACAGCTGGTGGAAAACCGACATTTCCATTTTTCGGAGGCGGTGGGCTCTCTTCCCGTCATGCTGGGAAATTTCCTCGGTCAATACTACGAACGCGATGCGGCCGGAATGCCGGATGAAATACTTGTTCCCGAAAAGCCGGAAAGTGCCGCTCTCCTTCAGCGACATTTGCGAGAAATAGGCAATCGGAGGCTTGTCCTTCGAAAGGCAAGAGATCCGATCCACAAGCAGCTGATGATCCTTGCCCGCCAGAACGCTGCTGGAGAGCTGAGCGCCCGGATCAGCAGAAGGGAATACCGTCTCGGTATTCTGCGCCGGATCCAGGAGAAACTGGGCATGGACAACCTTCCGGAACGGATTGCCTGCATCGACAATTCCCATTGGCAGGGTGAAGAACCGGTTTCGAGCATTGTTGTCTTTTTCAGGGGGGAGCCGTATCCTGCAGAATATCGAAAGTACCGCATTCGCCGAACACCGCGATCGGATGACTATGGCGCGATGATGGAAATTCTGAAAAGAAGGTTCCTTCGCTCCTCCGCCCGTCTTCCTTACCCGGACCTTCTGTTGGTAGACGGTGGCAAGGGGCAGTTGCATGCAGCCCAACGGATATTGTCGGAACTGGGATTGGGTGAAACCGTTGCCCTTGCGGCCATTGCCAAAGGCGAGGATCGGATGACGGACGACCGTATTTTCCTTCCGGATCATGCCGACCCGATCGATTTGAGCAAGGATAAGGACATTCTGCTGCTTTTTCAACGGATTCGAGACGAAGCCCATCGCACCGCTGTGTCTTATCACCGAAGTCGAAACCGCGCCTCCCATCTGCGTTCCTTACTGGATACCATTTCGGGAATCGGTCCAAAACGAAAGAAAATGCTGTTGGAACATTTCGGGGATGTCGAAGCGATCCGAAACGCCTCCTCCGAACAGCTGGCGGGCCTTCCCGGCATGAACCGAAGTGTGGCCGAGAAATTGAGAGCGGCCCTTGGCGGAGCCGTCATCATTGACTTGGTTGGGGTTCAACGATAGGATTTCAGACATCGTTCAATTCCTCTAACTTCATAAAACCCTAAATGATCATTCACGATCCGGAGGACTCGTTTTGCAAAAGCTCATTATTACCGTAGCCCTGACTGGAAATGTACCCACCAAGCAGATGAACCCCAATCTTCCTGTGACACCGGAGGAAATTGCATCCGATGTGGCTCGATGTGCCGATTTGGGAGCTACGGTGTTTCATGTTCATGCTCGGGATGAGGCAGGACAGCCCACCCTGAAAAAAGAGGCTTTTCAGAAGATCGTTGCAGCGATCAAGAAGAAGGCGCCCGATGTCATCATTCAGCTGAGTACAGGTGGAAGGGCCGGTAAGGAATGGGAAGAGCGTGCCAACCCGGTGCGCCTGCTTCCGGAAATGGGATCTTTTACGACGGGAAGCAACAACCTACCTGGGATGGTGTACGAAAACTCTCCGCAATTTCTGGAATTCTTGGCTTCCGTTTACCATGAGACCGGCGTCAAGCCGGAATTGGAAATTTTCGAGACCGGTATGATTGCCAACGCCCTTTTTCTCGAAAAGAAGGGGTTGCTGAAGCCGCCCCATCATTTCAATTTCGTCATGGGAGCTCCGGGAGCCATGCCGGCCATGGGTAGAAACCTCACTTTTCTCATAGACAGTATCCCGCATGGATCCACTTGGACCGCAACCGGAATCGGGAAAACCCAGATACCGATTGCCGCGATGGCGATCGCTATGGAGGGGCATGTTCGGGTAGGCTTGGAAGACAATCTCTTTCTGCCGAATGGGGAGAAGGCGTCGAATCCGGGACTTGTGGAAATTGTCGCCGCCATCGCCCGTCAGCTCGGCCGATCGATCGCCACCCCCGATGAAGCTCGAGCGATCCTGGGATTGGATCTTTCTCGGAAGGATCGGATTCTCTCCATGCTATACTGATGGAGGGCAAGGGATGAAACAAAGAGCGGGTCACAGTTCGATCTTTTCTTGAACTCGCAAAAAGTCCAGAAAGCACTTCCAGGCTGCATGAAGGAGAAACACCTGTTCTTAAAAAACCTCAAACAGATGGTGTCCCTCTGGTGAAAAACAAGTAACTATCTGCGCTGTAAGATCATGGCCCCATTCATTGACATATACTATTGGATAGTATATTTATGGCATGGCAGGTGTTTATCCATAAGAAGGTTGTAAAAAAGGTGGCATGCCTGCCCTTGAAAATACGGGACATCCTGAATGCACTCATTGCCGAAATCACGCATGATGGCCCTGTGCGGGGTAATTGGCCGAATTACGGAAAACTGAATGACGATACCCATCATTGCCATATCAAAAAAGGTAAGCCCTGTTACGTGGCCATATGGGAAGTGAAAGACAAAAGGATCCACCTGGTTGAGGTAACTTATGTTGGAACACACGAAGACGCACCGTATTGACGTGACACTGACCTTTACCGGACCGGCTGAAATGAGGCGCCGGGCGATTGAATTGATGCAGTCCATCGGCTTTATGGATACGGATGAGGCCATTCCTTGGGAGCAGGCTTTTCCCGAATACAGCAACAATGTTGGAGCCATACTGCGTGGAGCACGCGGAAAAGAAGGAATTACGCAGAAGCAGTTATCCGAAAAAACCGGAATACCGCAACGGCATATTTCTGAAATGGAGAACAACAAAAGACCTATCGGCAAGCAAACCGCAAAGCTGTTTGCGAAGGCGCTGAACATCGATTATCGGGTTTTTCTCTGAATACTGAAAGACGATAAAACCGCAGCTCCTTTTCCAGGCAGCCGGGGAAGTCGAATGGCCAATGGAGAGCCGAGGCGTACCGGCCCTCATGCTCAGGCCCGGAAATACCCCACAATCGGGGGTAGATCGACTTTTTGCGAGACTATCATCGTTATTCGATTACCCTATATGTGGAGGCGGTATGGAAACCGTTTGGGATCATCATCCAACGGGCGATGAATTGCGACAGCTTGGCGTTCACAAGAGGGACGATTTCGATACGTGGGCCGGTCCGGATACCCATACCGTTCTGATTATAGGACTTATCGGGCTCAGAGGCGGCAGCGTCGCCGATCAGATGGTCTATGTCAACCGAATTCAGGATCCATCCACTCGGCTCGATTGGACCTTGTTATTGAATGAGATCGGCGAATGATTGATTGAATTTGATGATTTCTCCGATGGATTCTAATATGTGTCGGATGTTATCTGATTTTGCCTTGGATCATTCTTATCTGGAAGCCTCGGCAGCTGTAAAGCTGCTGTAAAAAAATCGCAAAAAAAGAAGGGGTTAAGCCTGATCGACTTAACCCCTTTTTTATTACTGGTGCCGAGGGACAGAATCGAACTGCCCACACGGGGATTTTCAGTCTATTTTTTGTACCTTCCTATACTTTCCCATAGCTTCATATTGTTTCTTTATCCTATTGACATTTCAATGAGTTGCCTGTATTTACATTCACAAGGTATCCTTAGAAATCATTCTGTTTCCAGAAAAAATATGGGGCAGATATGGGGCAAAATTCGGAGGGGTAAATGGCACAGAAACGAATCAAAACGAAAGTGCAAGGCGTGAGGTATCGGGAACATGCAACCCGGAAGCATGGGCTGCGTCTTGATCGCTACTATTTCATCCGTTATCGGGTTAATGGAAGTTACAAAGAAGAGGGTTTAGGCTGGGCAAGTGAAGGCTGGACAGTTGCAAAAGCGGCGGATGTCCTGGCCGAACTCAAGCGCAATGGCCGCACCGGCGCAGGTGAAAAAACGTTGGCAGAAAAGAGAGCAAGAGCCGAAGCGGAGAAGCAGGCAGAGCTTGACCGGTTACGGGCGGAACGGGAAGCAGCAGAGAACGAGAAAAAGCAAAACGTCACGTTTCAAGATTTCTTTGAAAATGAGTATCTGCCCATTCAGCAGACGCACAAGGGCCGTGATACATGGATCAAGGAATTTCAGCATGGCAAAAACTGGATTTTCCCGATAATCGGAAATGTTCCCTTGAAGGACGTTTCCAGCTTCCATATTGAACGAATCAAGAAATCCATGTTGGATGCCGGAAGGAGGGCACGGACAATTCAATATTGTTTTGCGACGATCCGTCAGACATGGAACCATGCCCGGAGAATTGGACTTGTTACCGGGGATTCTCCAACACGGAACGTGAAAATCCCAAAGTTTGACAACAAGCGACAGCGGTATTTGTCGCCTGCCGAATGCGACAGCTTGCTTGAGGAGCTAAAGAAACGATCTGCAACCACCTACCGCATGGCGCTGCTTTCCTTAGATGCCGGGTTGCGTTTTTCGGAAATTGCCCGCCTGCAATGGCAGGACGTCGATCTTGTCCGTGAAACAATATTGTTGACGGATACCAAATCAGGTAGAAATCGCACGGTGTACATGACAGAGCGGGTCAAAGCGATGCTGGCAGGGATGCCAAAAACTGGACCGGATACATTGATATTCCCGGACAGAAACGGGGGCAAGATCAAACATATCTCGAAGACCTTCGATGAGGTAGTTGCAGACCTTGGGCTGAATCATGGCATTGATGATGATCGGTTGAGATGCGTTTTTCACACCCTGCGGCACACTCATGCCAGCCGGTTGCTTGAAGCGGGCGTGGACATTTACCGGGTGAAGGAATTGTTGGGGCATGCAAACGTGACGACAACCGAACGATACAGCCATGTCACAGCTGATCGGCTTAGATCGGCGATAAAGGACATGGAGCGGATGAATAATTCGGGCAAGGTCATTCCCATGATAGGCCGGACCGGGTGAAAAAAAAGGGGGGGACAACATGAATAATCTGTATGATCAAGGCTTCTATATTAAGCAATTCATTGGGGAATGATGCCTGTTGAAGGAACTGGATGATCAATTCAGTGTCAACTGATCGGGACTGATACCCAAAGCGGATGCAATTTTCATCCGGGTTTTCAATCGAAGCCGGGCCGATGGCTTTTCCATCTGAGCGTATGCCGGTTGTGAAATACCTATTCGTTTTGCCATTTCTTCCTGGGAAAGCCCCTTGTATTCACGCCATGCACGGACCAGGCTTTTTTCTTCAATCGCATGGGCCTGAACAACTTCATGTGGAAAATAAACTTTGTCCGATTTTCGCAAAAGCTCCAGGTAATCCTCATAAGGGATAACCGCAAATGCAGGTTGACCGTTTTGCATAATGATTTGATGCTCAATAGGTGTGTTCATCACGTTTTTTAACCTCTTCGATGGATACAATGTTTCCGGTTGTTTCGACGTCAAAAAAGCTTCGGGAACCTGAAACCGTTTCAGTTGGCGGACAGCCCTTTTTTCCCATTGAATTCTGTACATGATTGCTTACAACCATATCATAAGTTTTTGTCAATTTTCTTATAAAATCAGCTTGGGGATAGTCCGGGATTAGCTACCCCGGATGACAAGGCCGTTTCCTGAGCGGTTTTCCCCATTTCTTTTCAGGAGCATTCAACCAGGATGATGCAGCATGGAATTTTTGACGGAAAGGATCGTCACCACAAGCAAAACCCGACGAATCAAAGATTCGAGCGATGATTGGATACTCGAAATCGTCGAACAAACCAAAGAAGTGATCATGCTTCGAGAAATCGCCCCTTGGCTCGATATGGACAAACTCAACCTGCTTTGGGACGCTGGAAAGCTTGAGCTGTTTACCTTGAAAGAATGGGAAGCCCCAGCGGGGCACCAAACGCAGCTTTACGAAATGCCGCATTACACAAACGACGCTTCTGATGTTGGCGACATCTGGATTGAAAAGCAGGTTGCCATCGAGCTTTTATCAAAGATTCCCAATCCTGAAATCAGCCCCCCTATCCCCGCCGAACCCCAACCAACCACAAAGGCAGGCGAAACCGACCGGATGCCCGTTGAGGCGTTTGTCAAATCCCTGAAGGCCGATGCCCTGAAGCTTTGGGCTGCTGTCCGACCAGGACAAGGAAAAGAGGCCTTCTCGAAAGCCGTTAAGTTTCTCGAAAAGAATCCCGGGTTGAAAATCACGATTGATGACGTTCGCTTTGATGATTTCCGGTATTCCGAAAAACCAAAACGCTCAGTTTTGGGAAGCATTGTGCAAAGGATTCTGGCCACCAAAGGGTATGAACCTTTGGGGCAAGGCAAAATTGAAAGCCTTCTAAGATAACAGAGCAACCAATTTGAACAGGGCCTGTCGGGAAACCGGCAGGCCTTTTTTATTTGGACACCCCCACATGTCTGTTATTTATCCAATATAATCAAATAGTTGAAATATCGATAGACATCCTATCCATGTCCATTGTTTGTCTAATAAAATCATACTGTTAAGCAATCCACAGACATGACACCTCATCGAATGGACATTCTCCTATGTCTGAAGAATATGAATAATATCAATGTATTGGAAAATTCTGGATATCTCAAAATGTCCTTGCAGACATGCCCGCATGTCTTTGTATCTTTCCCGCAGTCAGTTAACCTGGGAAGAGAAAGGATGTTAAAAAATGGACGAGCAAATGGAACGAATCATCGACATGATGGCTGAGAAGTGGCCGTCAAGCATAGTGTGCCGGAAAGCCGTCAAGGAATTTTCGGGCGGGCTGCTGAACGGAAAAACGTTGGCGAACGCAGACAGCAAAGGCACCGGGCCGGAAGGTCGGTTTCTGTTGATGAATCAGGTGGCCTATCCGGTGGAATCGCTTTGTGCATGGCTCAAACAACGTGCATCTAAAAGCTGGAGCAGTCGGAAAACGGCGGCGGCATGATTCCTGGTGGTTTGTCATTCCAATTCAAACCGGGCTGCTATTCCAAGAAGCACTCATGGCTAACTGTCTCGTATGCAGGGCTGATAGGGTTCTGCAAGTCAATCAGGCCAAAGGCCTTTGAAACTGGCCGGGAGGCTATTTGGCTCAAACCTGTTCTGACTGACAAAACCGGGAAGGTCTATCCGTGGCTGATTCTCGACGTGGAGTCGCCGGGTGCTGATGGGCACTCTGACATCGCTGAAAACCTTGAAGCCGGTAGGGAGATGTTGGCAATGATCCTGGAGCACGGCCTTGAAGCCGGGTTGATCATCTTTTTATCTGGTAAAGGGTTGCGCTTTTGCTGGCCGTATCTCGTTCAGGATGAACTGCAGAAGGCATTCCGGGCATGGATCACAGACAAGACTGCCTACCCCATGATTGATCCATCGCCGTTCATCAAGAAATCCTTTTACCGGATGTTCGGATACCGAGGGCATGCCAACCAAGGCAAACCTGTTGACCGGCACATTCATAAACTCAATGATATTAATGACTTATGGTTTATGGATGAGGCAGATTATCTGTCAATGGTCACGGGGCCGGTGAACCTGGGAACATCGCTGGAATGGCTTCAAGAGATCGTCCCTATCGGCTTCATGCCTGAACCATGGCAACGTTTCCTGAGGGAATATAAGGTGCGGGCTGCGCTTGAGGACAACATTTTCCACCCCATCATCCCATCCCGAAAATTCCGAAAACCTATCCGAGCCATTGCTGACCAGGCAGGACTGGAATACCGAGAGTTTGAATTCGCTCATGGACAAATCCTTCAGCTTAAGGCGTGCCCCATCTGTGGGCGGCGTGATGGGAGGCCGTTTCTCACGGAGTCCGGGCGGCTGAAATGCCATCATCGGAACTCATGCGAAGCAGGGGCTGTTGATGAACAGGGGCACATTATCGGCGTACCTTTATCCCAATGGCTCCCGGATTATTCGGATGACATTGAGGAGGTCGTAACATCGGAAGAAACGGTCGAAAGAATTTCACTTCAGGCTGCACGTGATGCGCTGAGAGAGGCGCTTGAGGCGGATGACGACACCTATGTCACCTTGAGTCCAGGGGCAGGGAAATCGTTTACGAGTATTCAGTCGATCATGGCCGGGTTGAAGAATGGCACAGGCCGGATAGCCATTGCGACACCGGAACACAAACTAAATGAGGAATTCCTGGGTTTGGCTTTGAGCATGGCCGACCGGCCGGAAACCGTGCACATCCTGCGTGGACGCAACAAGACGAATTGTCGGGAAATGGCACAGGTCGAGGCATTAGCTTCCAAAGGCTTTTCGCCTGGCGTAGTCGTTTGCCCCAAATGCAAAAGACTGAACCCGGATCCATGTCCATATTGGACCCAATTCGAATGCCTGAAACACGAAACTGGTTTGTTCCTGATGACGCATTCAATGGCGCTCGAAGTTAACATGAAGGGAATTGAGCTGCTGTTGATCGACGAATCGCCATTGAAAACGTTCTTCCAAAAGCAAGAATCATCCGTTGGAGCAATGCAACGCATTCAAGCGAAGCTCTCTAAGCAGGGTCGGGAAGTCATGGAAAAGATGCTGAACATCATTCCTGCGCAATTGGCTGCAATGGAATCGGCAGGGGCGGGCACCTACGACCTATCACGAGTTTATGTTTCAAGTCCACCGGAGAACAGCCAATGGGCCGACCGACCCACGTTGTGGGAACTGGCAGGGATTACGCCTGAAGAGCGGGACAGGTTGAGCCGTGACCTGTCAATGTTTGAACGATGGATCGACCCCGTGAGCGGTAAGCAGGAACCCATGGCGAAATGGCAGAAGCGACTCCTGGAAAAAGAAAAGGTGGATCTAAAAACCTTGCGATGGTTGGGGTCTGCACTGAGCGAATCGCCTGGAATCTATATTCGATTTTCAACCGATGCGACAACCCCCGCAAAATTCGTATCGTTCCAGAAGCGGCTGCCCAAATATGATGGCCGGATTGTGTGCCTGGATGCCACCGGAAACCCTGCCGAGGCCGAAGCCCTGTTTGGGCGACCGTTCCGGCATATTCAGGGCAAGGTGGAAATGCCGGGATTGAAAACAGTCTGGATCAAACAGGCGACCGGAAAATGCAAAATGAACCGCATGGACGAAAAGCAGATTGGTGACATGCTCAAGTCCGCTGCTCAATTCCTTCAGCCTGCCGACCGTAATGTTTTGGTTGTCACCCATTTGGCTGTTGAGGGGACAGTTGCAAAGCTGGCGGCAGATGTTCTGCCGGGCCGAAATATCAAGACCTGTCACTTCTGGGGAGGGAGTCGAGGCGTTAATCAGTATCAGGATTGCACGGCGGTTATTGTCTTGGGAATCCCATTCCCGAACATTGATGGGCTATACGATCACGCAATGGCGTTGGTAACGGACCCGGTTCAACGGATGGCCTGGATCGTTCGGGCCGGGCAGTCGGAACTGATTCAGGCAATTCACCGGATACGGCCTGTGAAGGGCAACAGAACCGTTATTGTTTGCGGAAAGGATTTTCCTGCTACTGAATTCGGGGATCCTCAGATCAAGGTGAATAGACAGAGGGGGAATAAAATTCAGGAATCAGCCGTTTCGGAGATCGTCGAACGCTTGACACCGTTTGTCGAGCGCTGGGGATTCCTGACAAAGGAGATCGGGTGGGCCTACAAGGTGTTCCTGTTGGCCGATAAGGCCATTGCCTTACAAGCATCCGAATTCATTCAGGAAAAGATAAAAGAGCTTGAAAAACACGGAGATAACTACCTGAAATTATTGGATAAGAAGGATAATGAAGGGAAAGGTAATCTGCCAGCCTGCGGATACTATATAAAGAGCCTATTATTAAGTAAACGCACCCAACGGGCTTACCTTTCCCTTCATTTTCTTACTTTGACCCATCACTCAACCTGGGAAGAGGTTTTGCAGGTTCTCGCCACCAGGTTTTGCCTACCTGGGCTGAGGTATTCCAGTCGTGACACCAATGGGCAAAAGGTTACAGGTATAGGCTATCTGTGCAATGTCAGGGCCTTCTACGAGAGCGTAGGCATCCCTTTTTCGGCGGAATCATGGCAAGGGGTTGAAGCCCCGTATCGTCCTGGAGAATAACCGATGAGAAACAAAACGAGTGATACATGTTGCCTCTGCCGAAAAAATCCAGCGGAAGTCCAAATCCTAAAATCCGTCAACTTCATGGCAAGGCAGATCCAAATCATAGCGATGCTGTGTGCGGATTGTGATCGGCGGTCAGATCGGGACCATGTGCTTGACGCATACATTGAATCGATTTTTTCGAAACGATGAAGATCGAGCTTTCGAACAGGGCCACCATTACCGGAGCGGCACCGGGGACCATCAGGGCAACCCGCGAGGCTCTGTCGCTCCAGAATCCCCGATGGATCGAGAACGACCGGCGGGGCTTCAGTAATTGGCAAACGCCTAAGATGATCGAGGGATTCGAGGTTTTCCGGGGCGGGCTTGCGGTTCCGAGGGGCGCAACCGGGTTGGTGATCCACCTTGCGAAGCAGGCCGGGGAATCATGGCAGATCATCGACCGCCGGCGGGACATGCCGGAAGTCGGTTTCACCTTTAAGGGGCAGTTGAGGCCGTATCAGGAAACGGCTGTTGCTGCTGTCCTAAAACGAGACTTCGGGGTTCTGCAAGCACCGACCGGAAGCGGCAAGACAACGATGGCGCTGGCAGTCATTGCGGCACGGCGGCAACCGGCGCTTATCGTCTGCCATACGAGGGAGCTTGCAGAGCAATGGCGGGAGCGGGCCGCTTCCTTCCTGGGGATGGACAACGACGAAATCGGCATGATCGGCGGCGGCAAGTACAAGATCGGGGATCGGTTGACCGTTGCGTTGGTTCAGAGTCTATACGAGCGGGCCGAGGAAGTGGCGAAGCGTACCGGGTTCCTGGTTGTGGATGAAGTCCATCATGTGCCGTCGAGGACTTTCACCGAAGCCGTGAACGCTTTCGATTCAAGGTTCATGCTGGGCTTATCCGCAACCCCATACCGGAGGGATGGACTGACGAAGCTGATCGGTTGGCACGTCGGGCCGGTTGTCCACCAGATCGAGCAGGCAGAGCTTATGACTAACGGTTCCCTTGTCCGTGCCGAAGTGATCCCGGTTCCAACGGACTTTGAAACAGAACTCGATTTCCGGGAGTGCTACGGCAAGGCGCTGTCTGAGCTTGTGCAGGACAGGGGAAGAAACCGGTTGATCGTCGATACGATCCGGGCCGAAGTCGAACGGGCGCAAGGAATCATCCTTGTCCTGAGCGACCGGAAACAGCATTGCGAAGAAATCCAGCGTTTGCTTTCCTTCCAGGGCATCGAGGCAGAGGTTTTGACCGGCGACATGGCGAACGGCAAGCGGGCCGAAGTCGTTAAGCGGATGCAGACCGGGAAAACCCGGATCGTGATCGGGACTGGTTCGCTTTTAGGGGAAGGCTTCGATTGTCCGGCAGTCGAGACATTGGCGATTGCAACACCGATCAAATTCAATGGCCGACTGACTCAATTCGTTGGCCGGGCGCTAAGGCCGGCACCTGGTAAGAGGGCGGCAAGGATCATCGACTTTCAGGATATGCGGGTTCCGGTTTTGAGGGTCGGGGCCTTGTGTCGGGTTAGGAGTTACAGGAAGATGGATGGGATTAGTTTTGCCATGCACCAATTTCATTGAACGTATCTTCGAAATCTTCAACCTCAACCCCTAACCTACTGAAATCATTACCAATCGCAAGCGATAGGCTTTCCCATCCCCCTCTTGTCGCACCACCTCAGTTTTCGATCGGCGCTATGCCAGAATAGGCTTAACGACACCCCGAAAAAACTCATTGACACTTCATAACGACATGGTTAGACAGAGTTCATTGCCATCGGTTAAACAAAAGGAAGGGTGATGAAACCTGTCGAGCTGATTCTTGCGCATTGGGATTCGATTACCGAAGCATATTCGGAAACCGGATCATGGAAGGGTGTTTATGATCGGGTTCAAGCATTGAAGGCGATTGGGTTCAACACGGTTAAACAGTATTGCCCGATCATCATGGAGGTTAAACAGAGGTTAGACAGCTCGAACGGGTTAAACAAGGTTATACAGACGGAGCTTGACCAGGTTAAACAAAAGTTAAACAGGCAGGAAGAGTTAAACAAGGTTATACAGGTGGAGTTAGACAAAGTTAAACAAGAACGGGATCAGGTTAAACAGGAGTTAGACAGATCAGCAGGCGATAGAGAGTTAAACAAGGTTATACAGGACAAGGCAGATACGGTTAAACAGAAGTTAAACATTTCCGGATGGAGCATCCAGCAAGATCGTAAAGGGTATTACCGGGCCTTCAAGAAGATCAACGGCAAGCTGCGGGCTGTGTACCTGGGGAAGTCGCTTGATGGAGCGGTGGACAAGATCAACAGAAACCTGTGCGAAATTACAGGGCAACAGAGCCGTGTTTTCGGTTCGGGGAATGGTATTCTATAGGGCAGGGCGTTTTCGTCGCTCTACGGGCCTGTAGTTGCGCCTGAAGGTCATTGCTTGAATTCAGGACAGATCAACCGGAGATCCTGAAAAATGTCCGTGATGTTCACATGTTATGGGGGGGATAAGTACCCCAGCTTCCCCTTTTCCCTCTATCCTGTCCTGAAAAAGAATGCTTTCCGTTCGGGCTGTAGAAACCAGACTGCGTAACAAGCCCGTAGAGCCGTGATAACGAACAGGGGTATATGTTCCTATGGGTTGAGCGGGAAAAGCCGCTTAAATAGGTTATTTTTGGTATTATCGAAATGCCGATGGAATAAGGGTTGAGCACACAAGACAGGTAATGGCGAAGCGAAGCACGGAACCCGGTAATCCGAAAGGATGCCGGGTTTTCTGCTTTTAGGTAGAGGGTACTACACAAAAATATGGGGCAGATATGGGGCAAAATCGCCTTACAACGCAAAAGGGGTTAAGCCTTGTTGACTTAACCCCTTGATTTTACTGGTGCCGAGGGACAGAATCGAACTGCCCACACGGGGATTTTCAGTCCCCTGCTCTACCGACTGAGCTACCTCGGCTTGACCCAATGAATGGTGGATTATTTAGGCAAAAACCGCCAGAAAGTCAAGCATAATCTCACGATGAACAACGGCGGGAAGGTGTTGCTGAAGGGAGAGAATGCGTTACGGAGAAAATCTTGTTTTTCTGTACCGGTTTGGACATTCAGATAGGGGGGAACGGTGAAAAGGCTTCGTCCGCCAAAAAACCGACCAGGCCAAGGCCGACGATCCCAGCCGTGACCGCCCGGAGAATTCGGGGCCCCAACGAAACCGTTTGAAATCCATGCCGTTGGAATATCGCCACTTCGCTTTCCGAAATTCCTCCTTCCGGCCCAAAAACCACGCCGATGTCGATGGGACCTTCCACTCGATCCGCAAGAGTGAAAGCTTCACGGCTGAGTCTGCGACGTTCGTTCTCCCAGAAAAGCAGCTTGATGGCGCAATGCCGGAGGGCATCCAGCATCTGGTCCAGGTCCATCGGTTCATGCAGGATCGGAAGATACGGGTTCCCCGATTGTTTCACGGCCTCTCGGGCAAGCGTTTCCCAGCGGTGTTTTCGTTTTTGACCACGATCCTCTTTTAAGATGGGAACCGATCGTTCCGATCGGAAGGCAAAGCACTCATCGACCCCGAGTTCGACCCATCTTCGGATCAGATCCTCCATGTAAGCGTCCTTCAGAAGAGCCTGCGCGACAAGGATGCGAAACGGCCTATCTTTCGGAACATGGGTTCTGCGGATGACGGCAAGCTCCACCCTGTCCCGAAGGATGGATTGAATCCGAGCTTCGGCTACGGTGCCTTTGCCATCCATCAGCAGAATGGACTGACCGCTTTTGCCGCGCAGCACCCGGATCAGATGGAAGGCTTCTTCACCGTCTAAGACAGGGGTCGCTTCTTGAATCCGATCACTGGGAATCCAAAATCGGTGCATATCCCCCAATTCCCTGACGTAGCCATTCCCGCTGATGGATCCAGGAGCGAAGCAGCGCCTCCTGAACCTTGCCGAAGACGGTTTGCTTCGGATACGCCCCGTTCGGTTCGGCTTCTCCAGCCGGAATCCCCGTCAGAATTTCGACAGCTTCTCGTACATCCGATACGGCGAATAGATGAAAGGATTTCTGTTCGACGGCAGCCACGACATCCTTGCGCAGCATCAGGTGGCGGACATTCGCCTTCGGGAGGATCACCCCCTGTCGTCCCGTCAATCCCTTTGCAAGGCAGACATCGTAGAATCCTTCGATTTTTTCGTTGATTCCGCCGATTGCCTGAACTTCCCCCTTCTGATTCACCGACCCCGTTACGGCGATTCCCTGATCGATCGGCACATCACCGATGGTTGAAATGACCGCAAGCAGCTCTGCCAGCGATGCGCTGTCACCGTCGATTTCACCGTAATTCTGCTCGAAGGTGATACTGATCGAAACCCCGATGGGATATTTCTTGGCGAAGGTTCTTCCCAAATATCCGGAGAGAATCATCACCCCCTTGTCATGAGAAGAACCGCTCAGCTCGACTTCCCGTTCGATGTTGACGATTCCGGGCTTTCCGACGAAGCTTTCAGCCGTGATGCGACAGGGCCTTCCGAAACTGATTTCACCGATCTGATAGACGGTGAGACCGTTGACTTGACCGACGACATGGGAGGTGACGTCGATGAGGATGGTGCCGTCGACATAGGATTCGTGGATTTTTTCCTCGTACAGGTTGTATCGAAACCGATACGCGTCGATGGCTCGCTCGATGAAGGAAGCATCGACGACAGACTTCCCGGCTTTTCGCGCCAGATATTCGGCTTCCTTGAGAAGACCGACGATGGGGCCGAAGCGCAGAGAGAGCTTCTGTTGATCCTCGACGAGGCGGTGGCCGTATTCCACGACTGCAGCGACAGCGTCTCGGGTGAATGGAAGCAATCCTTCCCGCTGGCAAACCAAGGCCACGAATCGTGCATATCGTTCTTCGGTTTCCCTGGAGCAGCTCACTTCATAATCGAAGTCGGCCCGAACCCGGAAGATGCGGTTGAACTTGGAGTCCTCGTTCTGCAACCATTCGAAGAGTTCGTATTCTCCGAGGAGGATGACCTTGATGTTGAGAGGGATTTCCTGGGGTCTCAGGGTTGCCGTGGCGTATCCCAGATCCGTCGACATTTCCTCGATGACCAGGGAGCGGTTTTGCAGAGAGCGCTTCAGGGCATCCCAGATGAACGGATTCTGCATCAACGGGTCGATTTCCATGATGAGAAAACCACCGTTTGCCTTGAGCATCGAGCCGGCCTGAACCATCAGAAAATCCGTGGTCAGAATCCCCATTTGAGAGCGTTTTTCGATTCTGCCGATCACGTTGGGGTAGGTCGGGTTGGTTTCGAAAAGGACCGGTGCCCCTTTTTGTTCGGAATGATCGACGAGCACATTGACCTTGTAGCGCCTCAGAAAGGTTTCGATGCCGTCTTCGAGGGTGTCCTCTTCTTCGGGTTCATCCGCATGGTCTTCCGGAGAAACGAACCGGTCGATGTGATCGAGGATGTCTTCCTGGACCTCCTCCAGATAGGTCCGAACCCCTTCGTGTTCTGCGTGGCGTTCCCGTAGGCTGCGCATCCGTTCAGCAATGACCATCTGGGCCATTTCCCGAGTGATTTCCTCCACATGTTCGTTGATCACATCGTTGATTTTCTGGATTTCACGAAGGGTGGTCTCGAGATGCTGCTGCACATCCATCAGGTTGCGTTCGATTTCGGACTGTTTTTCAGGGGGGAGTTTCTGAAAGGCTTCCGCCGTCAACTCCGTGTCGTTTTCGACGGGAACGGCGTGGTACCCGTCGTCATCGCTGGCGATTCGAAGATGTTTCGCACGGGCCACGCCCTCGAGTTCTTCGAAGAGCTTGCGTTGCTTCTCCCCATACTCCCTCTGAATCCGTCGATATTGTTCCTGAAAGGCCGCACTTTCCAAGACCTTCGGAAGCTCGATCCGGATATCGTCCATCACTTTCGTCATGGCCTTTGCAAAGGCAGGGGCATGGCCAGGCGGCAGCCCCAGTACCTTCGGATTGGATTCATCCTTGAAATTGTTCACCAGACACCAGTCGTTCGGGACAGGGATGTTTGCTGCATGTCGCTCGACGATGTCACGGACGATCGAGGATTTTCCAGTGCCATCGATGCCGGTCACAAAGATGTTGTAGCCGGCGCTCGCCATGTTTAGGCCGAAATCCAGGGCCTGAACGGCACGCTTCTGACCGATGACCTCGTCGAGGGGTTGGATCTGGGTCGTATCGTCAAACGGAAGGTCACAGAGGGTGCAGGTGCGTCGAAGCGTTTGCGGAGTGAGTTCGAGATGGTGGATCATTCGATGTTCCTGATTCATGGTCAATGGAGACTCGCCATTAGGCGGTACCGGATATCAAGCGTTGGTGATGTTCCCGGATGGATGCGACGGCCACCCAGCGCAGGAGCGACAGGCCGGTCGTCGTGATGTCGGGGCCGAAAGCGAGGATGCCGTCTTCGTGTCCACCCAATATCCATACACCGTTTTTCGGGTTGCAGAGATCGACCATCATCTGTTCGATCTCAAGGGCCAGATCGACAGTTCCACATCCTGCCTGTGGATTGGTGACGGGAAGTTCGATGGTTCCCTGAAGACCCCACAGCTCGGGGCAATGCACGTGGATGACGGCTCCTACATGGCTCGAACCCGCATAGACGGCAGCATGGGTCAGCGATTCGCTGGATGGCTGGATCGTTCCATCGGCCCATAGCTCCGGTGGGTCGAGCGTCCAGGCGCTGATCAAGCAGAAATGTCGACAGTCGAGATGATCGAGATGACCGGTTTGGGAGCCGGTCACGATGAAGCCCGTCGGATACTGTCTGGATCGAATGCTGAGGTTGCCGAAACCGAATCCTTCATACCGAGAGGCATCCTGTCCTACGAGATGAAGCCGATAAAGAAGGTCCCGCCACGCCGTGAGTTCGGCGATGTCAAGAGACGGCTGAAGCGCTATTCGGTTCAAGTGGGATTGGAACCGGATGATGCCCTCTTTTGACGGGGAGATCACGGTTCTTTCCCTCTCCAGTAGGCCTTCTCCGGAATGATCTCGAAGGCGGCTGCCCCCGGTCGTTTCCAGTAAAGCTCCAGGCATGCGGATCCCTTGCGTTGAAAATACAGGATGTGCATCGGAAGGTAGCCGGCTTTCGGAATGTCATAGCGGGCGATCGAGGAGAGGCGGTCGGAATGCACATCGGGATCTTCGATGATGACATGGTCAGCGATCTTTACGCGAATGCCGTCGTTCGAACGCGCCTGGAATTCGTAGCTACCGGGTTCTTCGATGAGGAGATATCCCCGGATGCTCATCCCGATGGCCAGGGATCGGCCGGTGTCGAACATGGGGGTTCCCCCTTCGTATCGATAGGCGAGTTTTGGGACAGGCCTTGTCTTTGAAAAAGAGACGTCGTCCGGC
Organism: uncultured Desulfatirhabdium sp.; assembly: GCA_964549995.1. Classification (GTDB taxonomy): domain Bacteria; phylum Desulfobacterota; class Desulfobacteria; order Desulfobacterales; family Desulfatirhabdiaceae; genus Desulfatirhabdium. Next base: position 388 of record CAZJXF010000021.1, on the reverse strand, counting down.
ATTTCGTTAATGTTGCGGAAGAACTTTTCGATGATGCGTACATCGAGGCCGGGCAGAAGTTTTTCGGGAGACATTTCGATCGGCTGTAGGGTGTTCGGTGTGTCGGCCGAAAAGGCCACGGTTACCTGCATATGGAGCGAACTACCGGCGGTGATCACCATCCAGAAGAGAAATAGATGGATCGAGACTCGCATCATCCGAGGTTGGAACCTGATTTTCATGGGACCACTCCATGGAGTTGGTGGTTCTGATTGGCCATCAATGAATACCGAATTCCATCATACCCTGATGGCCTCGCAAAAAGTCCAAAAGTCTCATCCGAGTCGCATGGGGGGAGACACGCCTTTTTCGTTGCATCGGATAAACTCAGCCGCCCGAGCTCGTAAGT
>CAZJXF010000020.1:0-35670 GCA_964549995.1 uncultured Desulfatirhabdium sp. | reverse complement strand
TCCTGCTGGAAGCCCGGCATTGGAAGGAAATCGGGAGGGGGAGACTTTTTGCGAGTCCATCAAGACATGTCGGGAGGCGACTTCTATAGGAATCGAAGTCATCCGCTTTTCTTCTGACTTCTGACTTCTGACTTCTGACTTCTGACTTCTGACTTCTGACTTCTGACTTCTGACTCCTGACTTCTGCTCTTTGCTCCATCTTTCTCCCATTCCTCAATGCGTCTTGTGGAGGGCCTCATGAAAGAAGGCACCGGTTGGACGATCGTCGTGATGGATGACGAGCCCGATATTCGAGAGGTGATCTCGATGAGTCTCGAGGACGAAGGATATCGGGTATTCAGTGCTTCCGACGGACAAACGGGTGTACATCTGTGTAGGCAGTGCCATCCTCAGATCGTGTTGACCGATATCCGCATGCCGGTCATGGACGGTATCGAGGTGCTTCGCAGCCTGAAGGCTGAAACCCCCGACATCGAGGTCATCGTCGCCACCGCTTTCGGAGACATCGAGACGGCCATCCTCGCCCTGCAGAACGATGCCTCGGATTTCATCACCAAGCCCATCGGTCAGGATGCCCTCGCCACGGCCCTCCAGCGAGCGAAAAACCGATATACCAGCCGAAAACAGCTCCGGGACTATACGGCCCTTCTCGAACACGAAAACGCCAGGACATCTCAGGAACTCCTCTCCCATCTCACCTTTCAGAAGAACCTCATCGAGAGTGCGATAGACGGCATCGTCGGGGCAGGAACCGATGGATGCATCCGCATCTTCAATCGGGCGATGGAGAAGCTGCTGTCGATGAACCGGGAGGCCGTCCTCGGAAAGGTTTCCCTGTCCGATCTCTTCGGCTCCGAAGGGTATGAGCGCTTTTTAAAGGACCTCCGGAGCGAACGGTTCGGGGGACACAATGCCCTGGCTCTGTATGAGACCCAGTTGATCGACGCTTCGGGCAAACCGCTTCCGGTTCAGGCATCCGCAATGGTCATGCCGGAGGTTCCATCGGAAGGGGCTGGTATCGTTTGCTATTTCCGAGATCTGCGCTATGTCCGGCGTCTCGAGCAGGAACTTGCCGACCAGAGCCATATCCTGCATCAAGACAAGATGATGTCTCTTGGAAGACTGGCTGCAAGCATCGTTCACGAAATCAACAACCCCCTCGCAGGCATTCTCAACTATGTTCGTCTGATGATCCGAAGGCTCGATAAACCCCACATCGACGAGGTTCTGATCGACAAATTCCGCAGAGACCTCGATGTCGTCTTTCGGGAGACGGAACGCTGTTCGAAGATTGTTTCAAACCTGCTCCTGTTTTCCAGAAAATCGGAGCCGGTCTTTGGGGATGTCGACATTCGGGAGCTCATCGATCGCTGCATGCTCTTAAGCGGGCATAAACTGGAGTTGAGCCGCATTCAATGGACGGTGACGGTTGAAGAAGGTCTGCCGAACATCCGCGGGGACATGAATCAATTGCAGCAGGCCCTGATCAACCTGATCTTCAATGCCATTGACGCCATGCCGGATGGCGGCAGACTGCAGATCGAAGCCGCGGCGGCCGTCAGCGCCGATGCCGTGATCCTTACCGTCACGGATACGGGAACGGGAATTGCGCCGGATGTGCTGCCCCACATTTTTGAGCCGTTTTTTTCCACCAAGGCGGAAGGCTACGGCGTGGGGTTGGGACTTTCGACCGTTTACGGCATTGTCGAACGGCATGGGGCGAAGATCGACGTTCAGAGCACTCCGGGGAAAGGGGCCGCTTTCAGCCTGTGGCTTCCGGTCGATGGCGCAGCACAGGGTCGGACGAATGGGGCTCCCGTCATGACGATCGAGGAGGCAGGGTATGAGCAAACCCGACCGGACGATCGACAGCGGCAAGGTATCTACCGACATCCTACTGCAGGTTCTCGATGAGCTCAGCATCGGGGCCTTTACGGTGGACATTCACCGCAGGGTTTCGGCTATGAACTGTGTTGCACAGACGCTGATGGGATTTCGGGAGAACGAATTTTTCGGAAGAGACTGCCGGGAGGTCTTTGTCGGCATTCCCTGCATGGTTCCCTGCATTTTCAAGAAAGGAAATGCCTGGGAGGTGATGACGGCCGAAGATACCGGGGAGGTCGCAACGACTCCGACGGCGCATCGTCTCGTCACGCGACTTGCCATGCCGATTCAGGATGCGAAGGGGCGGCTGATGGGCTGTCTGACGATTCTCCAGGATCAGTCTCCGATTTCCGATCTGATCAACCGGGTGCATCACGAGGAAAGAAGCCTCAAGATGATCCTCGAAAATCTCGATATCGGTATTTTCACCGTCAATCGCGGCGGTCATGTCACGTTCATCAATCCCCGGGCCGAGAAGATCACCGGATATCGTCGGGAAGAGATGTTGGGCATTCCTTGCTCGAAGCTGCTGGATCCGAAGTCGCATACACGGGACTTTCAGCTCCTGCAGCAAGCCATATCACAGGGTGAAACCCTCTCCAACCCGAGAGGTCGGATGCGTATCGCCTCAGGAGAACGGATCCCCATTCGTGCTACCTACATGGCATTGCGCAATGAAAAAGGCGCCATCATTGGAGGGCTTGCGACTTTCGACGATCTTTCGGTCCTCGACGCCCTTCGAAACGCCGTAAAGGACAGCTACACCTTTCATGACATGATTGGAAAAGACGCCGTCATGCAGAAGGTGTTTCATCTGGCTCGGGTGGTGGCTGCCAGTGATGCGACCGTGCTGATTTCCGGAGAAACCGGAACCGGAAAGGACCTGCTGGCCAAGATCATCCATGGAGCGAGCCGTAGGGCGCAGCGGCCCTTCATTAAAGTCAACTGTGCCGCCATGCCCGATACCCTGCTGGAATCCGAAATGTTCGGTTACGAGCGGGGGGCGTTCACGGGTGCGGACCGATCGAAGCCGGGGCGGTTTCAGGATGCGGACGGCGGGACCCTGTTCCTGGACGAGGTCGGTGATTTGCCGCTGTCGCTTCAGGCCAAGCTGCTTCGCGTGTTGGAAGACCAGGATTTCTATCCGCTGGGTTCCCGCAATCCGGTGCGGGTGGATGTGCGGATCCTATCGGCGACCAACCGTGATTTGGCGGACATGGTGCAGAAAGGGCTGTTTCGGGAAGATCTGTTTTACCGGCTCAACGTGCTTCGGATCGAAATGCCACCGCTTCGTTCGAGACCTTCGGATTTGCCCCTGCTGATCCAGCGGATTCTCAAGAAACTCTGTGCGCAACACCAGAAACCGGACAAATCCATTTCGTCTCGGGCGATGGACGTTCTGCTGAACTATTCCTATCCCGGAAACGTCCGGGAACTGGAGAACATCCTGGAGCATGCCGTCATCTTGAGTGAATCCGAAATGATTTCTCTGGAGGATCTTCCGGACTATCTTAAAGCGGCTCGAAACGGTGTGTCTCCGGTTCGAAGGGACCCCGATACCGCCGCCCCCCAGGATGCTATCAACGTTTCGGATGCCTTCGATAGCTGCAAGGCCGAAACGGTGAATGCCCTTCGCCGGAACCGATGGCACATCGGTAAAAGCGCAGCCGCATTGGGTATCAACCGATCGACCTTGTGGCGTCGGATGAAGAAATACGGAATCACCGTCAAGCCCGAGGAAGCCTTACCCCTGATTCACGAATGATGGACTCGCATAAAGCTACGACCTACCGGCGGAGGCGATCATTGGTTGCAAGACCGGCACGCATCATATGTCGCATAATGTTGCGCAACATCTGATGCATGCATGCCCATGCCGTTGCCTTTCTTTCGATCCTACAGGCTATCGCCATCCGGTCGCTTCATCGAAACGGACCGTAAGACGGCATCTGCAAGCCCATGTCATTTCTTCCCCACCACAACCATCCTTTTTCGCAATAGCCGGCACTGTTTTTGCTGATCCTTCAGGCAAAGCATAGCGACCTTCCTTCCCCAGTCCCATTCCAACCGATCAACCAGGATTCATCGAGAAGGGCATCCGCCCTTTCCATGCGGAACAGCTGAAACCCTCAATTCCTGATCGTTTTGAGGTTACGATACGTTGTCGCGAGCCCATCAAGGATATTGGTCTCGCAAAAAGTCCATCATTAGGACGGCTTCGCAAAAAGGCCGCAGGCAAGGAGTGCAAATCCCGTCTGTGAGGCGTACTTAGACGTACGCCGCAACGACGAGGGATGCAGCACGACACAGCATCCGGCCTTTTTGCGAAGCCGTCAAGGATGAGGATATGCATCGGAACGTATCCGCAGCAACCATCGTTGTCGTTCATGACGATCCCCATTTGCTGACCTTCATCGGCAATGTGCTCAAGCCCTTGCGCATCGGGGTCGTCGGCATAGAAAGCCGGATCGCCTGTCTCGAGCACTGCCGCACCCTGCCTCCGGACGTCCTTGTGCTCGATTTGATGATGCCGGATGACGAGGGCATGCACCTGTATCGGCAGTTGTGCGCAGACCCGGTCCTGAGCCGCATTCCCGTCATCCTGATTTCGGCCATCGACCGGGACCTGTTCTTCTCCTACCACCAATTTGCCTGCCCGAAGAGTCCTCATGCCCTTCCGCTGCCACGGGCCTATTTTGAAAAACCCGTTGAAGCCGAAGAGCTGATCGCTTGTATCCATTCTTTGCTTTCGGAAAGGACGGCCTCATGAACCCCCGAATCGGCGTCTATATCTGCCATTGCGGCATCAACATCGCAGGCAAGGTGCGGGTATCGGAAGTTTCCGGCTTTGCCCAGCGGCTCCACCATGTGGTTATTGCCCGGGATTATCGGTTCATGTGTTCGGATCCCGGTCAGGATATGATCGAGAAGGACATCCGGCAGTACGGCCTGAATCGGGTGGTCGTGGCGAGCTGTTCGCCGAGACTTCACGAGAAGACGTTCCAGGGCGCCTGCAGGCGCGGCGGAATCAACCCTTACCTCTTCCAGATGGCATCCATCCGGGAGCAGGTGTCCTGGGTGACGCAGGACCCGGACGAGGCGACGGCCAAGGCCAAAACGCTGGTCGCTGCGGCCGTCCATCGCGTGGTGCATCATCGGGAGCTCGAAACCCGTCAGGTTCCGGTTCATCCGGATGTGCTCGTCGTCGGGGGGGGAATCGCCGGCATGCAGGCAGCCATCGATGTGGCCAATTCGGGCCATACGGTCTATCTCGTCGAAAAATCGACAACCATCGGTGGCCACATGCTTCAGTTCGACAAGACCTTCCCCACGCTCGACTGCGCCGCCTGCATCGGAACCCCCAAAATGGTCGAAGTCGCACAGCACCCCAACATCCGGCTGCTCTCCTACAGCGAAGTCATCGGATTGAAAGGGTATATCGGCAACTACACGGTGACGGTGAAGCGGCATCCCCGCTATGTCAAGGAAGGCATCTGCACGGGATGCGGGGAATGCGCCAAGGTCTGTCCGGTTTCGATGCCCAGTGAGTGGGATGAGCGGCTCGGCAGCCGCAAGGCCATTTACCGGGCCTTTCCCCAGGCGGTGCCGATCACCTTCTGCATCGACAAGGCTGACCGGGCTCCCTGTGTCGGCGCCTGTCCGGCTCACGTGAACGTCCAGGGATATGTCCAGATGATCCGGGAAAAGCGCTATGTCGATGCCTACCGGATCATCCGGGAACGGCTGCCCCTTCCAAGCGTTCTCGGAAGAGTCTGTCCCCATCCCTGCGAGGCGGCCTGCAGAAGGCGGGAAGTGGACAGCCCCGTTTCGATCCGTGAACTGAAGCGCTTTGCAGCCGATCAAATCCGGTTGGTGGATCTGCCGATCCCAGCTATCGAAGATCGGCCTCAGAAAGTGGCCGTCATTGGATCCGGTCCTGCCGGTTTGACGGTTGCAGACGATCTGCGACGCAGGGGGTATCGGGTGACCATTTTCGAATCCCTTCCCGTGCTGGGGGGGATGCTTCGGGTCGGAATTCCGGATTATCGGCTTCCTCCCGAAATCCTCGATGCCGAGATCGAGGCGATTCTTCGGCTGGGCATCGAGGTGAAGACCGGCATGCGCCTGGGACAGGACTTCGATCTTGAAAGCCTCAGAGCCTGGGGGTTTGAAGCTGCCTTTCTCGGCATCGGGGCGCATCGCGGGATGAAGCTTCGCATCGAGGGGGAAGACACGACAGACGGAGTCATCGACGCCGTCCGATTTCTGCGGGACATCCATATCGATCGTTCGAGCCATCCGGAAATGGCGGGCGCCCGGGTCGCCGTCATCGGCGGCGGAAACGTGGCCATCGATGCCGTCCGGGTGGCCCGGCGTCTCGGGGCTGCATCGGCCACTGTCGTCTATCGGAGAACCGAAGCCGAAATGCCGGCCTATCGGGACGAAATCGAGGAGGCGCGGGCCGAAGGGATCGAGTTCGCGTATCTGACGGCCCCGGTTCGGGTGCTTTCGGAAAACGGACGACTGACGGGCATCGAATGTGTGCGGACACGTCTGGGCGACCCAGGGCCGGACGGTAGAAGGCGTCCGGAAATCGTGGAAGGGAGCGCTTTTGTCCTCGGCTGTGATCGGGTGATCGCTGCCATCGGGCAAGGCGTCGATACGGAGCAATGGACGCAGAAGACGGACGGCGGCCCTGATCTGTGGCCCAGACGCACCCGGCGGGGAACCATCGATGTCGATCCGATGACCTTCCAGACGAGTATTCCCTGGGTGTTTGCCGCAGGGGATGCGGCAAGCGGCCCGGCGACCGTGGTGGAGGCCGTTGCGGCAGCACACCGCGCGGCTCGAGCCATCGATTGGATGCTTCAGGGAAGGTCCTTCGATACCCTTGCTGCGGAGCGTCGGTTCGAGGGCAGCCGTTGGAAGGACATTCCATCCTCTACCGTCATTCAACCCAGGGCCGAGCCCGTGCTGAGGGCACCCGCGGAACGGATCCGCTCTTTCGAGGAAGTATCGGCAGGCATCGAAGCCGATCGTGCCGTAGCGGAAGCGGGTCGATGCCTGAATTGCGGAGGGTGCTGTGAATGCATGGCCTGTGTTTCCGCCTGCGAGGCGAAGGCCATCGATCATGAGATGCAGCCGGTCGAGACGGAGTTTTCCGTGGGAACGATCGTTCTGGCCACAGGGTATGACGTCTGGAATCCGGTTTCCATGAAAGCCTACGGTTATGGCCGATATCCCAACGTACTGACCAGCCTCGAATTCGAGCGGCTCTGCAATGCCACAGGTCCGACCGGCGGCCGCATCCGCATGCGAGATGCATCGGGCGGCTTCGGCGACCCGCCCGAGAGTGTGGCGATTCTGCATTGCATCGGCAGTCGGGACGAGCGTGCCCATGCATACTGTTCCAGGGTCTGCTGCATGGCCGCCCTGAAATATACGCATCTCATCAAGGAAAAGGTCGGACACCACACCCGGGTGTACGATTTTTACATCGACATGCGCTGTTTCGGTCAAGGATACGAGGCATTCTACCGCAGATGTCAGCAAGAGGGCACCCAGTTCATTCGCGGGAAAGTGGCCGAGATTACAGACCATGCCCGGTATCCGAACGAAACGGGCAAACTTGTCGCTGTTGCCGAAGACACGCTCATCGGCAGGGTGATCCGGGTGCCGGTCGATATGGTCATCCTTTGCGTGGCAATGGAGGCTCGTGCCGATGCGGCGACCATCGGACGCATCTTCGGGGTAAACCTCGATGCCGACGGCTTCTTTCTCGAAGAACATCCCAAGCTCGGACCGCTCAATACGGCAACGGACGGCGTGTTTCTGGCCGGTGCCTGCCAGTCGCCCAAGGACATCCCCGATACCGTTGCACAAGCATCCGGTGCGGCCGCCAAGGCGCTCTCATTGGCTGCCAAAGGAGAAGTCACCGTTCCATCGGTCATCTCCTGGATCGATCCGGACGTGTGCGCCAGCTGTCGGATGTGTATCGCCCTGTGTCCTTATTCGGCCATCGAATTCGATGAACGCAGGAGGGTGTCCGTGGTGAACGATGCCCTGTGCAAGGGGTGCGGCAGCTGTGCAGGCGTTTGTCCGAGCGGAGCAGCCCAGGTGCGGCATTTCATGAAACGGCAGGTCTTTTCGGAATTCGATGGGTTGATGCATGCCTTTGTGGAGGGATGAGCAAAGGCGTATCTCCCCCCATGCGATTCGGATGAGACTTGTGGACTTTTTGCGAGACCATCATCATTCATTCGGGAGAAGAGGATCATGGAAGCATTCGAACCGACGATCGTGGCGTTTGTCTGCAACTGGTGCACCTACACGGCTGCAGACCTGGCGGGGACATCCCGGCTCCAATACCCGAAAAACATTCGGCTGATTCGGGTGATGTGCACCGGCATGGTCGACCCGCAATACGTGATCAAAGCCCTGCTGGAGGGGGCGGATGCCGTTTTGATCAGCGGGTGCCATCCGGGGGATTGCCATTATATGAACGGCAATTTCAAGGCCAGAAGACGCATGAAGTTGCTTCAGGAAATCCTGCCCCGTTTTGGCTTCGATCGCAATCGGCTTCGGCTGACCTGGATCGGTGCCAGCGACGGTATCCGTTTCGTGGAAATCATGCACCAAATCACGCGTGAGGTGAGGGAACTGGGACCATCCGGAGCCCGAAACATCCTCGGATGGTGAGCTTCCCAACAAGGGGGAATCGATGGAAATGATGCGAAAACTCCCCTCCGAAAAGGGGAATGGGATTGGAGCCGTTCGCGATCTGTTGCGGTCGCTGTTGAACCTCGAGAACGTGGATGCCGTTTTCGCCCCGATGCAGACGTCCTCGGGAAAGCCCATTTTCCCGAGTCTCGTATCGGATGTGGAACGCATCGATGCCATTGAACCGGTTTCGCCCTGCTTTCCGGTGAATGCCGCACAGCTGCTGGGAAAACTCACCCGGAAACCGACCGGCGCCTTTCTGGTCGCCTGTATGCGACCCTGCGAAATTCGAGCTGCGATCGAGCGGGCGAAGCTGCATCAGGGAAGCCTCGATGAAGTGATCCTGGTCGGCCTGGACTGCTGCGGTGCACTCTCCAACAGAGACTTCAGGACGTTTTCCAGCCTCGGCTCATACGATCCGGCAGCCATGCTGCAGCAGGCAGTTCGAACGGGGGAGTTCCGTTTTCCGGAGGGGCTTTCCCTGACACCTGCCTGTCGGTCCTGCACGGCCTTTACGCCGGAGGCAGCCGATATCGCCGTATGTCTGTTCGCTGCTACGGATGACAGCGTTCCCGTAGAGGCCCGAACCGAAAAGGGGCGGACCTTTCTCGAGGCCCTCGGTCTTGAAGCCATTGGTGCCGATGCACTGTGCGGCCGCGAGGAAGTCGTTTCCCGTCTCCGGGAGCGACGAGCGGCCTTCCGAGATGCGCTTTTCGAAAAGACTCGGGCCGCAGTGGATGCTCCCGAAAAACTGGCGGCTTATTTCGCCGATTGTGTGCTGTGTACCAACTGTCAGGTGGCCTGTCCCATCTGCTATTGCCGGGAATGCGTGTTCCTGACGGATGTCTTCGACCACGAGCCGATGCAGTACCGCGCCTGGAGCCGAAAACACGGGTCCGTACGTCTGCCGAGGGACGTGGTGTTCTTTCATCTGACACGCTTGGTGCACATGAGTACGGGATGCGTCGGGTGCGGTCAGTGCTCCAATGCCTGCCCGAACGATATCGGGGTGATGGAATGCTTCACCACGATCGCGTCCGCAACCCAGCGGGCCTTTGGATACGTTCCCGGACGATCTCCGGATGAACCGCCGCCGATGACGGTGTTCGAGGTCGATGAGTTGGCGGAAGTGGTGGGGTAGCGGCGACTCGAAGCAAGGAAGGTGAACCGATGAGCAGCGAGGCGAATCGATCGGTGTTGGTGGTCGGTGGTGGGATTTCGGGCATGCGTGCGGCATTGGACCTGGCCAACGTCGGATGTCGGGTGATCCTCGTCGAAAAACAGGAAACAACGGGCGGATGGCTTTCGATGCTGGATCACCAGTTTCCAACCAACGGTTGCGGCATGTGCCGGATGTTGCCGCACAGCGTCGCCGAAATCGCCGACCAGCAGTGCCTTCGCAAAGGGTTGGCCCATCCAGGTGTGGAGATCGTGAAGGGAGCCCGCATTCTCGAGGCGACTTCCGGAACGAACGGGTTTACGGTGCGGCTGCGCCAGCTCCCCCCTTCGGTCGATCCAATGCGCTGCATGGGGTGCGGTTTGTGCGTCGAGGTGTGTCCCGTGGAGGTTTCGGACCCCTTCAACTGCGGTCTTTCGAAACGGAAGGCCATTCATCCTCCTCTTCCGCACGCTTGGCCTGCGCGCTTTGTCATCGACAATGCCGTGTGCAACCGCTGCGGGGCCTGCATCGAGGTATGTCCTGCGGGCGCCGTTCACCCGCCGGGCTCCGTCTGGGGGGATTTTCGAGTGCTGGTCGTGGATGATGAGGCCATCGTCCGGGATTCGACGCGCGACTGGCTTCAGGAAGAAGGCGGTTTCGCGGTCGATACGGCCGAATCCGGTGTGGATGCCATCGCCCTGCTCGAGCGGGGTAACCACCATCTGATGCTGCTCGACATCAAGATGCCGGGGATGGACGGGGTGGAAGTGCTTCGGAAGGCAAAGCAGCTCCGCCCCGATCTGGTGGTCATCATGATGACGGCCTACGCGACGGTGGAAACGGCCGTCGATGCCATGAAAATCGGTGCGCTCGACTATCTGATCAAACCCTTCGATCCCGAGGTGCTCCTGCCGAAGGTGGAGGCCGAGGCCCGTAGGCACCTGGCTGCAACGGATCGGGTGATCGATGTCGGCGCCGTGGTGCTTGCCAGCGGTTGTTCGCTCTTCGATCCGGCTCCGGGCAAGAATCCTTATGGGTATGGGGTCATCCCGGGGGTGGTGACGAGCATCGAATTCGAACGCATCCTCAGCGGAACGGGGCCGACCGCAGGCAACCTCATCCGGGTCGAAGACGGCCGCCCGGTTCGACGCATCGCCTGGCTGCAATGCGTCGGGTCGCGGGACCTGCAGACGGAAGCCGATTTTTGCTCGGCCATCTGTTGCATGATCTCTCTTAAACAGGCTCGCCTCGCCAAGGATCGACTTGGGACCGAGGCAGAGGCCACCGTGTTCTACATGGATCTGCGTACTCCCGAGAAAGGCGGTCAGGAGTACCGGGAGGCTGCGGAAGCTGCCGGTATTCGGCTGATTCGGGCAAGAATCCATTCGCTGAGCCACGATCCCGAATCCGGGCAGATCGTGCTCCGATGGGTGGACGACCATGGGGTGACCAAGACCGAGTCGATGGACATGGTGGTGCTGGCTGTGGGACAGCGTCCCTCCGAAGACATGGAGCATCTGGCGGAAGTGTTCGGCATTCCTCTGAATGCAGCCGGTTTTCCCGAGACGCACCCCTTCGATATCGGTGCGACGACCCGAAAGAACGTATGGATCGCAGGAGCCGCTTCGGGGCTCGCGTCCATCCGGACAAGCCTGATATCGGCTTCTGCAGCGGCCTGTGAGGTTCTGGGTGCCCAGGGATACCGAATCGATGCGGAAGGGGGAGCAGGCTTTTCGAAGGCGCCCGGGGAAGAACGGCTTTCGGCCATTGCCCGGCAGGCGCCTCGGATCGGTGTGCTGCTCTTCTGCGGTGGTGACCGCATGCTGCAGCGGATCGAGCCTGCCGAGATCGAAGCTCGGCTACGGGAGCAACCGGATGTGGTGTGGGTGGGATGGGGAGGAAAGGAGCCCGAAGCGGGAAGTGATCAGGCAGAAATCGAGGCGGTTTTGGCCGAAGCGGCGGCAGCCGGGATCAACCGGCTGATGGTCGGTACCGGACCGCTCGATGTGCCCTCCGAAACGAGAAAACATTTCGCATCCATCAGCCGGTTACCGGAGATGCTGGTGGAGGTGGTCGATATCCATTCCCCGGTGTTGCGCAGGCTGGTTGGAGATGCCGTCTCGGATGTTCGTCCGGTGGAAGCCGAGATGGTCCGATCCATCCGACGGGGAATTTCCCGGATGCGCTGGGTGACGCCGGAGTTGCGGCGGGTCGAGGCGGGTGTCCCAAGAGCCTTAGTCGTAGGGGCTGGAGTGGCCGGGATGACGGCCGCCCTGTCGCTCGCGCGATTCGGCGTCCATGTGGATCTCGTCGAAAAGAGCGAGCGGATCGGCGGCAGGGCGAACGACCTTCTGCAGACGATCGACGGAGCTTCGGTGCGGGAATTCTGCGGGAAGCTCGTAAACGCGGTGCAACAACATCCATCGATCACTTGCAGAACCCTCACCCGTGTGGCTGCATGCAGCGGACGGGCGGGTCGCTTCCGCATCGTGCACGAGCTGGCGGACAGGAGCGTTGTCGAAGAAACCTACGGAGCGGTGATTCTGGCAACCGGTATCCGCGAAACCGATCCTTCCCTCTGCGGCTTTCCGCCGGCCGAGGGGATCCTCACCCAATTGGCATTCGAGCGGTTTTTGGCCGATCCGGCTTGCGATCTTTCCGCCATCGATACGGTGGTCATGATCCAGTGCGCCGGAACCCGACAGGTCCCGCGCAATTACTGCAGCCGGGTCTGTTGTGCGACCTCGCTCAAACACGCCATGATGTTGAAGACTCGAAAACCCGATATCGATATCTTCGTCCTGTATCGGGACATGATGGCCGTAGGCTCCCTCGAATCCGTCTATACGCAGGCCCGGAAGGCGGGGGTGATGTTTTTGAGTTTCGAGCCGGACAACAGACCGACGGTTCGTCCGACGGCGGATGGGCGGTTGGCGGTGAGCGCCTTCGAGCGGATTGTCGGTCGGCAGATCGAGATCGAAGCCGATCGGGTGGTTCTGGCGGCCGGCATGGTGCCGGAGGCGGATTCCGTCTTGAGTGAGGTTTTCGGGATCGATCGGGACGAGCACGGATTTTTCCGGGAAGAGGACATCAAGTGGCATCCGGTTCAAACGAAGCGGGAAGGCATTGTGATCGCCGGTGCAGCCCTTGCCCCGGCTTCGATTCCGGAAGCCGTTGCAACGGCAAGGGCCTGTGCAATCCAAGTCCTTCCCTATCTGCTGTCGAAACCGCCCGCTGGAGGGATGCGGCAAACGGCGAGCGTGCGATACAGCCTCTGCAGCCTCTGTGAGCAATGCGTGGTTGCCTGTCCGTTCCATGCCCGGCGGTTCGATCCGGACATCGAGCGGATCGTCATCGATCCGGCGGCCTGTAGGGCCTGCGGCATCTGCGCCGCCGTATGCCCCAACGATGCCGCCGTTGTGGAAGGACTTCTGGCGCAGCAGGTGTTCGAAACGATCGAGGAGGGGCTATGATGGACCGTTTCGGAGGTTCCTTCATGCAGACAACGCTTCCTGCCGAAAATTCGCTCGCATCCATTCAGGAAAAGATGGCTGCATGCATGCAGTGCGGCGTTTGCACGGGCTCCTGCCCGAATGCCTTCGCCATGGATATCCTTCCAAGGCAGTTGTGGCGGCTCGTTCTGGCGGGAAGGACGGAGGATGTCTTTCGCTCACGCACTTTTTTGCTCTGCTCCCAGTGCTTTCGGTGCACCCTGCGCTGTCCCAGGGGGCTTCAGCCGACCGAGGCCATGACCGAGCTGAAGAACCTGGCCTATCGATCGGATGGGTTTGCACGCAGCGAATCGGTGGTGTTCTATCGTTATTTTCTCGAAAGCGTTCGAAAACACGGACGCGTCCACGAGATGGAGCTGATGAGCGGCTATTTCTCGGCAATGCGGAACCCGGTGCTGCCGTTTCGGTTTGCCTCCCTGGGCATCCGCCTGATCGGCAAGGGCAAACTGACCATCGTGCCTTCCGCCAAAGGTTGTCCGGGCTTGGAGGCATTGTTTCGGAAAGTGGATGAAATGGAGAAACGCTCATGAACTATCGCTACTATCCGGGATGTTCTCTGGAGGGATCGGCGCGGGAATACGACATTTCCACCCGGGCCGTGATGGCCGTCCTGGGGTGTGAGCTGCAGGAGCTGGAGGGATGGACCTGTTGCGGCGCCAGTGCCGCCGATTTCACGAGTCGGCTGCTTTCTCTCGTTCTTCCGGCGCGAAATCTCGCCTTGGCCGAGGCTGCCGGTGAGCCCCGGACCCTGATGGTTCCCTGCAGCGCCTGCTACCTGAATCTGAAGCGGGTGACGGAGACCATCGGCTCCAAGCCGGGTGCGAAGGATCTGTTGAACGAGGCACTGTCGGTCGATGGGCTTCAGATAAGCGGGACCGTATCCGTTCGACATCTGTTGGACATTCTGAGTCGGGACATCGGAGCTTCGGGGATACGGGCCATCGTTCGGAAGCCGCTTTCCGGGCTTCGGGTTGCGCCTTACTATGGATGTCAGTGCCTTCGGCCTTATCCGGTCTTCGATGACCCGGAGGTGCCGACCTCCATGGAGCCGATCATCGAGGCCACGGGGGCGTCGGTTTTTCGATGGCACATGGCTGGGGCCTGCTGTGGGGCCTCTCACATCAACACCCACTACGACGCCGCCCTGATCATGATCGGCGGAATTCTGGAAGATGCCGAAGGCGCCGATGCCATCGTGACCGTATGCCCCATGTGTCAGCTCAATCTGGAAGCGTTTCAGCATCGTGTTCGGACCGAAAGCGGTCGTCGCATCGACATTCCGATCCTCTATCTGCCGCAACTGATCGGGCTTGCGGCAGGCCTCTCATCGAAGCAACTGGGGCTCGAGCTCAATCTGTCGAAACCGCTCAAGGTCGCCTGAAAGACAGGTGTCGCATGTTCCATCCGATCACCCGCATCCGAAAGAGCCTTTTCGCCAAACTCACCTTTATCGTGGGAGCGACCCTGCTCGCCTCGATGGCCATCTGGGCCTATTTCAATATCGACTATTCCCAGAAGCGGATGATGGGGGACGTAATCGCCAACACCGATCGGCTGACGAACACCATTCGATTGGGCACCCACTATGCCATGATGCTCAACTCCCGCGACGACATCACCCAGATTATCAGCAACATCGGCAAACAGTCCGGCATCGAACACATTCGCATTTACAACAAGAGCGGGCAGATCAAGTTTTCCAACCGAAGCGAGGAGGTGAACACCTACACCAACATCAAGGCCGAAGCCTGTGACATCTGTCATCACACCGATCCGCCCTATGTCGATCTTTCCCTGCCCGAAAGAACTCGGATTGTCCAGGGTAAGGAGGGGAGGCTTCTCGGCATCATCACACCCATCTGCAATGACGTGGGGTGTTCGACGGACGCCTGTCATGTGCATCCGGAAGGCAAACGGATTCTGGGGGCGCTCGATGTGGTGGTTTCTCTCCAAGCTGCGGATATCGAGATGAATCACTACAAGATCGGGATTCTTCTCTTGTCTTTCTTTCTGTTCTTCGTGACATCGGCCCTGATCTTTCTGTTCATGCGCTCCTTCGTCAGTCGACCCATCGACATCCTGATCCAGGGGGCCAAAGCCATCGGCATGGGCAGCTACGATCATCCGATCGAGGTGCGACAGCCGGACGAAATGGGCCTTCTGGCCGAAGCCATCGCCTGGATGCGGGAAGAGATCGCCAAACAGCAGCGGGAGCTCAACAAACAACGCGACGAGTACCAGAACCTCTTCGAATTGGTTCCTTGTCTCATCACCGTTCAGGATCGGGATTTCCGGCTCGTCCGGTGCAACCGGGAATTTCTGGAACGGTTTTCCGCCCGTATCGGCGATTTCTGCTATCGGGCGTACAAGGGCAGGGATCGGATCTGCGATCCCTGCCCGGTACAACGAACCTTCGAGGACGGCAAACCCCATTACGGCGAGGAGAGTCGGCAAAACCCGGATGGTACCGCAACCCATTGGGTTGCGCGGACATCCCCCGTGAGGAACGAAGCCGGGGAGATCGTCGGCGTGATGGAAGTCTGTCTCGACATCACCCGCCGAAAACAATTGGAGGAAAGTCTCGATCGTTCCGAAAAGAAATACCATGCCATTTTCAACAACATTCCCAATCCGGTGTTCGTTCTGGAAATGGAACGGTTGACCATTTTGGACTGCAACGACAGCGTGACGGCCATGTACGGGTATTCGCCCGAGGAATTGAAGCAGCGCTCCTTTCTCGAGCTCTTCTCGGAGCGGGATCGCATGATCTACGATCGGGGCTTCAGTGATACGTCCGTCCTCAACAAGGTGCAGCAGATCCATCGTTCGGGCAGGATTCTGTTTGCCGATATCTGGCTTCGGCCCTGCGAGTATCCGGGAAGGCAGGTGCTTTTGGTGACGACATCCGACATCACCGAACGCCTTGAAACCGAGCAGCAGTTTCTGCAGGCCAGCAAGATGGCCACTCTTGGCGAAATGGCTACCGGTGTGGCGCATGAATTGAATCAACCCCTATCCGTCATCAAGACGGCCGCTTCGTTTCTCATCAAGAAGACATCCCGAAGCGATCCGATAGAGCCCGAAACCCTCAGAAACATGCTCCAAAAGATCGATGCGAACGTCGATCGGGCCACCCGGATTATCGTTCACATGCGGCAGTTCGCCCGCAAGTCGGAGGCCTGCCTGGACCGGGTTTCTATCGTGGAAGTGATCGAGCGGGCCGTGGACATTTTCAGCCAGCAGCTTAAGGTGCGAGGAATCGATCTCGTGTGGGACGTGGAACCGGAGCTGCCGTGTGTGGTCGGGGATCCCGGGCGACTCGAGCAGGTGTTCATCAATCTGCTGCTGAATGCCCGGGATGCCATCGAGGCCCGATGGGCCGGAAAAGAGACGTCCGCCGAAAGCCGTCGGATCGCCATCGGCGTGATGCGAAGCGGAGATCAGGTGTGTGTCGAGATCGCAGATACGGGGATCGGTATTCCGAAGGCCATCCAGGAAAAGATTTTCGAACCTTTCTTTACGACGAAGGAAGTGGGCAAGGGAACGGGCCTTGGGCTTTCCATCAGCTACGGCATCGTGAAAGAATGTGGAGGCTCGATTCAGGTTCGCTCCGAAGAAGGGAAGGGTGCGACCTTCATCCTGTGCTTTCCGGTTCGGGAGAATGACGATGAAACGATCGGTCTTGCTGGTCGATGACGAAGCCGATATCCGAGACGTGCTGGAAGTCTCCCTGCGGGATATGGACTACGAGGTGCTGACGGCGTGCAACGGGGTCGAGGCGCTCGATGTCTTCCGCAGGACACACCCACCCGTCGTCCTTTCGGACATCAAGATGCCCGAGATGGATGGGATTGAATTGCTGCGGCGGATCAAGCAGGAAAGTCCGGATACGGAGTTCGTGATGATCACGGGGCATGGCGACATGGAACTTGCCATCGTGAGTTTCAAGGATCATGCGGCCGATTTCATCACCAAGCCCATCCATATCGATGTCCTGGAAATAGCCCTGCAGAAGGTTTTCGAGAAGATCCGAAGCAAACGGTTGCTGGCGGAATACACCCAAAACCTGGAGCGGTTGATCCGGGAAAAGACGGAGCTGCAGAACCGGCTGGCTTCTCTCGGGCTGATGATCGGATCGATCGCGCATGGCATCAAGGGAATGCTGACCGGACTTGACGGAGGACTGTACCTGCTCGAGTCCGGACTCAAGCGGAAGGACGACAAGCGGATCGAAGAGGGATGGAAGGCGGTCACTCTCAGTGCGGAACGCATCCGGAAGCAGGTGCTCGATATCCTCTACTATGCCAAGGAGCGGGAGCTGGAACGACAGCCAGTCCGATTGACCGATTTCGGGGAGCGGGTTGCCGAGTCGGTTGGAAAACGCATGCAGGACCATGACATTGCGTTCATCCGGGATATGGATGTGCGGGAGGAAACGGTTTCGATGGACGAGAATGCCATGCATGCGGCTCTGCTGAACCTGCTGGACAATGCCGTGGATGCCTGCCTTCGTGACGAAAAACCCCGTCACGAAGTGAGATTCTCGATTCGATCGGTTCCGGAAGGCATCCGCTTTGATATTGCAGACAATGGATGCGGCATGGACCGGGAAACGCGTGACAAACTCTTCACACTCTTCTTTTCATCGAAGGGGCAGAAAGGTACGGGGCTTGGTCTGTTCGTCACCCAGCAGATTGTCCGCCAGCACGGCGGTTCGATTCAAATCTCTTCTACTCCAGGAGTCGGTTCGTGTTTCAGGGTGGTGTTGCCCGTTGGGTTCGCTAGGGAAAACTCGGCTTTGTGAGCGGGGGCGTGCAGGTGCTCTGAGTACCCATGCATATTTTTGTGGTCAGTTGGCATGAATCCTGCTATAGTCCTTCCATCATGCGGTGGACATGTCGTCTGCCGAAATCACCCATCTTTAGGAAAAGCGTCATCGAGCTGAAGCATCTGCCTTGGCTTCATGAAGCCAAGGAGAATTTATTTCGTGAGTTTTGAATCCTTTTGTCTGAATTCGCGCATCGCTGCAGCCATCCGTGCGGCGGGCTACACCACCCCAACCCCCATTCAACAGAAAGCCATCCCTGTCGTGCTTCAAGGTCGGGATCTTCTCGGTTTGGCTCAGACCGGAACCGGGAAGACAGCGGCCTTTGTACTTCCGATGCTGCATCGCCTGGGCGGGCATTCCGCCCGAAAGATCCGGGGCCTCGTTCTTTCGCCTACCCGGGAACTTGCCGAACAAACCCACCAGACCTTCACCCTTCTTGGAAAACAGACCGGACTGCGCAGCACGACCATTTATGGCGGTGTCGGGAAAGCCCGCCAGATTCAAGCCCTTCGATCCGGCGTGGATGTGGTTGTGGCATGCCCGGGACGTCTTCTGGATCATTTGGCTGCAGGAGCCGTGGATTTGGGGTCGGTCGAGATGCTCGTGCTGGACGAGGCGGATCGCATGTGTGACATGGGATTTCTGCCGGACATCCGACGTATTCTGGGATATCTTCCGAAAAAGCGGCAGACGCTCTTCTTTTCGGCGACCATGCCCGATGAAATCCGCAGCCTGACCGGAGATCTCTTTCACGATCCGGTCCACGTGCAGATCGGGATGATGGCGCCCGCCACGTCGGTGTCCCATGCGCTCTATCCGATACCGGACGGCATGAAAACACGGTTGCTGTTGACCATGTTGGAACGGACACGAACGGGGCGTGTTCTCATCTTTACGAGAACCAAACGTCGGGCGAGCCGTCTGGCCGATGAATTGGGAAGAAGCGGTTATCGGGTGGCTGCCATGCAGGGGGATATGGCGCAGAACCGTCGGCAGGAGGCCATCAACGGGTTTCGAAACGGAAAGTACGATTTTCTGGTTGCAACCGATGTGGCCGCCCGAGGCATTGACGTGACCGACATCTCCCATGTCATCAATTACGACATGCCGGATTCGGTGGATGCCTATACCCATCGGATCGGCCGAACGGGCCGAGCGAGTCGGACGGGAGAAGCCTATACGCTGGCTGCAGCCGCAGACGAGCCGATGGTACGGAAAATCGAGCAATTGCTCGGCACCATCGAAAGAAGGCATATTGCCGATTTCGACTACGGGGCATCATCAGCGGAACCGACCTCATCCGCCTCCTATCAGCGGGGGCGCCGTCGGCTTACCGGAGCCCGGCCCTCCTCCTCAACATCGTTCCACCCCCGTCGATTCACTTCGACCTCCAGCAGACCTTCCCCTCAAAGGATCTCAGCCTCCTGAACCACAACCGCATTCGCCGGACAAGCCCAGACCCTTTCTCTATTTTTCCGTTTCCACCAGGCCCTTGACGAACCAGCGTTGCATCCCCAGTACCACGAGGACCGGCGGCAGCATCACGAGAAGCGCGCCGGCGAGGGCGACGTTCCAATCCGGAATGTCGTCCATCTGGGGGATGAGCTTCTTCAAGCCGATGACCGCCGTTTTCATTTCGGGATTGGTTGTGATGAGCAACGGCCACAGGTATTGGTTCCAGCCGTAGACAAAATCGATGACGACCAGAGCCGCAATATTGGTTTTGGAAAGCGGCAGCAAGATGTGCCGGAAGAACTTCATGGGGGATGCGCCGTCGATTTTGGCCGCCTCACAGAGCTCGTCGGGAATCGTCAGATAGAACTGGCGGAACAGAAAGGTGGCTGTGGCCGATGCGACCAAGGGCAAGATGAGTCCGGCATAGGAGTCGAGAAGGCTCCATTCGAGAGAAAGCCGGATCCGTTTGCCGAGAATCCAGCCCAGGAGGTGATCGATGTGCAAGAGTTCGGCGATGGCATTGAAGGGCCCCAGGATATTGGCCGCTACCTCGTAGGTCGGCAGGATTCGCACTTCCACCGGGAGCATCAGGGTGCAGAACACCGATACGAAGGCGACAATCCGAAGCCGAAAATCGAAATACACGATGGCAAAGGCCGAAAGCATCGATACGGCGATCTTGCCGACCGTAATGCCGGAGGCCATGACGAAGGAATTCCACAAAAGAGTTCCCATGGCTCCCTTGTGCCAGGCGGCCTTCAGGTTGACCAGAAGCTGATCCCCTGGAACGAGCGGCATGGGGACGAGAGAAACGGCTTCGATGGGCAAGGTCGCTGCGATGACGGCATAGAAGATCGGAAAGCCGACGATGAAGATGCCGATCAGAAGCAATATATAGGTTAGGGCGTCCAGCCACGGAGTTTTTTCAACCATGGGATCCAACCGAAGGTTCAGACATGACGGCTTCGCAAAAAGGCCGGATGCTGTGTCGTGCTGCATCCCTCGTCGTTGCGGCGTACGTCTAAGTACGCCTCACTCCTCGGGATTTGCACTCCTTGCCTGCGGCCTTTTTTCGAAGCCGTCCTTATGTTGGACTTTTTGCGAGTCCATCAGACATACTGGACTTTTTTCTCCACATATTTGAATTGCAGCAGGGTGAGCGTAATGATCACCAGCATCAGGATGACGGACTGAGCGGCCGATGAACCCAAATCGAGCCCGACGAAGCCATCCTTATAGACCTTGTACACCATGGTCAGCGTCGCACCTCCCGGACCTCCCTGGGTGACGGTATGAATGACACCGAAGGTTTCGAAAAAGGCATAGACCACGTTCATGACCATCAGGAAGAAGAGGGTGGGCGAGAGCAGCGGAAAGGTGATGACCCAGAAGCGGCGCATGGGACCGGCGCCGTCGATGGCCGCAGCCTCGATGAGCGATTTGGGAACCGACTGAAGTCCTGCCATGAAGAAGACGAAATTGTAGCTGATTTCCTTCCACGCACTGGCCACAATCACGAGGATGAGCGCATGGGTGCCGTTCAGGATCGGGTTCCAGTCGATTCCGAACCAGTGGATCAACACATGGGCGATCACCCCATAGGACGGATGAAAGAGAAAGAGCCACAGAATACCCGATACGGCCGGTGCAACGGCGTAGGGCAGGATCAGCATCGTTCGGATGGCGGCCTTGGCCTTGAGGGCTCGGTTGGCCATGGTAGCGATCAGAAGCCCCGTTGCAATGGACAGGACGGCCGTCGATGCACTGAAAACGAAGGTAATACCGATGGCCTTCCAGTACAGGGCGTCCTGAAAGAGCCGGATGAAGTTGTTGAACCAGACGAACTGGTTGCGCTGCCCGAAAGGGTCTGCGAGGAGGAAGGATTGAAAGAGGGCCTGGGCCGCCGGCCAATAGAAGAAGAGCAGGATGACCGCCGTCTGAGGTAGAATCAGCAGATAGGGCAATCGCGTTTTCGAAAAGTAGGCCCGTTTTTCCATATCGATTGCTGTTGCGGGTTTGATGGGGATCGAATCACGTGATCCGTGGGGGCTGAGGGGTGCCCCCACGGTTCTGGTTGTTCTGCCGCCGTCCGGGTTCCCTTTCAAAGGCGCATCGGTACCGGTGACCCGGACCGTCTTCGATCATTCCTTGCTGCGTTTCTCGAACTGCCGGAGCAGCTCGTTGCTGCGCTTGACCGCCTCATCCAAGGCTTCCTTGGCTGTCTTCTTTCCCTGCCAGAGCATTTCGAGCTCTTCGTTCATGACATCCCGGATTTGGGAGAAGCTTCCCAGGCGAATTCCGCGGGAGTTGGGGGTCGGATCCTTTCTCATGAGCTGCTTGATGCCGACTTCCTGCAAGGGTTCCTGGTTGTAGTATCCCTGAGCCTTCAGTTTTTCGTAGGCTGCCTTGGTGATCGGGAAATACCCCGTTTCCTTGTGCCATAGGATCTGCATGTCTTCCGTTGCCATGAAGGCCAGAAAATCGGCGACACCCTGGTATTCTTCCTTCGGATGGCCTTTGAGCACCCAGAGGGATGCGCCGCCGATGATGCTGTTCTGGGGTTCCTTCATGGAAGCCTCGACCGGAAGCGGAGCGGCATCCCAGTTGAACTTCACGTTTTTCTTCAGTGCGCCGATGGCGCTGATCGAATCCATCAGAATGGCGCAGTCGCCGTTGATGAAAGCGGCTTCAGGACCTTTGTATTCCCGTTCGAGATAGACGAAACGTTTGTCGTCGAGCCAGGTTTTCAGACGGTTCATGTGGTTGACGACCATGGGGTTGTTGATGGTGAGCTCGGTATCCAGGCCCTCGAAACCGTTTGCCTTGGTTGCCAGCGGAATGTCGTGGATGGCCGAATAGTTTTCGATCATCACCCATGTCTGCCAGGCGACCGTCATCCCGTATTTGGCGCCGGAATCGACGAGTTTCTTGGTGAATTCCCCTACTTCATCCCAGGTGCGGGGAGGTCGGTCGAGGCCTGCCTTTTGGAAGAGGTCCTTGTTGTAATACATGACGGGCGTGGAGGAATTGAAGGGCATGGACTGCAGTTCGTTCTTTGCGGAAACATAGTAGGAAAGGACGGGCTGGAGGTAAGCGGACCAGTCGATCTTGTGCCCCGTATCCTTCATCAGATCCACCACCGGATAGATGGCTCCGGAGAGCATCATCGTCTGGGTGCCGACTTCGTATACCTGCAGGATATGCGGCTGTTTCTTCGCACGGAAAGCGGCGATTCCCGCATTCATCGTTTCGTCGTAAGATCCTTTATGTGTAGAGATGACCTTGAATTTCGACTGGGATTTGTTGTACGCGTCCACGATTTTGTTCAGGGTCTCTTCACGCGGCCCTCTTTGGGCATGCCAAAGCTGGATTTCAATGGGTTCCGCCCAGGCAGCGGCGACGGGAACGATCAGCATGGCCAGGATTGCAACCAGACATACGGCATTCGAACCTTTTCTCATGGTCTCTCCTTTCGAAATGGGGGTGGTGGGGAAAGGGAACGACGAACGGTCGACCGGTGATGAGGTGAATCCAAACCCTCTATAGAAGTCATTCCTGGTCGAGTCAACAGAAAATCGTTCACAAAATCGTTCCTCCCGGTAGAGGGTGGAGGTTTCGCAAGAGGTCGCTGTACTTCCGAATTCAACGAAAATCTTGACATCGTCTCCGGAAATGAGGATTCTCCCTCCCAAAAACCATTTTAAAACCGGGGGATTCTCCAATGGATCTTGTCCCCCATCTTCGGTGGAGCGTTTTATGGCAACGGTCGTTCTGAAAAATGTCATCAAGCGGTTCGGTAAAGCGGAGGTCATTCACAACGTCGATCTGGAGATCGAAGATCGGGAATTCATGGTACTGGTGGGTCCCTCCGGGTGCGGCAAATCCACCATCCTTCGGATGATCGCAGGTCTCGAGACGATCAGCTCGGGAACCATCTCCATCGGGGATCAGGTGGTCAACGATCTTGCCCCGAAAGACCGACACATCGCCATGGTGTTTCAGAACTACGCCCTCTATCCCCACATGAACGTGTTCGAGAACATGTCCTTCGGCCTTCGGCTCAAAAAGACCCCTCGTGCGGAAATCGAGCAGCGGGTTCGGGCGGCTGCCGACATCCTCGGGCTGACCGATTTGCTGCACCGCAAACCCTTCGAGCTGTCCGGCGGCCAGCGTCAGCGGGTGGCCATGGGGCGGGCCATCGTACGAAATCCATCGGTCTTCCTCTTCGACGAACCCTTAAGCAATCTCGACGCGAAGCTGCGCACCCAGATGCGGGCGGAAATCAAGCTTCTCCATCAGCGGGTGCATGCCACGGTCATCTATGTCACCCATGACCAGATCGAGGCCATGACCCTGGCGGACCGCATCGTCGTGCTGCGCGACGGCCGCATCGAGCAGATCGGCAAGCCCCTCGAGCTTTTCCATCGGCCGGTGAATACCTTCGTCGCCGGATTCATCGGAAGCCCGCCCATGAACCTCGTCGAAGGCCGCCTGGCCTTGACCGGTTCTCCGCGGATTGTTTTCGGGGATCATGCCGCCTTTCCTGTCCGCCTTCCGAAGCCGGATGTGGCAACAGCGATCGAAGACGGCCAGGCGGTGATCTGTGGCCTTCGTCCCGAAGACATCACCCTGGCCGGGACCCAGACCGGCTGGGTACATGCTTTTGAGGTCGACGGTCGTGTGGAAATGGTGGAACCTCTCGGCAGCGAAACCTATGTTCATGTGCGAATCGGTGATCGCGTCTGGGTCGGTAGGTGCGAGGGACGCCTGGCGCCACAAATCGGTGAATCGGTCACCATGACGGTGAACATTGGACATATCCACGTCTTTGACGCCAAGACCCGGGGCGTCCTTTTCTCGACCGGGCAGGATTCATGAGCGGCGTGGAAGAAACGCCCGTTTTGGTCATCGGCGGTGGGGTCACCGGTGTCGGGGTGGCGCGTGACCTGACGCTTCGGGGGGTTCCCTGCACGATTGTCGAACGTCGGGATGTCAATGCGGGAGCCTCGGGAGGGAACCACGGGCTGCTGCACAGCGGATGCCGCTATGTGCTTCAGGATGTGGAGACGGCCGCAGAGTGCATGAGCGAAAACCGGCTGCTCAGGCGAATGGCCGCCCAGTGCATCGAGCCGACGGGCGGACTCTTTGTGGCCATGAATGGGGAGGACCTCGCCCATGCGGGGCGGTTCGAGGAAGCATGCGCTGCAAGCGGCATCGATGTCCAGAAGGTCACCTCTGAAGAAGTCCTCGATATGGAACCATCCGTAGGGACGGGTGTTCTTGGAGCCTACCTCACCCCGGATGCCGTCGTCGATCCGTTTCGGCTCGCCTTCGAAAACCTTTTCGATGCCATGGCCCACGGGGCCGAGCTGATGTGTTTTTCTCCGGTGGAATCGATGGAAATCGCCAACGGCGCCATCCGGGAAGTGACCCTGCGCAATACCGCAACCGGAGAAATCCGACGCATTCGGCCCCAAATTGTCGTCAACGCGGCCGGCGCATGGGCTGGAAAGGTTGTGCAGCTGGCAGGGCTTTCCCTTCCTATGGTGTATTCCAAGGGAACCCTTGTTATTTCCCATGAACGGATCGCCGAACGGGTGCTGCACCGGCTTAGACCCCCTGCAGACGGGGATATTCTGGTGCCGGGGGGTACGGTGTCGATCGCAGGAACGTCTTCGCTCCGGGTGGAGGAACCCGACCGACTGCTGCCGACGACCGAAGAAGTCGATATGCTGGTTCGGGAGATGACGGTGATGGTGCCGGACTTTCAGCAAACGAGGCTCATCCGCGCCTATTGTGGCGTCCGACCCTTGGTCAGTAGCGGTGATGCTTTCGATGGCCGGACGATCCGCCGCAATTTCGTCCTGATCGATCACGCACGGGAAGGTATCCACAACCTCGTGACCATCACCGGCGGAAAACTGACCACGTATCGATTGATGGCCGAAAAAACGGCGGATCTTGTCTGCGAGAAACTCCGGTACCCGGTTTCCTGCACCACCGGAACCATTCCCCTTCCGGAACATGCCGCCTGTCAGTGGTCCGAGCCCGGCAGAGCGCCTCGCTACTGGATGAAGGCGCAGCAGGCTGGGGATTTGCTGCTGTGCGAATGCGAAATGGTGCCGAAGAGTGCCATCGACTGCATCCTCGAGACCCTGAACACGCAGCATGTTCCCGCCGGTTTGAAAGCCATCGGGGTGAGAAGCCGCATCGGAAAGGGGCCCTGTCAGGGAGCGTACTGCAGTGTTCGGATCGTCAGCCACCTGTATGACCGCGGATGGCTTCAGGGGCGGCAGGGTGCGGATGAGCTCGCCGCTTTTCTGCGGGAAAGGTGGAAAGGCATGCAGGCCGTTCTTTGGGGCGAGCAGATGCGACATGCCGAATTGCAGGAAGCCATTCACTGCGGGCTTTTCGAGATGGAACATCCTCCTGGGTCGTTCAGCCCGTAGTGAGGTTTGACGGCTTCGCAAAAAGGCCGGATGCTGTGTCGTGCTGCATCCCTCGTCGTTGCGGCGTACGTCTAAGTACGCCTCACAGACGGGATTTGCACTCCTTGCCTGCGGCCTTTTTGCGAAGCCGTCCATATCTTGGACTTTGTGCGAGTCCATCAGGTTTGATGGACTCGCACAAAGTCAGTGAGTCTCCAGCGAGCCGCATGGTGGCGGGCACACCTTTTTCGCTGCATCGGAAAAACTCAGCCGCCCGAGCTCGTAGGGCCGGGCATGGTGCCAGACGCTCCAGGAAAGAGCATCTCATTGAAATAGCATGCTTTTCAAATACAAGCCGAAGCGTTTTGCATGCCCGGCCCAACGATCTCCGGCGGCTTCAAACAAGTTTCCGCTGCAGCATCAAAAGGCGTACCCGCCCCCATGCTCAGGCCCGGAAATACCCCAAAATCAGGGGGACGGCGACTTTTTGCGAGGCCATCACTTTTGATAGCGAAGTCCATGCATAGTGAACCGATATCTTCAGAATCCTACGATCTGGCCATCATCGGAACCGGGATGGCGGGCATGAGTGCCGCCGTGCTGGCTTCCGGCAAGGGGCTGCGGGTTGCCATCGCCGGGTTGACCGGCGAAATCCTTTTCTCGAGCGGACTGCTCGATTTTCTGGCGATTCATCCGCTTTCCGCAGCCGATCGCTGGAAAAATCCCTGGGCGGCCGTCGAGCGGTTGGTACAAGAAGAACCCAATCATCCCTATGCCCGGGTTTCGATGGCGCAAATGCGCTCGGCATGGACACACCTGCTGGCATTTTTGGATCGCTGGGGCCTGCCCTATCATCGCAGCGAGGCCGAAAATCTTCGGATCATCACCAGTCAGGGAACCATCAAGACCTCCTATTGTCTTCCGATCACCGTGTCGGCCGGCGTGTTGGGACTCGAGCGGAACCTTCCTTGCCTCATCGTCGATATCGCTGGGCTGCGCGGTTTCAGCGCCACACAGATCGTTCAAAGCCTGCAGGATGTCTGGCCGGGGCTGCGGGCGATGCATGTGGTTTTCCCCGAAACCGACGGCATGGGAGAGCTCTATCCCGAAATGACGGCGCGTGCCATGGAAAGTGCGCAGATCCGAAGCCGATTCGCCGATGCCGTTCGGACCGGGCTCGGGGATGCACAGGTGGTTGGGGTGCCGGCCGTTTTGGGCATTTCCGACAGCACGGCGGTGTTGCGCGACTTGGAGGAACGCTTGGGGGTGCCGGTATTTGAAATTCCGGGAATTCCGCCATCGGTTCCCGGCATCCGGTTGAAAGAAACTTTCGAACGGGCCCTTCCGGAAATGGGGGTATGCGCCCATTTTCAGCATCGCGTGTTCAACCTTCAAGCGGATGCTATGGGATTCCGGCTGTCCTTGGGCCGGATGGCTCCAGAAAAGGAAATCACCGCCCGATCCGTGTTGCTTGCCACCGGAAGGTTTTTTGGGGGAGGGCTGGTGGCGGAGAAGCATCGCATTCGGGAAAGTCTCCTCGATCTGCCGGTGGTTCAGCCTTTGGATCGCTCCGGCTGGCATCGGGCGGATTTTTTCGATACCCGTGGTCATCCCATCCATCGGGCAGGCATCGATGTCGATGCGGCTTTTCGCCCGATCGGCCCTTCAAATGACGTCTTCCATCCCCTGCTGTTCGCAGCAGGATCGATTCTGGCGCATCAGGACTGGATCCGCAGCAAGTCCGGCGTCGGGATCGCCGTGTGCACGGCCTATGCGGCTGTCGAACGGGTGGTGGAAGCCCTTGGTCTTTTTGCGAAGCCGTCATAGGTGGCGGACTCGGAAAAAGTCCAAAAGTCTCATCCGAGTCGCATGAAAAGAAGAACGTCTTTTTCGTTGTATCGGATACACTCAGCCGCTCGATCTCGTAGGGCCGGGTGCTTACGACGCTTCGGCTTGCGGTACGGCCACCTCCTTCAGCCATCAAACAGCATCCCATCTACTGCCCACCGCCCACTGCCGACTGCCCACTTTTTCTCCAGGACCTATGTCAGATAGAAGGTTCCACACCCGATATGGGTTTGTCTGCCTACATGGAGAATGGAGCCGATATCGAGAAGAGGCAGCAGGATGGGGGGAATGCTGTCGTTGAAAGTGACGGATCCGATGCCTTGTCCCGGAAACCCTTTGGGCGGAGGCACAATGCTGTGGTCCTTCTGGCCGATCGTTTCGGCCTGATTGAAGGCTTCCTGCAATGGAGCGGCATCCGCTGGAGCGATCCCTTCCCAGAACAATTCCATATCGTTTCGTTTACCCGGCAGAACGGAAGCAATGCGTGCGACGGTCGCATCCAGCACCTGCCTGAGGTGAGGTACTGGCGGCAGATTGTTTTTAGAAGACAATTCTGAAGCGCTCGGATTCCCATAGGGCAGGCCGTCGAAAGGAGTCACCCAGTTCAGGGTGGAATACTGTTTGGGCGATGGCGGGACCTCATCCATTCCTTCGATCCACTGGGTGACGCTCGCCTGATATCTCAAATCCAGCCTTCCGTTTTGTACCAGCGGCTCCCAGTGCCTTCCTCTTCCCACATATACGGCAGCGATTTCATACCGACCCCACAGGGAATCCTGCCTGTACCAAGGAGTGTCGATGCGGTATCCTGCAGCTTCCAGAACAGGTAGGACCGATTCGAGAAAAAAACCGTGATCTGCCTCCTCGCCGATTATTTTGAATTCCAACAGGATGCGTTCACCGGAATGATAGTGCCGTTTCCTCGGATACGGAAACCAGACCGTTTCGATGGGCCAGGAGGCCTCCGGTGGGGGGGCGGTGAAGCTCGATCGTGGAGGATGGGTTGTCGAATCCCTTTTGTCCTCCTTCCATACCGCAAGCGCCTTTCGCCATTGTCGGACCCATTGCACCGGAAGGCGATCGGCAATCAAGGTGCCCAGAACCAGGGAGACTTCCGCCGGAAGCCACGTCGGCAGGAAGACGATGGGCTTATTGATTCGCAGAACGATCAGGTAGCGAATCATCGGAATCTGTCGAATAATATTCCACATATTTCATCAGATCGAAGAACGCTTTGAGTTGGGATTTCGGCCATTGTCGGATGCGCCAGGCTTCCAGCATGGCGACGGCTTCGGGTTGGAGCAGGTTCAACAGCCTTCCCCAGTAGAAGCGTTCTTCGGAGTCGTTTTCCAGAGTTAGAATCTCATGGAGCGCTTGCTGTGCTTCCGGTTTCAATATCGAACGAAAGACGGCGGCCGCCTCCAGAAGGCTTTTGAACGTGCCGATGTCGTAGATCGGTGCCGGCTTTCTTTTCAACCGGTTCGATTGAAACAGCTGAAAAACGTTGTCATAGAAGCGAACCCAAAGCTGATTGTCATGATAATTCGGAGTGGCGTAGATTACCCGGGTGATTGTGTCATTGATCTGGATAAGCGAGTTGCTGCGCGGGGGGAAGATCGTCACATATCCCGTTATATCCGGATGGTATAAAAGGATGTCCTCTACCCAAGCTTTTAACTTCTTGCGATGCAACAACAACAGGAAGTGATGATCATCATGGATGTAGGAACCGGTGGATGGCTTTGCGTACAGGTCCGATCGCTCAACGAGATGTTTCGGTAGGGGATCGACGTTTCCCCAGATCGCGACGGCACTTCGGGCGTGATAGCCATATGCTCGGCTAGACCGTAGGATATCCAGACAGAACGGGCAGTAGGGGGTCGATCGATAGTAGGACGTGCCTGGATAGATCCAGCAGCGGCGGCAGAGATCGGCGGTCGCAGCATGCGGAGGTCCGATCTCCGACGCTGCTGTCGGTAGATCGGACCTGGTTTCCAGAACTTTCAGGGTGGCGAAGAGCTCGTATCCATTGCGGCTGAGAAGAATCCAATCCAACTCAGTCAACATGAAGAGCCTTCCGCAACACTTCGATGTGGGAGATCGCTCCGGGGTTTTTCCATCGATCCGGATCGAGCGGCCTTTTCCACTGGCTTTCGGGTTTGCCCTCGTATCGCGCTTTCCAGTCGATGAGATGACTGTCCGAAAGCAAGTGCATCCGGATCGTTCCGAAGCCGAGATAGCGTCCTGTTCCGATCTTGTGGCCCATATCCTGCTCGAGGGTGATGCACCAGATCAGACGTTCGAGCTCTTCCCGCGTGAGGTTCCAGAAGCGTAGGCTGAAACGGGCCCGGCTTCCGGGTTTCATGGCTCGGAAATAGGATGCTTGAACGGTGTCCGGTTGAAACGTATCGAGCTCCTGAACGAAATCGGGAAATGGCACATGGGGGAACACACGCCACGTGTCTTCGATGAGAAACGGACTGACGAAGCCGTTGTCTTCGTGTTTCCATTGTCCGTCCAGAAACTTCCAGCAGCCGTAGGGGTAGGGGACCTTGAACCAGCTCAGGATCGAATTTTGGAACGGGGCGAATTCAAAGGAGATTCTGCCCATGATGGCCTGGTTGGGGCCATTGCCGACCCAGCCGAACAGGCTGTCTGTCGGATTCAGACGGGACAGATCGACACTTTCCTTTCGAGAATCACTGGTAATGCTGTAAATGTGGCGAAGCAAGCCCTTGAGGGACTTGCTCGGAAAGGCATAGGTCTTCTGATTCCCGCGACAAGCGGCTTCGGCCGGAGATAGCGAGAAGAAATCCCATCCATTGACCGGGCCATCCGATAAATCGATCCGGAAGGAGGGTTCGCCGCTTTCCCGGATGCAGGTCGGGCGAAGTACCTCGATTTCGATACGAAGCATACCGCAGTATCCGCCGAAGGCCCTGTGGGAAATGAAGCCGGCATCGGTTCTTGGGGGATCGCCGGCAGTCTCTCTTCGGCTGGGCAGGGCATTGCAAGAGGTCATAGCGTCTGTTGCGGCTGTATCGGTGAGTTCGCTCTTGTACCACAGACCATCGCGGACGGTCGGAGTTTCCCCGATGATCGCCTTTCCGATGCCCTTGGGGTCTCCCGTAAGCCAGGTCAATCGTTGGATGTCCGCCTTGACCCACCCGAACCCGTCCGTCTTGAATCCGCCAAGCGGGATGTCGCCGTTGCGGAAATCGCGAAGTAGGTGTTTTAGAATCGTCAGCAGGGGTTCATCTTCCGGGCGCAGGTCCTGGATGTCGAGCTGCATGTGGAAGCGAAGGCGATCGCCATAGGCAAAGAGGTAGTCCGCCTTGGCTTCCTCGATAGGGGCTCCGGTTTTCGGATCCATCTTCACGCCGTCCATGACGCACCAGTAGCGCTCGGAGGTGGCGGTGTCCACCAGATAGGCGTCGGAGAAGAGAATCATTCCTCGCTGCCCTTGCTCGCCGAAAAGCCGATGGACGGCCTGTAGGGTGTTGGCTCCTTCGCCCCATAGGGTTTTCAGAATCTGGGAGGCCCGTTTGCGAAAGGCTCCCTTGATGGTGCTCCCTGGGATGAAGATGGACCATTTCGATTCGCCCGGTGAGACGGGGTCCCAGCAGAGCATTCGTGTGAACATATTGTCGTAGGGTTTGCCATAGACTTTTGAAATAACGCGGTTTGCGATACCACCAGCCCGAAAGTCGATGTGGTCGGGTTGGGCCAGTTCCTGTCGAACTTTTTCCCGATAGGATTGAAGGCAGTCGATGAAGTTGCGGTCGTTGGTGATGCTCTTGTTGAGGTTGCGTTCATTGAGCATGTGCTGAAATCGTACCCGCTGGTGGGATTCGGTGAATTCACGCCATGCTGCTGCGTTGACCCCTTCCGGAACGTCCATCGGGTCGCCCCAGTGATCTTCGGGGATGGCTCCTTTAAGGAGCATTTGCTTGATCTTCAGGTGCTCTTCCCGATTGGAAAATTCCATTTCCACCCAGGTGTCGCTTTGGGAAAGCCGGATCTGTTGATCGATCTGGGTGAAGAGCATGGAAAGGGCCGGCCGGATTTCCTGGATCAGGGCTTCGGTCAGCTGTTTTTCGTCCTGGATGTGGGATACGATGGATTCAGGAGGCGTTTCGGATAGGCCGAGGCCGACGGCAAGTTCTCGCCAAAGATCACCATCGAGTCGATGGACGGTTTCCTTGCGCACCTCGACGACTTTCAGGATGCGGTCGATCATGTTGGCATTGGCTCCCAATGCCTCCCGGAGGGTCTGCAGCAAGGCATCCTGGCTCTCGAAAGGCCGATCGACAATCGATTCCAATGCCTTGACCACCTTCTTGCTGAGCGGGTGCTTCCCCTTGGTAAGCTTGGCGACGGCCCCGGTGGACAGAATACAGGTTTCCGCTTCTCTTCGGGTGCCTTCCTGAAGCCAGATGCCGATAACCTTTGGGAGGTATTCCGTGAACCGACGCTTCCAATCCTTCGGGTTCAGAATCGGGCCTGCAAGCGGACCTTCGAGGCGCTTTCGGACGGGTGCCGGCAAATGACGCAGGCCAGATACGAGGGTACGCCCGTCGACTGCCGTGAACGCCGGAATTTCGGGGTTGATCTTTCCCCAGTTCCATCCGACCAGAATCGGGTTGGTAGCATCGAAGGTGATCGAGATCTGAAGGTGGTTTGCCTTCGGCTGGATGTGGGGAGGTTCCTGAGGGGCTTCGATGGAGGTTTGCAGTTCAAGCCGGCACTTTCCCAACCCCTTGCTCTTTCCGGCCCCGAACCAGAAGCGTCCCGCGGAAAGCTCCTGCAACAGATAGAACAATTTCGAAGCGTTGTCGCCTTCCTTGAGCACCTTGTCGTTGACGAGCATGTTGAAATCGAACACGGAATGGCGAAACAGGGTTTCGAATTTGTAGTTGGCGTTGGCCTCCGCCGCAGCCCGATCTTCGTTCAGTCGGATGCCCATCCGCAGATCGAAGAACCGGTCTTTGGGATAGCATCGGGGATTTAATTGACAGGAGACGGATTGAATGAGTTGTTGAGGAAGCGGACTGCCGTAAAGTCTTTCCCACAACTGATTGAGCAGCCCCTTGTTGCGACCGTCTTTCGAGATACCGATAAAGGCGTCCATGAGTGCCTGGGCGGTTCCACCGATTTCTCCGGCTAAAGATACCAGCCTTTGGCTGCCATCCCCATCTCGGGTAAAGAGGGTTTTTCGGGCGTTGCCTCGGTAAATCGGAGATTCTGCGTAGAGTTTGCCGCTTAGCTGCATCGAGTTGACTCTCCTGTGTTTGGAATAGGGTGATGGAAGAGCATGCCGCTCCATTCATTCATGACGGCTTCGCAAAAAGGCCGGATGCTGTGTCGTGCTGCATCCCTCGTCGTTGCGGCGTACGTCTAAGTACGCCTCACAGACGGGATTTGCACTCCTTGCCTGCGGCCTTTTTTCGAAGCCGTCTATAGGATCGCCTTTTTGCAAGTCCATCATTTATGTGGTGGAATTTATGAAAGTGGTCGCCATCTTCGTCGATGAACATGGGAGCCTTCATTCCGTGTCGTTGAAGAGAAATCGAGCCGGGGAAGGGCGAACTTTCGAACGCAACACTGCGCACTTTGCGATCAACGTATCACATCGAAATTGCTGACGTCAACGGATGATGCGCTTGATGCTTGCCTGTATTCTGCGATCATGCTATAGAAGCAAAACGTTTTTCGAAGGGCGCTATAGTGATCTTCGGGGCGTGGCGCAGTCTGGCAGCGCGCCTGCTTTGGGAGCAGGAAGTCGGAGGTTCAAATCCTCTCGCCCCGACCAGATTTACAGCAAACGGAACATTCGGTAGTTTGATCGATTGCTTGAGGGCCCATCTTATTTTATTGAGGGCTCATCCTACCTTTTGAAGGAACCGATTTCTCAATTGATGTGCACGATGAATCATGTGACAGGGTTTATGCCCGATCCTGAGGAAGCCTGCATTCCAGGTGTTTCCTGCCGCCGTTTTTCTCGCCTCTGAGCGTTCAATCCCTTCGCTGTCGGTGATGGACCGA
The DNA here is from genome assembly GCA_964549995.1 of uncultured Desulfatirhabdium sp. Taxonomy (GTDB): domain Bacteria; phylum Desulfobacterota; class Desulfobacteria; order Desulfobacterales; family Desulfatirhabdiaceae; genus Desulfatirhabdium. Next base: position 1,791 of record CAZJXF010000020.1, on the reverse strand, counting down.
CCGCCCGCTTTTCCTTTCCAAAAACCTTTCGTGTTCAGGTAACCCGGATTTCTTCCAACCATTCACTCTTCCAAACAGGGAGCCATCGAGGCGTATCATGATACGATCGGAAAGCATGCTGATCGGGGCATGGCGTACAATTGCAGCCGGGACGAGCGGGCTGCTCTTGACGACGTGCTTTCCGAAAATCGGTTGGACCCACATGGCGTGGATCAGCCTGCTGCCGCTCTTGTTTGCCGTCCGGGGGCAAAGCGGCGGCAAGGCTTTTCGCTTGGGCTTTGTCTGCGGGTTGGTTCACTTTGCAACCCTACTCGGCTGGCTCAACCACACGCTGGTGGTGTACGGCCATATTCCGGTGGTCGCAGGCTGGGGGATCGTGTTGTTGCTGGTGAGCTATCTGGCACTTTTTCCAGGGCTCTTTGCCTGGTGGTCATCCCGGGTTTTGGCTTCCTCGAACTGGGGAAAATGGAGCATCCCGGCTTTTTGGGTCGTCCTTGAATACGTGCGTTCGACTTTTCTGAGCGGGTTCCCGTGGGAATTGCTCGGCAACAGCCTATATCCCCATCTTGGAATCGTCCAGATCGCCGACTGGTGCGGGGTGTACGGCATATCTTTCGTCATTGTCTTGGTGAACGTGGCCTTGTACGATGTTCTTTCGACGGTTGCAGGAAAGGCAGGTCGGGAGGTCGAGCGGCGATTCGCTTGGACGTTCGTTCTGTCGACAGCGATCGTCGTCGTTCACGTAGCCGCATACGGTCAATGGAAAATCCAGTCGATTCAGGAAATCATGGACGATGCGCCAAGCATCGATGCCGTGGTGGTGCAGGGGAACATCGATCAGTCGGTCAAATGGGATCCAAGTCGACAGCAGTCGACCGTCGAAAAATACCTACGGCTTTCCCGGTCGGGTTTGCAGTCGAATGCTCCCGACCTGGTGGTCTGGCCGGAGACCGCCGCACCGTTTTATATGGGGCGAAACCTCGGAATGACGCTTCTGCTGAAGGAAGGCATGCGTCAAAGTCAAAGCTGGTTTTTGGTCGGAAGTCCGTATATCCAGAGCGAAGACGGGCGATCGGCCTATTACAACAGCGCTTTTCTCTTCGATCCCGACGGCATGGTGCGGGGACGTTACGACAAGGCCCATCTGGTGCCCTTCGGCGAATACGTTCCGTTTCAACGATGGCTGCCCTTTATCGGTAAATTGGTCGAAGAAGTGGGCGATTTTCAGGAAGGCGATCCGGGCCGGGTCTTGCTGATGAACGATCACCCGCTGGGGGTGCTGATCTGTTATGAGCAGATCTTTCCCTATCTGTCCCGGCAGGCGTGCCGCAACGGTGCGGAAGTGCTGGTGAGCATGACCAACGATGCCTGGTATGGAAAAACGGCTGCGCCGTTCCAGCATTTTTCGATGGCCGTCTTTCGAGCCGTCGAAAACCGGCGGGCGCTGATCCGATCCGCCAACACGGGAATCAGCGGCTTCATCGATCCGATAGGCCGAATCTCTCGGCCGACCGATTTGTTCGTGGATGCCGTATCCAGAAACGAGATCCCGCTGATGCAGCAACAGACGATCTATGTCACGTGGGGAGACTGGTTTGCGTGGTGCTGCATTTTTTATATGATCGGTTTGGCGGTGGTGTCGTTTGAGGGCTATCGGCTGAAGGGATGAAACCCGGTCGGTGAGGCCATCATTTTTGATGACCTCGCAAAAAGTCGCTACCTACCGATTTCCTTCCAATGCCGAGCTTCCAGCAGGAGGGCGGGTGGTGTTTTGCGAAGCAGCGGAAACGT